>JBAXIY010000016.1:0-29732 GCA_037138135.1 Verrucomicrobiia bacterium
CCGAAGTTACCGCCGTAGGCGTAGCGGTTCACGGCATCCACCGTCGTGGCGGCGTGAACTTCGGCCAGCGCGGTTAATAGCAGCGATATTATCAGGAATGTTCTCATGAGAACCTATTCCGGCTTATTCTAAAATGAGAAATTCGCCCACGGGTTCGAGTTGGTGATTATGCCGGAAACCGTGTTGGTGATGAGCGGGCCGACAATCTGCGCGTTGGGTGTGATGAAATTCGCCCCGACGCTGCTCTCGACACTGTTCTTGATGATGTGGTTGTTAGTATAGCCGCTAAAGCTGCGCACTTGAATTCCCGCGTAGCCATTGGCCGAGACATGGTTGTCTTCGATGCGGTTGCGGGCGTCGTTGATGAAAATGCCTGCCGCAGTTGTTAGATTGCCGGGATTGTTCCCAGTGCAAGTGTTGCCGATGACCGCGCTGCCCGGCCCATCGACATAAATGCCGCTGTTCGTGTTGCCCTGGGTGAAGCAGTCCGATACGATCCCGGGCCTGACGTATATGCCCGTGCCACCACAGTTCTGCGCGGTGCAGCCGGACACGGTCCCGCCGCCGATGAGGAAAATTCCGTGGGTGCTATTATTTTGCACCAGACAGTTGATTACTGTGGCACTACCGATCGCGTAGATGCCGCTTCCGAGGTTGCCCTGCGATGTGCAGCTGTTGATGATGATGCCGCTAGACTGGGCGTAAATGCCATCGCTGACGTTGTTCTGTGCCGTGCATCCGGTCACTAAGCCGCCACCGGCAAAAATGCCAACCGTGCCATTCCCATGGCTGGTGCAGTCACGCACCACCCCGGCACCGAATATGCGGATACCAATGGTTCCGTTTCCGGAAGCGTTGATCCGCTCAACCACCATGTTAAAAATAGAAGCGCTGGCGGTGAACAGACCAGCCGCTCCCCAGCCGCTCACTATGCCATTGCGCACGATGATGTTGGTGACTGCATTGGGGAGATAAATTCCCACCAAAGTGCTCGCCACGCCCTGCACGGCAAAGCTGTTTAGGTCGAGCGACACATTGTTCGTGACAATCAGAATTCCGTTTTTACCGCTCACGCCAACGAGGTTTGTCGTCAGATAATACGATCCCGGCTGGCTGACGATGAAAAGATTGTTCGCATCGCCCGGGGTGTTGACCGCATTAACAATGGTGCGCGCCTCAATCTGGTCGAGTGTCTTCATCGTCGCGGCGGGCGACCCGGGCGGCGCGAGCGCGCCTTGGGCGTAGGCGGTGGCGACGTGAAAATCAAGGAGAACGAGCAGCCAGCAAACCGCCGCCAGTTGAAGCATTTTTTTCATAAATAGAGATGATGGGTTGGGAGCCTTGGACTGATTAACCGAGAAAAGTTCCCACATCGTCCCCCGCCCCGTCAAACGCAAACCGCCAGCGTAAAACCTTGGCGGCTGGGCGGACTTGAATCTGTTTTACGCTCTGCGCCCGGCACGTTATTCTGTGCGGGATGAACATTGCTTTCACCAAATATCACGCACTCGGCAACGACTACATTGTCATTGACCCGAAGCAGCTGGCCGCGCCACTCACGACTGAACAGGTCAAACTCATCTGCCACCGCAATTTCGGCGTCGGCTCGGACGGCATTCTGCTGGGGCCCCTGCCCTCCACCACCGCCAAGTGCGCGCTGAAAATTTATAATCCCGATGGCAGCATCGCCGAGAAGAGCGGCAACGGCGTGCGCATCTTCTCGCGCTATCTGTGGGACACAAAATTTGTCGGCAACGAAGAATTTGCGCTCCAGACGGACGGCGGCATCGTGCGCTCGACGGTGTTTGACGGCGGGAAGATGGTGCGCGTGGAGATGGGCAAAGTGAGTTTTAACAGCGAGAAAATTCCCGTGACGGGGTTGCCGCGCGAGGTCATCAACGAAAAGATTTCCGTGGGCGGCCGCGAATTTACCTTCTGCGCCGCGACCATCGGGAATCCCCATTGCGTGGTGCCGCTGCCGGAAATCAACGCGAAGCTCGCGCACGAATTCGGCGCGTTGCTGGAAGTGCATCCGAATTTTCCACGCAAGACGAATGTGCAATTTCTAAAAGTTCTCGACCGCGCGAACATCGCCATTGAAATCTGGGAACGTGGCGCGGGTTACACGCTGGCAAGCGGGAGCAGCAGCAGCGCAAGCGCGGCGGTGGCGCACAAGCTAGGTCTGGTGGATAAAAACGTCACGGTGCATTGCCCGGGCGGACTCATTGAGATCGAGATCCACGACGGCTTTGACATCCTGATGACCGGCAGTGTGACGCGCGTGGCCGAGGGCGCGATGGCGCCCGAAATGTTCACAGTAAAACCTGGCTGACAAACCAAGCGGAACCGTGAGCGAAGGTTGAAACGGCCAACTTACGGCTTTGGCAGCGCGTCAGCCCGGATGGCGGCAGCGATGTCGGCGCTGACTTTCGCCAACGCGCGGCTATGCGCGGCCGCGAGCGCGTCGTAGTCGCCCGTCGCCGGTTCGCTGGCGCTGGTATGACCGGAAAGCGATACGCCACCCATGGATTTGCGGACTACCCACACGGCTTCAATCTGCACAGACTTGCCCGGAGTGGTCTCGAACTTCTGAATTTCGAGCGATACGCGATAGTCGGGACTAAAATTAGCCAGCGAACCGGTGGCCACGCGCGGCGTGCCGAGCGAGGTGGCGAGATCGGCGGCAATCACGCGGGCGATATTTTCATTCAAGGGCGCGGCCCAGCGGTTGAATTCATCCACGCCGACGCGGTTGGGCGCGAGCTGCACGGTGAATTGCGGCCGGTCCACTTCGGTCGGAACCGTCACCGGCCCTACGAGGATGGCGTAGTGCGCCTCGGAAACGCCATCGCTTTTGGCGGTGGCGTTGAGGGTGTAAAACTTGGACGGAGCCGAAGCGCAACCGGCGACCACGATGGCGACGAAGGCGATGGCGATGGTTTGTTGGAAATATTTTTTCATTATTTTGCCTCTCCAGTTTTGCCGTGAATCAAAGCTTCCGGATGACGTTCGAGATAATCGGCCAGCACACGGAGCGAACGGGCGGCGCCGCCCCCTTGCATCAGCAGATTATTCAATTCCGAATTCAACACGGAATCCGGCGCGAGCAGCGTGCCGGCGTTATCCAGCAACCGATCGGCGTTGGTCAGCGTGCCGCGCGCGTCCACGACGGTCTTATCAAGATTTTTGAGCAGGCTGGCCACGCTGTCCTCGATTCCTTCGAGTTTGCCGGACAACGTTGGCAATTGCACGGGCGACTGCGACCAGTCCAAAGTGGCCGGCGGCGCGTTGGAAACGAGATCAACCGCCACATACAACGAGCCGCTGATGAGATTACCCGTCTTCAATTGGGCGCGCAGTCCGTGGGCGACCATGGCGTTCATGACCGCCTGATTATTTTTAGAAGCGTTTTCGCTGTCCGGCAAATTGAGGAATTTCACACCGTAGCGGGCTGGATCCACGCTGATGGTGACCGGCACGGTAAATTCCGCTTTCTGCGCATCGAACTGCGGATTGATGGCCGTGACTTCGCCGATGGCAATGCCGTTCATGACCACAGGCGCGCCGACTTCCAGTCCGCGCACGGATTGCTTGAACATCAACAGATACGTATGCGGATCGCGAGCCGGTGGCCGAGACGCTGTGGTGCGATTGTCAAAAAGATCGAAGGCACTGTCGGCAACAGCGGGTGCCAACGGAGCGTCCGTTGCCGGAGTTTCAAAGGCAATTCCGCCCGCCAGAATGGACATGACTGATTCCGTCTGGACATGCAGACCGTTGGCGGAAAGGGTAAGATCCACACCGCTCGCCTGCCAGAAGCGCGTGTCGGGGTTGACGTATTGGTCGTAAGGCGCCTGCACGAAAATTTTCACATTCAAAAAATTGCCGCCTTTATCCAATTCGTAGGACACGACCTGCCCGGCCTGCAATTGGCGATAATAAATCGGCGTGCCTTCACCCAGCGAACCTAGTTCCGCAGTCTTGAGCATGAAAATCTTTCCGGGAACATCACCGGTCACCGGCGGCGTTTCGAGCGAGGTAAAGCTACGCTCCGTTTCGTGCGATTGGCCGAGCTGCACGCCTATATAATGTCCCGAAATCAAGGTGCCGAGCCCGGTGATGTTCAAACCGGACATGCGCGGTTTCACCACCCAAAACTTGGTGTCCTTCACCAAAAAACCCTTCGCTTTCGGACTCATCTGCGCGGTGGCCACAACGTGTTTATGGTCGGCCGCCAGCCGGACACTGGTCAGTTCGCCCACTTCGAGTCCGTTGTATCTCACCTTGGTCTTGTTCGCTTCCAAGCCGTCGCCCGAGGAAAAAATAATGCTGATCTCCGGCCCTTCGTTCATGATGCGCGTCACGGCGATCCAAACGCCGGTGGCGGCGGCGACGATGGGGATGACCCAGACGAGCGAGAGACGCGTGCGTTTTTTTGGCACGGTTTTGGCGTCGGTAACTTTGGCAAATTTATCGTTGTCAGACATGTTGAACCTCTTTTGGATTTTGCGTCGCGTTCGCGGAATCCCAAATCAACCGCGGATCGAATGACTCCACCGCCAGCATAGTCAGCACCACGACCGCCGCAAAGAATAATAATCCCGGCCCCGGCTCCACCGACATGAGCGGTTGCAACTGGATGAGCGCCACGGTGAAAGTATCCACAAACACGTCCACCATGGACCAGCGACCTACAATCTCAACCATGCGATACATTCGCACGCGCTGTGAATTATTTTTTATTGAGCCGCGCTTCACGCTGATGACGAGATAGAGCAGCGCCAGGATTTTTGCGCTCGGAATCATGACGCTGGCAAACAGCACGATGAGCGACAGCGGCCAACCGGTCGGCGACCACAACAGCACGACGCCCTGCATGATGGTGTCGGACTCGCTGCCGCCGGACGTGATGGTTTTCATCACCGGCAACACATTTGCCGGGATGTAACAAATCGCCGCTGCGATCAGGTAAGCTAGGGTGCGTTCCAGACTGGCGGGCTTGCGGAATTCCAGTTTCTCGTCGCAACGTGGACAACGGCCCTCGTGCGCCTCGGGCGCGGGACGGGAGAGCAATCCACAGCCTTCGCAGCTCTGCAAACCTTGCGCCATCGCCGTGGGAGCCAGTTCACTCATGTGACCACCTCCGCGACCGGTTTGACCGGCGCTGCAACTTGCGCTTCCTCTTCCGCCCACTCAATCCGCTGCCAAACCTCGCGCGGATCAAATGTCGATTGGATAGCCGCGAGCAAGATCACCAGCGCAAACAATGCGAACAGGGCCGTTCCCAAAATGACATGGGCGTAATCCGCAATTTTTGTCAGCGCCACCATCACGCCGAGCAGCATGACTTCGATCATGCTCCACGTGCGGGTGAAATTCAGGTTGCGTAGAAACAAACCCACCCAGAAGGGCGGACGTTCCCGCTGGCAGCCGATCAAAATCAAAAGTAGAAAGCCAATCTGTAAGGCCGGCGAAATGACCGCAGCGAAAAGCACGAGCAAGGCGACAAGTTGCTGTCCGTCATGCCAGAGTTGTTCTGCGCCGCCAATCACGGTGGTGAACGCCTCGCGGCCAACGGCGTTCAGGCCGAGCATGGGCACGGCGTTCGCGATGATATAAAGCACCAACGCCGCGAGCGTCATCGCCAGCGTGCGGTTGAAAGAATCCGGCTTGTGCCGCCACAGTTCCTTGTCGCAACGCGGACAACGCACGGACGCGCCCGTCGGCACTTCGGGGATACGTTGCAATA
Source organism: Verrucomicrobiia bacterium (assembly GCA_037138135.1). GTDB lineage: Bacteria > Verrucomicrobiota > Verrucomicrobiia > Limisphaerales > UBA11358 > UBA11358. Next base: position 5,750 of record JBAXIY010000016.1, read on the forward strand.
AATCACAATCCTGACAGGCAATGACCGACGTATCGGTCAATGGCCGGTTGCAGTCAGAATGTTGGTTTTGAAGTTGCAAGGTTATTTATCCTGCACGCAACGAAAATCACCGTAATCGCTGCAGGCATCCTCACGCGCAAATGATTTGAAGCTCCATAATTCGCTACCAACGCGCTCAATCAATCCAGCCCTGCTCTTGAAACCGTTGCTTCAGCACGTCCGTGATTTCCTTGGCGGTGGATTTGGCCCGGCCTTCCACCGTGCTGCTGCCGCTCGCTTCGCCATAGACGTGCATTCCGCCGCTGATGATCAGACCCGCCGGATTCTTCGTGGCCAGAAAGACCGCTACGCCCAAGACCGCTCCCGGACTCTTGCCGCCGTCGGCGGCGACGGTGCCGGAACCCAGTTTACGCTCGCCCGTTGCCGTCACTTGAAAGCCTTCAACCAACGTATGCAACTCCGCTGCCCCGGAGCCGAAGCCAATCGCCACGCGCTTGGCGGCGCTGCCTTCCTGAACGGAAAGCAGATAACCGCGAATCACCAAATCATTAACCTTCGGCTTGGAATCCGCCGAAGCCTGTGCCGCCGACATTCCGAAACTGTTGATTTGCGTGACCATTTCCGTGGCGATTTGCGCGCCCAGTTTTTTACCTTCCGCAATCTGCTCGGCAGTTTGCGGGGTGGTATCCAATTCTTTTTCGTCCGACAGCGCCGAGTTGGCCGGCACATCGGCGGGCGTGGCGACAAAGTCATAAACCCAGATGGTGGCGGGACGTGGAATTTTCCCGGTCACAAGCTGCTCGCGGTTGCTGACCTTGGTGGAGGCGCAGCCTGTGACGAATAGTGCGGCAACAAGGCAAGCGGCAATGATTGTTAAATTGGTTTTCATGGTTTGTTTTTTGATTTTAGTTTTTCGCTGGTGAATTCGCGGGCCGATCCAAATCGTTTAGACCAGCCCGCGTGGTTCACAATCGAAAGGCTGACTTATTTTGTGTCAGCAGCCTTCTGCATGCCTTCTTCGAGTTTCTTGATGTCCTCGGCAGACAATTGCGGCCGGTCCACCTTGATGGTCAGCTTGTCGAACTTCGCGGTGAGCGGGAACGGCGGCTGATAATCCGCATCGTTCACGCCGGTGAGCGTGTCGGAGCCGATATCGAAGCTTTCGTCCCATTGCAAAATCATGGGCATGGTGTGCTCCATATCTTGCGTGGCGACTTCCTTGCCGTCAACGAGGAGCGTGCCTTTGCCGCCACGGCCCAGACCGCTGAAGTTATTGAAGGCCAGCGTGCCGACGCCGAGACCGTCATACTTGAAGTCAAATGCGATGGTGTGCTTGCCGGGCGTTAACGCGTCCGGAGCTTCCCACTTGATGCGCTTCAAGTCCGCCAGATCCCAAAGGAACACCGGCTTGCCTTTGAGCAGATAAAAACCGTAGCCGCCGAAGCGACCACCGGAGGTCAAAATCATGCCCTCGGCACCACCTTCAGGAACTTCAATCTCCGCCGTGATGGTGTAAGACGCGTCGAGAATCATGGGCGAATCGCCTTGCGGCAATCCAGTCATCGCATGCGTGTAAACGAATTCCGTGCGACCGGCAGTGATGTTCGGACGCGGTGCCACAATGCGCGCCGCCACCGAAGCGTCCATCGGGAAGATTTCATATTTCTTGGCTTCGCCGATGAACATTTCTTTCAACTCCTTGACCTTGTCGGGATATTGAGCGGCGATGTTCTGCGACTGGCTGAAATCTTTGTCCAGATTGTAAAGCTCCAGCACTTGATTGTTGAGCGGGTCAGGATTCGCTGCGCCAAAAGCTTCCCACGGCGCGCGGTTAACCTTCGTGCTCAACATCCAGCCGTCATGATACAATGACCATTGGCCGAACATTTCAAAATACTGCGTGTGATGGCGCGTGGGCGCTTTGGCATTCGCCGCGTCAAACGTGTAGGCAAAGCTCGTGCCTTCAATGGGTGACTGCTTGATGCCATCCACAGTTTCCGGCTGCGAAATGCCGGAGACTTCAAGGATGGTCGGCACGACGTCTATCACGTGCATGAATTGCTCGCGCAACGCACCCTGATCCTTGATGTGACCGGGCCACGAAACACACATGCATTGGCGGACGCCGCCGAGACGAGAAGCGTTCTGCTTGAACCAAGTGAACGGCGTATCAAACGCCCATGACCAACCGGCGGACATGTGGTTGTAGGTCTGCTCCGTGCCCCAGACGTCATACCATTTCAATTGCAATTCCGCGGGCATCATGTTGACGCCGTTGAAAAACGCGACTTCGTTCGGCGTGCCCATCGGGCCGCCTTCGGCGCTGGTGCCGTTGTCGCCGTTGATGTAGATGATGAGCGTGTTGTCGAGCTTGCCCATGTCTTGAACCGCCTGAATGACGCGGCCAATTTCATAATCGTTGTAGGCTTCAAACGCGGCGAACACTTCGGCCTGCTTGATGAACAACTTTTTCTCGTCCGCCGTGCAATCGTCCCAGTTCTTGAGCACGTTCGTCGGCCACGGTTCAATCTGCGTGTTTTGCGGAATCACGCCGAGCTTTTTCTGATTCTCAAAAATCTGCTCACGGAGTTTGTTCCAACCTTGATCGAACAAATGCATGTCGTGGATTTTGTCCACCCATTCCTTGGTCGGATGATGCGGCGCGTGTGTGGCACCGGGCACGTAGTAGCAGAAGAACGGCTTAGAGGGATCCGTCTGATTGAGCCGGTTCAGATAATCAATGGCATCATCCGCCATGCCGGTGAGGAGATTCCATTTACCTTCCTGACCACGGAAGGGATAAATCTGAGTGTTGTTGCGGAACAGATTGGGTTCCCACTGGTTCGCGTCGCCGCCCACGAAGCCGTAAAAATATTCAAAGCCCATGCCGGTCGGCCATTGGTCAAATGGTCCAATGGAACTCGATTCAAACGCTGGCGTGTTGTGGTCTTTGCCGAACCACGAGGTGGCATAACCATTTTCTTTTAGGATGCGACCGATGGTGGCCTTGTCCTTCGGGATGATGCTGTTGTAGCCGGGGAAACCCGTGGACTGCTCGGAGATCACACCGAAGCCGACGGAATGATGATTGCGGCCGGTGATGAGCGCGGCGCGCGTCGGCGAACAAAGCGCGGTTGAATGAATATTGTTATAGCGCAAGCCGGACTGGGCGAGGCGTTCCATCGTCGGCGTTGGAATGACACCGCCAAATGTGCTGGGAACACCAAAGCCGGAATCGTCCGTCATGATGAGCAGGACGTTCGGTGCCTGTTTCGGCGGCACGATGCGCGGCGCCCACCAGGCTTTTGACTGCAGCGCGCCGTCCTTGATATCGCCGCCGAACTTCGGACCCGGCGCGGGCAATTGCAAACCCGAGATGGTCGTGGTGGCGCTGGGTGAACCCGGTATGCCAGTGGTTTCAATGGGTGAGCCGCCTTTCGGCGCAGTGGAACAGGAAGTCATGCCGAGCATTGCTGAAGTGATCAGCGCGGTGACCCCGAATTTCAATAGTTGGTTTCGTTTCATAATTCTCCTTTGGTTTACGGTTTAATTTAAGGGGAAAACTTTATAGGTAAATATTAAATGGCTTTTTATGAGTCAACGGTAATGGCGGTAGGCATTGTCATAACCGGCAGCGGTGCGGGTGTATGTCCGGGGATAGATTTTGTCCGCTTCCACGGGATAAGCTGTGTTGGCAGCGGCGGTGGGATAAGTCGCTGGGGGAATCGCCGGATGCGTCTGATTTATTTCCGCAGCCGTCCAGCCAGCGGCGGCATACGTCGTGCCGTAACCATAGCCATAATAATTATCGTAGGTGGTGCTGCTAGTAGCCGGCGAAGTGGAGGTGGTCGGTGGCGGCGTTGTTGCACTTACTGGCGGAGGAATCGCTGCGTCTCCTGTCGCCGATTGCGATGGCGGTTGTGTTGGCTGCGCGACACGAGGTTGCGCGATGGCCAGCAATTCCGCTTCTGAAGCCTGCGCACTGGCGAGCGCATTGGCGTCATAGACCATCACCCACCAACCGCCATAAGAACCCCACTCGCCCGGCAAAATAGTTCCAGCCGCCATTCCGCCATTTTCCATCATGGTTTTCCGGTTCAAATCCAGCGCGCGAACCATTTTACGGGTGTCCGCACTGGCCAGCAACGAGCAGACAAAATTGACGCAGTTGCTTTTGGCGGCAGCGCTCTGGCTGTTATACGTCATCGCGCCAAACTGGACGGCGGCGGGATGATTCAAGTCGCCGTAGATATTGAGTTCGTAACCACCCGTAGCGCAGCGGAACGAGATGTAAGGAATGTTCTTGAACATCCCATAGCTGATCACGGGTGCCGGCACTTGTTGCAAATTATCCGCCCAACCATTATTCGCCAGCAGGGAAACAATCTGCGCCCAATCGGGAATCACTTGTCCGTTGTTGGAAACGTGCGGGGCGGCAGCGGCTTCGGGCTTCACTTCCTTGACCAAGTCCAGCGGATAACGAAACGTGCCGTATTCCATTTGCATCAGCACGCCGTTGGCATCCTGCTGCAAAATTTTGCCGGTGATCACCGTTCCGCTTTGCAGCACGACTACATCCGCCTGTGCCGTTGGCATGGCAATCAAGCTGATAGCAATCGCCGCCAGCCCAAATAATTTCCCGAAGGTAACCAGATGTTTTTTCATATTTTTGGAAACAAGGTTGACGCGCCTCTAAACCTGAAACACGAATACAAGCCGCATCCAGAAAACACCTCGCTGCATTCGATTCCCGTTTAGATTGTTAAAACATTAGCCGCCAAAATTGTAAAGGCATTTTACGTTACAATTTGTCTTTGTTTCTCCCTCCATTGGCCGCGCAAGCGACGGCGAAACAAATCCCGCCGTCAGTTTTTTCTCTGGTCGCCCGCGCCTCGTTCGAAACGACTTGCCAGTAGCCGATACCCCAGCGCCGCCAACACCGCGCCGATTAGTAAAAACAAAATCAAGATCAGCCCGCGCCAGAACGCATGATCCACCACCGCCTTGGTCTGCGCGGTCAGCTCCGGAGTGGTTTGGTTAACTGAGGCCAGCAAAGCGTTGATATGATCCGCCGCCGCGCCAATCTGCGTCGCCGCCGTGCCATAGTTCAGCACATTGAACGGCTGGCTGTTCGTGCTGGAAGTTGGCGTGGCATTCGTCGGGGAAACGTATTGCACGAAGGCCGTAAGCGACTGCACGGCGGCGTTGATGTTCTTGGCCGCCGCGCCCGCCGAGTCCAGCGTCGAGCGCGTGTCGTTCAGGAGTTCGCGGGATTTGTTGCCCTGCGAAGTCAGACCGTCGAGAATTTGTTGAATGGCCGCCTGTCGTTGATCGTTGACGAGCTGCGGTAATTGCTGCGCCGTTTTCGCAAATACTTCGGAAGCCGCCGCCAGCCGACTGGCATCGTTTAAAATCTGTTGCGATTCCGGCTGCCCCGCGAGCCGATACGCCAGCAGTTCTACCTGCCAGCTCAACAGCATCGGCATACGCTGTGTGTAATACATCGCGCGCTCGCCCATTTCGCGCGTCTCTTGAATCGCGGCAGCCGTGGGATCCAATCCCGCAAGCGGGTCGAGGTAAAGCAAACTGAAAATACTCGTCGGCGCAGTCGTTGCCTGCGTCGGCGTCTTGCCCAGAGCGGTGACGAATTCCCGGAAACGCACCGGCCCAACGTAACGCTGATGCGGATTTCTAGCGCGCCACTCTTGAATCAGATCGCGCAATTCGGTTTCTTGTGAAGGTTTGAGGACGCCGCGCGCCAACGTCCAGGCATTCGTTTCCAAATTCAATTGCGTCTCGAGTAGCGGCCGGACTTCATCGCCGTAAGTTTCCGAACCGTAATCCTGAATCACCATCCGCGCCATGCTAACGAGCACCAGCATGTCCAGCGCGTTGACCGCCGGATTTTGGCCCGTGGCATTGATATAAGCTGCTGTGGACTGACCCAGCTTCCAACGCAATACCGACTCACGTAGTTCGATATTGGTGGTCGCGGTTGTAACATCATCGCAAGCCTGCGCCACCGTGGCGGAATACGTGTCCGCGAAACGCATCACCTGCGCCTGCAACACCGGCAGCGTGACCGGCCCCGTTGACTGGCTGGAAAGCTGGAGCGAATTCACCTGCGCCTTGGGTTGTGAACCGGAAAGCCGCGTCAACGAACAGCTCGTTAACATCAGGATTATCAACATGCCGCCAGCAATAAAGCCGCGAAGAAAAAATTGGGGGAAGTTTGATTTCAGATTCCGCTGTTGATGAAAGTGGTTCATGGGATAAAAACCGCGCCCGTAGACTATCAGCGACGAATGGCGGCGCAACTTTTGAGTGGCACGCTGCTCACTTTTCCGTTTTGGCCCCGCCCAGATTTTGTAGCAGGATGCGGCGCACTTCTTCAATCGTCAGTGGATTGCCCTGACACGAATGCCCACTGCGCACGATGAATTCCGATTCCGCATAATCCACGTGGGCGCTGGTGTATTTTACCACGCCGTCCTCGCCTTGCGGCGGTTGCTTGTCGCTGTTGATGGCGATGATGGAATTGCACTTGATGCCAGATGCGACGGGAATGTCGGCCAATGTGAGCATGAAAGGATTGTCAGTGGCCATGCCGTTCAAACTGGACGGAATGCCGTTGCGCACTGCTGGCGGAAGATTGAGCGTGTCTTTCAACTTCAGCAAACTGGTGGAGGCGCTCACCAGTTCGTTGGGAAATTCCATGAACCGGGTCAGAAATTTCTGAACAAACGAGGTGTTTTGGTAACTGCCGCGATGTGGCGTGGCGATGAAAATGACGCGCGACACGCAGGGCAACGGCTTGAAGAAAAAGTTACTGCGCAGCAATTCCCGGGTCGGCACATCAATCTTAAGTTCATCAATGTTGGTCTGGGAAACGAGTCGCCAGAGCTTGTCGCCGGTATCGGTCGCAGTGAGCTTCGCGAGCATTCCGCCCTGACTATGGCCGATAACGACCATTTGTTGCAGCGCTGCGTCCTTGCCGTCCGGGTCGAGCAGTTTAATCTGGTTCATCAGGTCGTTGCGCAAAATTCCCGCCGTGTAGGTGATGGGGTTACCGCTGGCATAATTAAACGCCCAGAACTGATAGCGTTCACGCAGCACCGGATCGGCGCGGAGCGTATTCCACATTTCCGCCCACCAGACAGGACTGCTCGCCGTGCCATGCACAAACACGATTGGGATTTTGCCGGGTTCATACGGCTGCGTCAGACGGATGCCGGTCTTGGTTTGGTTTACTGCTGAAAAAAACTGGCTGATGCCCCAACCCCAGATGGGGCTGTCATTCAAGCCTTGAGCAATCGGTGTGGTGGTATCGGTTTGCAGCGGCACGCGCTTGCCATTGACTTCAACTGCCGCCGAGCCAAACGTGGCATAGAGTTCCAGCGTGGCGCTCAATTTACCCACGCTCCAGTCGCGCACATCGCCCGTTACGCGCAGAAAAACGGTGGCAGGAAAACGGCGTGGCTCCTGAAACCGCCCGATTTTTTCCGTGACGGCAATCAGCGGTGCGCCCAAACCGGAATCACGATTGCGTGTGGAGAGGCCGCGCACGACAAAATCATCCGCCGAATAAAATTTTCGGATTTGATTCAAATCAAACGGAAAGCCCGGCTGCGTGAACTGCACCGCCACCACGCCTGCCGGCGTCTGACGCGGCCCGCTGTCTAAATCGACCTGCGCGTTGGTGCTGACCATCAACCCTAGTGCCAGACCGCGATTATAAAAATCGCCCGCCGTGCGGAACCGTAGATCGAACGGGTTGGGCCGGACATCGCCAGCTTCGCCCAGCAGGTAGAGATAAGCATAGATGGCTGAGGCGAAATAACTGTTGCGCGACTGGTTCGGCACCCACGGCTTGACACCCCGGCTCTGGCGTTCCGCGTTCCAGAAACTCAATTCGCTCAAGGCGTAAAGGACATCGCGCCGCTCATCCCCGGAAGCAATCGCCTGAAGTTTTGCCAACGTCGCATCCGGATTTTTTGTGAACGAATTCTCCAAATCATAACGGTGCAGCACGCGCAGCGTGTCCGCGCTGCACCGGCTGCTGTTGAGAGCGTTCTCGTTCAGGTTCAGGTAAGCCTGTCGCGACGCCACCTTGTCCGCCCCGATGGGCGTCGTGCAGCCCGCCAGCATCAGCAAAATTCCCAGCACGCAGCCCGGTAAAAAATAGTTTTTCATGATCTTGCTTCAGCAAGTTTTCGTTTCAGGTTATTCGTCAAAGCCGGGCAATCCCCGGCGGATTTGTTGTGAAAAATCAGCCGCCTGATCCGCCGCTTTGGCCCGTGAGTTGATGTTGGATATTTTTTTCAACTCGGCAAACGGCAAGTTCGTTATAATTGTGCCGCGCGCGTAAAGCAATTCGTCGAGGTGACCATTCAGGAGCATCCGCCAGTTCCACGGTTCACGATCGGTCGCTGAACGCTGAGCGCGAATGCCGGTCGTGCAATTGTCCGTAAGCGCGTTATACCATTCCGCGCGCGCATGCAGCTCATTGGCGCGGCGGAGATAGTCGAGGAAAAGCGTTCGTCCTTGTTCCGGCGTCATTTGGATGCGGTAGAGACACGCTTCCTCGCCCTGCCGATAATTTGTCCGCAGCCGCACCACGTCGCGCTCATCCGCGACGATGTAGGTCAGTTCAAACTGGCGGAACAAGCCTTTGACCGCCGAATAGTCTTCGCCCTTTTCCTTCCGCGTCTCGATGGAAAAACAAACATAGTCGCCATTGGTAAAACCGAAGCTCACCATCGTGTGCGCGATGTGCGGCGAACCCCACGTGACCAGATACAAATCCACCGTGCGCAGCGCCGCGAGGTCAAACGTCTTGTCGTAGTGCTGCACCGAGAAGTTCGTCTCCGTGTGGTAATCGCAGTTGCGGAGGTTGTGGATGACCACCTGATTGCCGTTAATGTCCGCGTAAGGCAGCACCGCCAGATCCGGCAGCCAGTCGCGTTGGTTGGAAGGTTGCAAGGTAAACCACCATGCGAGCACCATTAAAAATCCCGCGCCGGTGAAAACCATTTTCCACGGACGCCGGACGAACACCCACACCGCCACAACGCCCAAACTATAAACGGCCGCCAGCGGAAGTTGCAGCCACGAGATTCGGACGTCAAAGTAAAGTGCCGCAGTCGCCCAGAGCGTGGCCACGGCGAGAATGAGCCAAAGGAATAACGCCACCACCCGGCGCAGCCATTTTAGATTTACCTTCATGAATGCAAAAGCATTTCATTCCAAGCGAGGCTGGGTCAAATTAAATTCTTCTGCGCCGCGTTGCCCCCAGCTTGATCCTATTCGCAGTTGGATGACGAAATTACCTTTATCAGAACACGATGCCGAGTTTGACCCAGAGATAATCGCCCTTGAGACGTTTTTGCACGTCCACTTCCTGAAGCCATTTTACTTCGCCGGCAAAATCAACTTTGCCGATCTTGTGCGCGTAAGAAACCACCGGTCCGACACCGTAAGTGTGGCCTTCAAAACTTCCCAAGGTCGCCCCACTCCCGCTGTCCGCTGTGATCTGTTCGTAAACAAATCCGTTCGCGCCCACGCCGGCAAAACCGCCAAACAACGGCAGATGTTGCGCCACGGTGCCGTCGAGATGGAACGACGTGCCGCTCTGGTAGTGCGTGGCATCATTTTCGGTGTTGATATCAAAGCCGCTGAAGACCGTGACTTCGGTTCCGATTTTGGTGCTCAACCAGCTAAATGAAACCGCCGGTTCGAAAGTCCAGTAGTTCCGTCCTGCATTGGCGAGTTGGCCTTTTTCATAATCGCCGGTCGGGGCGTAGACACCGAGGCGCACGTCATACTTCATGTCCGATGCGTTGGTCCAGCCGAGGATGAAGGGAATCAATTCAATGTCGCCCAGCCCGCTCGTAGAATCACTCTTCTTGGGATTGATCGGCCCGGTTTTCACGTCAGCATCCACTTTCAGCCAGACGTAAGGAATGACCGTGGCCGCCGCATAATTGCCGCCCAAAAATGAAAGGGACGATTCATAAAGCGCAAAGATTGAATCGGCATACAACGTAGCATGGGCATTCAAAACCGTATTGCCAGCAAAGTCGATCGGTGGTGTCGTGTCGCCATGATAATACGTGAAGGCATTAGCGACGACCACGGCTGGCTTGCCCGGCAACGCGTCGATGAAATCTGAAGTGGCGCCCGGCGCATAATGACCGCTGCCGCCTTCTTCGGCCGTTGCGACGGCAGCCACCAGCGTCAGAGCTGAAGCCTGAATGAAAAGATTTTTAAGTTTCATGGTTAATTTTATTGTTTGTTAAAATCAATGATGGTCAGCCTCGGTTTCGGGATCACCCACGCCTTCGTCGGTAATCGAGTGTCCGTTATTATCCACCATCACGGCTCCTTTGCCATCTTCGGAACCCATGCGCGGTTTGGCGTGAGCCAGACCCACGCCGGCGACATACATCAGCGCGAGCGGTTTGGCGGATTCTTTACCCAACGCGTTCAGGCGATCCTGCATCGCCGTAACTTTATCGGGATGCGCAGCGGCAATGTTGTTTTTCTCGTAGGGATCTTCGGCGAGGTTGTAGAGGTCAATGCTCGTGGGAATCAACGTGCGCCAAATGAGTTTCCAATCGCCCTCACGCACGCCGCCGCGGAACGGCTCGACGTTGTAAACGATTTCCGTGCGCGGTGACGGTTTGCCCGCGCTGATGGTGTCCCAGACATTAAAACCATCCAACGGTTGAATGCACTTGGCGGTGGACGCACCGGCGAGCGCGGCGATGGTAGGATACATGTCCACGACGTGAATCATCCCATCCGCCGTGATGCCAGACTGGATGTGACCGGGCCAGTTGGCGCAGGCGGCCACGCGGCAGCCGCCTTCGAAGAGCGTGCCCTTACCGTCGCGATACGGGCCGTTATCGCATGGTAGTTTGGTTTTGGAAAGATCCGCCATCTGACCGGCAAACATCGCGTTGCGCGTGCCGCCATTGTCGCTCTGGAAAACAATCAGCGTGTTGTCGCGTAATCCTTTTTTCTCGAGCGCGGCCACCACGCAACCAATTTCATCGTCCATACAAGACACCATACCGGCGTAAATGCGACGCGTGGGATCTTCGATTTTTTTGTAACGTTCAATGTAATCCTGCGGCGCCTCGTAGGGCGTGTGAGGCGCATTGAACGTGAGGTAGAGATAGAACGGTTTGTCCGCGCTTTGCTCATTGATGTATTTCACGGCGTCGTTGCCGATGAGTTGCGTGGTGTAACCCTTTTCATGGACGGGCTTGTTGTTGCGGAACCAGTCGAGCACGCCGGCATCGCTGTGGGTGTAATAATCCAGCTCACCGATCATCGCGCCGTATTGGTAATCGAAGCCGCGCTGCTTGGGCCAATACTTCAGGTCCGCGTGGCCGAGATGCCATTTGCCGATGATTGCCGTGGTGTAGCCGGCGTCTTTGAGCGCCTGTGGCAAGAGCCATTCGTTGGTGGCAAGTCCGTAACCCGCCGGTCCGGGGATGACAATCGTTTGCAAGCCGTAGCGGAACGGATAACGACCCGTCATCAACGCCGCGCGTGTGGGCGTGCACATCGGCTGCGCGTAAAACTGGGAAAACTTTACACCTTTATCGGCGAGCGCATCAATGTTTGGCGTCTTGATGTCCGCACAGCCGTTGAAGCCCACGTCCTTCCAGCCCAGATCGTCGGAAACGATATAGACAATGTTGGGTTTGGCGTCCGCAGCCTTGACGGGAGTGGCGATACCAAGCAACGAAAATGCGCCGAGCAGCGCCGTAATCAACAAGTTTTGAGTTCCAGTAATTCTCATAAAAAAGGTATTTAGAAATTGAATTCGCGCCATAAGCTATCTTTGGCTGCGGCTACTTGGCAAGAAATAACCCAACCAACCGCCGCCCAGCCGTCTCAAGATTTTTTCAAAACCGCACGCCGAAACCGAGCGTCAGATACAGATCACTTTTCTGCGGCACCACGCCGTCGGATTTGATTTGGGGATTCTGGAGATAATCCCATACGAGCGACACGTCGAGGTTGAGATGCCGTTTGACTTCAAATTCCAACGTGCTGACCGTGTGATGCGTGTATTGACCGGCTTCCTGTTTGGTGAAGATGCTTTGCCACGACTGGATAAAGGTCAGACGCGAAGTGATGTCCTGCTTGAAATAGGAATTCAACACCACCGCCGGTGTGCTCGCAAAATCCGTCTGGTTGGTCTCTACGGTGGCGAACCGGGTGTATTGATAGCCGGGACCGGCGGACACTTTCCACTCCAGACCGGTGCGGTCAAAAATGTAATAGCCCGCGCTGGAGTTGGCCGTGATGCGATAGGCAATGTTCGCCGGTTCATCCTGATAATATTCCAACCCGATGGCGCGCACGAACCAGTCTTTGTTTAGTCGCACATCGTAAGTCGCGTTGATGCGGTCGTTGTTCGCGTTTTCCACACCGTTCGCCACGCTGTAATTGCCGAGGTAATCAAACTGCAAGGTCGTGTTGGGCGTCCTCCGCGCCAGTTCAGCCATCGTCGTCACGGTCGTCTGATGGTTGTTACCGTTCTGTAAACTTAAGTTCACGTTGAAACTGCCGGACCAATCGCGAATGCCCGTGCGCCCGCCGCTGGGCGTGATGCCGATGAGTAAATCGCGGTCGAGCGTCAAAGGTTCGTCGCCCTGCACCATCACGAGATTGTTGCTGATGACGACCTTGCCATACGCCGGTTGGCGATCTTCAAATTGCGTGAACACGCGGTGCGCGGAGTAAACCTGGCTGACATCCTTGAGCTTGAGCGTCTGCAATTCCATTTCATCGCTATCAAATTCCACTTCCTTGTTCTGGATGTATTTCATGTCGCCGCGCAGCCATTCGCCGGACTTGAGCCGCACCCAATCCGCGCCATCCGTGCCCACGCCCGGCGGCTTCCAAGCTGCTGGATTGGTTGACACCGGCATGGCCACCGCCGCCAGCTTCACGGTTGAATTAGTCTGGGCCACCGTCCGGCGCAACTCTTCGATTTTGGCTTGCGGAAATGTCAATCGCCCCGCCAACTCGGAATCGAACACCACGCCGTTGGTGGTTTCCTGAATGACCGTGCCGACGAAACGCTCGCCGTTCGTGCCGACCAGCACATCCGCGCGCAATGACAGCCCTACGCCAAGGGTAATCAAACCTTGAAACAGAATGGCTCGCTGAATGAATTTGTTAATGGTCACGCGTTTGAAGAGTTTCATTCTCACGGCCTCGGCGTCAAATAGAATTCCAATTTCTGGCACACATCATTTTATCCGTGATTTCAATAGCACTTCGCCGACATCCACCACCGGTTCGCCGGTTGCAGTCTGATTGGTAAAGCTGAGCGCCGTAAAATTGGTCGTCAACGGATAATAGCCCGATGCTTGAAATGACAACCTCACCGCGCCCCACGAGGTGCGGTGAAAAAACGTGAAATAATCACTTCCAGCCACGGAAAAACGACCGGCGGCATCCGTATTTTCGGGCAGACTTTGCTGCATCAGTTCCGCGCCATGAAGCGGTGCGCTGCCCTGCCCCGGCATCACGCGAATGACTTTGACCCCGGCCAACGGTTGCCGCGTATCGGCGGCCAGCACTTGACCAGTGATTTGCGGCGTGACCGCACTCGCCGGATCAAAAACTTTACAGCCCGCCAGCAATAAAGCCGCAAGCCATAGTCCCGCAATGCTGGGTCGAAATAAAGTAGCAGCAGTTAATTGTGCAAGCAGCATGGTTAAAGTGACAACGCCGGTCTGTAGAGGATTTCCACAGCCCGGCGTTGCGTTGATTTATTTTATTAGCGGGCGCGCCAATTAGAATTTGAACGTCAGGCCGGCGGCAAAACCGCTAAAAATCAGGTTCACACCTTTTTCGCCGTTTTTGCCGGTGCCGCTGCCGGTGGATTCATCCAAGGCCACCGCTTGATAGCCAGCCGAGAGGGTGAACCATTGGGTGAAGTCGTAGGACAACATGCCTGCCACCGACCACGTCCAATCCGTGCTGTGGTTGATATTGAAACCACCACCGTCACCGGAGACATCCAAGTGCAACTTCTTGGTGAGGTATTGGCTGGCGCGCAGACCAAGCACAGGGTCAATCAAATCCATATTATCACCGCCATTATAAACAAAGGTTCCGGCACCGTCCCGATAAGTCATTTCCGTGGCGACATACCAATAACGGACACCTGCCGTGGCCGCGAGCATGAAGGGATGTTCCTCGCCCGTCTTGACCAGCAGATACGAAACCCCAGCGTTGACTACCAAAAATTTCAGGGAGGCATCCAGCTGTCCGCCCTTCGGCTCAGGCACGCCTCCGGAGAATTTCATGTAACCAAAGTTACCGAAAATGCCGAACTTGCCCTTTTGCGCCTGCACCGCCAGACCGACAGAGCAATCCAGATGATCGCGCAGTTCGGCGTTGTTGACGTTCACGTTTGCCTGTTGGCCTCTCACTGTGGCATCGCCATTGATAGCGACCGCCCAGAGCGGGAGCGTCGCAGCAAAGTTCCAACCGTCGGCCTTCGCACTGGCGGGAGCCATCGTGGAATTGGACGCATCATCGGCGCGGGCGGTGGTAGCGGTGGCAGCCAACGCGCACGTCAGCGCGGCGGCAATCAGGTTTTGGGTGCTGGTCGTTTTCATTTTAATTTTAAATTAAGCGATTGGTTTTGTTTGATATCTTCTTAACTATTCTGGGACGATTTTTCTACAACTGCTTGGGTGTGTCAACTTTGTTTCAGCTGTAATCACCAGTGCCTAATTCGCCTGCACGATGCCCGGCGGGTTCCACGTGCCTTCGCCCGGCGGCAGAATGGAAGGCGGGGTTGCCTTCGGCCAGTAAAGGCGCATGACGAGATAGATCGTGTCGTTCGGCGCGGGCAGCCAGTTGCTTTCCTTGTCCGCTCCCGGTGAATCTTTCTGGATGTAGAGCGTGAGCGAGCCGTCGGCATTCTTCTTCATGTCCGACAACATCGGGGAGTTGATGAGATAACGATTGATGGGATTCTCGATGAGCAATTGCGATTTGCCGTCATACATCGTTACGGACCAGAACCCGTTCACGGGCGGCAGCTGGCCGGCGGGGAACGTGAGCGTGTAGTTGTGCTTGCTGGCGTCGAGCGGCGTGCCGTCGGCCAGAGTTTTGGTAAAGGGATACATGGCCTCTTCGGCGTCGTTGCCATAGATACCGGCTTTGGCCGCGACGGAACGCAGCATCCAGTCGCCATTATAATACGCGCGATCGCCTTGCGCCGCGCCGACCTGCCAGCCGTTGATCTTCTTGCCAAACTTGGCCATCGCTTCGTCCACCGCCTTGTCACCGGCTTTCATGCCGAGGCCGACTTCAATTTTGTGTTCCAGCGAGAGCGCGTCAAAGCTGAATTTCTTTCCCGCCCCGATGCCGATGCGGGCGAGTTTGGCGCGGATTTCCTTTTCTTCCGGTCCGGCCGGCGCGAACTGCAGCGCGAAATCGAGATACTGGAAGAAATTCGTCTTCACCGAGTCCTTCGAGATCGGCGGGAAATCGATCGCCGGCGCGGCGGGCGGCGCGGGCTGATGCAGATAGGCCGAGAGCGGCTGCGCCTTGTAACCGGCCTGAATTTTCACCACGTTCGGCATGTCGTCGGCGTTAAAGAGTTGGGTGCGGAAAATGGTCAACCCGAACTGCGTCGTGGAATGGAAAACTTTCTTGATGCCCGGCGGGGTTTGCCCTTTCCAATCGGGACCGACCACCAGATGGTCGCCCGCGTCGTTGCCGGTCGCGCGGCTGCCGATGTAACCGTAGTTGAACACATTGCCATCGCACAGCATCACCGAGTAGTAGCGGTCTTTCTCGATCGCGGGCACGGAGATGACGATCGGCTCGGCGCGCAGATCCAGCCACAGCATGGAATAGGGCGTGTCACTGTTCGGCGTGACCACGGCGGTATCTTTGTAGGTGAAGACGCGGGCTTCGTTCGCAACCTGATTGAACGGACCTTTGTATTGCCCCGAGTTTTTATCCACGCAGAATTCATACATCACCGCGTAGTTCATCACGATGGGCAGGCCGTAGATGAAGCCCTGCTCCGCGATGGCGCGCGTCTCAGAAAAACCGGGCGCGTTCGCCTCGCCTTTTTCGGCGCGGCTGATGTCGTCAGATTTGCAGCCGGCCAACGCCAAAGTCAGCGCCGCCAGCACAGTGAAGGCAAACAAATGTTGGTTCATTTTCATGACCACCAATTTCTAAACCAAAGCGGTAAATTGAAAAGTATAAAATCGGGCGGACGGGTGTCTCGGCTACGCGTTCCGCCTTCCGGCCAAGTTGCCGGAACTTTGCTTGTGAATCTAGGCGCGTGATTTCAGAAGCCGGAATTAGACAGACGGAAGCGGAAACAAGCCGGAAAAGTCATCCATTTGTAACTTAGCTCACAGAATACAGACATTTATTGGCGCGCGCTGGACATCCCCTGTCAAAAGTTGACCAAAATGTAAACCTGCTGTTGCCAGTCCGCCAAATTGGATTAGAATGCAGCTTCCATGAATCATCTGTTTGAAATTTTATTCTGGCCGGCGATCGGTTTTATCAGCTCAACGGTCTACGCGTCATTTTTTGAATGGACGCTGCACCGTTTCGTGATGCACCGCCCGCTCGGCAGCTTCCGTTACCCGTTCGAGTCGCACGCCATCGTCCATCACAAAGTTTTTCGCGCAGACGAATCGTATCACCTGATCAATCCCAAAGATGCCAAGACCATCCCGATGGCGTGGTGGAACGGCCCGGTGCTGGTGCTGGTGGCGATGGTGCCGTTTGCTTTGGCCGCCTGGTCCATGGGGCACTGGGGCTTTTATTGGGGCGCACTGCTCGCCTGTGCCAGTTATTATATCACTTACGAATACATACATTGGTGCATGCACCTGCCAAAAAAACGCCATGTGGAACGATCGGGGATTTTCTTCCGGCTCAACGGCCATCACTTGCTGCACCACCGTTACATGCATAAAAATTTCAATGTCGTCATGCCCCTCGCCGACCTGTTGCTCGGCACGCTGCTCCTGCGTTCCCCTATTCACTTCCAGCAACCCGTCGGCCCCGCTGTGCCCAACGTCCAGCCGCGTTTGAAAATCCCCACTCTGGCCAAGGAATAAACTGCCCCGTTCAGGCCCGACCAGTCCTCGTAATATTCCAGCGACGGGCAAATCCAGATACTCCAACGCCCAACAACATCAGCGCGGCGATTTGATAGCCAGAAAGCGGACCGAGAATTGGCGGCGTGTCGCGCAGAAATTCGTGAAAGAAACGGAAGCTTCCGTAAGCTATCAGGTAAATGTGGAATAAATTACCCGCCGCAATTTTTCTCCAACGCAAAAGTAAAATCACGACGAGCATCAGCGCGTTGAAAACAAATTCCACCTGCGAAGCTGGCCAGCGCGGGACGCCGTTCGCGTCGTTGATGGTGAACCAGTTTGCGGCACAGACTTTGCCGAGGCAGCAGCCTTGCAACATGCAGCCGATGCGGCCGAGCATTATTCCTACGGGCACAATGACGGCAAACCAGTCGCCGGTGACGCCGGGGTATTTCAGGAGTTTCTTGGCGATTTCCACGGCGGCGTAACCACCGAGCAGCGCGCCGGTGATGGATTTGCCAGTGGCGAGAATCACCCAGCGGTTCGCGTCGTGCCAGTGCAGCCAGCCTTCCGCGGCGAGATACACGAGCTTCGCACCGAGAAACGCGCCCGCCAGCGCCGCGATGTAGATCAGCACGAGCCGTTCATCGCGCCGCGCGAGTCGCGACCAGAAAATGATGCTCACGAAAATGCCCGCGAGCATCAGCCAGCCGTAGGCGGTGGAATCCTGTGTCGACAATGTGAAACTAAATATCACGGGGCTATGCGTCCACCGGCTCCAGAACAACCCAAGAAAACAACGATATACGCGTTCACCAACAAAAAAAACAACACCAGAAACAGGCCCAAAAAGAAGGCTAAATATTTATTTTTAATATCACGAATCAAACCAAGCCCAGACACCATGCTGGAAACTAAATTCAAAACTAAAAGAAACGGAATTAAACCCGGCCCAGCGATCTTCAAACCGGCTATTGCAATTACGCTCGGAACGAAACCGCAGAATAACCAGATGATTTTGGTAAGTGGCTTATCTTTTCCGTCGGGGGAGCTAGTTTGATTTGGCTCGTCGCTCATAAATTTATTTTCTCATTTCGTTTTGCAATCCGCAAAGCCGGAGTAGTAGCGGCAGAAGGAATCCAGTTTTCCATCCGGGCGGATGACGTGGGTGCAGCAGCGGTCAATGCGGTCTTCGTCCCATGTCGCGGCGTCCATGAACGGCTTGATGAAGAGCCGGAACGTGTGCGATTCGTCCAGCTCGAATTTTTTCAGCAGTTCGCCGAGCGGCTCAGATTCGCAGCCGCATTTCATCAAGTCTTCCAGCTTGTAACGAACTTTCGTGCCGAGAAATCCCTGCACGTTTTTGAAATCAATGAAGTCGCTGACGGAACGGATCTCACCGCCAACTTTGAGCAGATAACCGATGGTCGCGCAATTTGGATCACCGCACGGCAGCGGCGTGAAATCCTCAAAGCGCAGTTTGCCTCCCGATTGCCCAACGGCGGCGAGAATGATGTCGGCGGTGTTGAGTCGGGTTGAGAGTTGGGAGTTGAGAGTTGATGGATTGGGAATCCGTCCGCTGGTGAACATCGGCTGGAAGGAAATCCCGCGCACGTTCGGCCAGCGCAAGCCAAAATCAATCGCGTCCCAAAGGTTCGAGAGATTTTCCGGCGTCACGGTCATGGCCAGCGTGACGGGTAATTTCATTTCCGCACAACGTTCGAGACAGCGTTCACGCGTGGCGCGCAAATCCGCGCCGCGCAGAAATTTTTGCCCCGCTTCCTGTGTGCCGTCGAATTGGAGATAGAGCTGAAATTTTCCGTAGCGAAACGTTTTTGCCAGTTCGCTCGCAAAGTCTTCGTCGTGCGCGATGCGGACGCCGTTGGTGTTCAGCAGCACGTAATCTATGTCGGGATTGGTTTGCAGCCAGCGGAGCAGCTCAAAGAATTGCAGATGCAAGGTCGGTTCGCCGCCGGAGAGCTGGAGGATTTCAATCTTCCCCTTCCGATCAATCACGCCTTGGATGCGCGCCTGCAGTTCCGCGAGCGGCACGGCGTCAATTTTCTGGCCGGTGCCCAGCGGCGAATCGGCAAAGCACGTCGGGCAACTCAAGTTGCAGGAGTTGACGATTTCGATGAGCGCCAGACAGGTGGAAAGTTTTTCCATCACGCCGAGCGCGTCGCCGGGCTGAGCGTTGCGGCCGAGCGTGCCGGAATTGGAACCATCGGCCGATTCACAGCAGGATGAATTGCCGGAGCAACAGGCATTTTCCGCTTTGCCCTTCGCGAGCCAATAGAAGCGGGCATCCGACGCGATACACACGCTGGCTTCGCCGTGTTCGGCGCAGTTGCGCTTAAGAAAAACTTTTGGGGCAAGACCACCGGTGCGCCAGACTTCCGCCGGACACGGCGCGCGGCAAGTTGGACAGCGCGAGGTGGTGCGCTTGAGGAGCTCGTCTTTGACGACGAATGACGGGGAAATAATTTTTGTATTCATATTTTTAGCCGCCAATTCGCACACCCCCGCCGCCCGCCAGCCCGCAACCAAAGAAACAACTAACTAGGCAGAACAAGGCCAAAAGCGTTCCCAACAGCAACGCCAGAAAAATTCGCAACGCAATATTTTTTGTATTCTGCATCAACATCAATCCGCAGATTAAACCGGCGGCCGGGCTACTGGTTAAAACCCAAACCGTCGTCACACTTGACGACTTGAACAAGGCTACCAACATAGTAATTGCGGCGGGCGCAATGAGTATCATTAAGAGTTTGAGGCCGCCGACCGTTTTCTGCGTCCGGCCAAAGGGAACAATTTTCCCGCATTTCGGACATGAACGATTATTCGAATTCTCCGGCAGTTCGCTTTGGCAATATGGACAGTTCATTTATCTTTATTGTTGGCTGGTTGAATTGTTATCGCCACCAAAAATGCATTATCAAATTCGATGCCGGGTTTGAAGTCGATGCTCGTGATTGTCCTTTCGGGAAAAGGATTATCCCAATGGGTGATGAAAAATGCCCGCAACGGCTGCGGGGGCTTGTTGGCGGCAATCGCTTCCTGCCAGACAAGCTGGTTGCTTGGAACCACGCTTAAAACCTTGCTGTTTTCGGACAGGACTTCATCCGCCACCTCTCGGCCAAAGCCAATCGGCACGACCTCCTGTTTGTCTCCCGAATAATGAATCACAAATTGACTAATGGTTGAATTTGAAACCCATCCGCGTTCCACTCCGTGAAGAAAATATATCCCCGAGCATTTTTGCTCAACCGGAATGCCGCAAACTCCCGTTAGTCCATACCTGATCAATTCAACCTTGCCGCGCATGTCAAATTTCACCCCGTTCCCGACATGAGTTCCCGAGGTGAGGGAACGAATATTTTCCGAATTCTCGGCCTCCAGCAGACCATCGTAGAAAGATGATAAATCCAACATGGTTCTGTCGGCCAAGGCATCGCGCGGCACAATTTGTCTGGCGACCTTGGCTTTCATCCGTCCCTCTTGCCTAATCGACTCTGCTTGCCGGTGGGCCGATAGTTTATCAACTTCTGTTTGTGTCGGATGAACGTAAGGATGATCGTAAGGATGGCCGGAAGGAGTCGAACACCCCAGCAGAGCAACACTCAAGTTTAGGCATAAACTTGCGCCCATAAAAAACAACCCGCCAAAGAATCTTTGCTTTATTGATTTGCAGCGCCACCAGGCCAAAACTACACCACAAACACAACTAACCCCGCTCATCACGGCCATCTCTAACCAGAAGTTTCTATTTCCCGTCGATTGGATAATTGCAATGGACAAGGATGAAAGTATCGCTGCACTGAGCCAGAGCCAGAGGAGATTTTTGCCCTGAATTAATCTTTTAAGAAACATAGGCAAACTTGTTCGGTTTTTTATTTATTTGCGTTTTCTTATTTTGGTCTCCCAACCGAAACCCGATTGGACCGCTTGTCTTGTGGCCTTTTTAACACAGCTTGCGTGGAGCGCGTCAATTGATAAAACTGCGGCAACATCGTTTGCATCAATGAACGTCCATCACCTCGAACTATTTTATTACGTCGCCAAGCACGGCGGCATCATGCCGGCGGTGCGCAATATTCCCTACGGCATCCAGCAGCCGGCAGTGAGCGCGCAGGTGGCGCAACTCGAAGAATTTTTGGGCGTGACGTTGTTTCAGCGGCGGCCATTCGCGCTGACCCCGGCGGGCGAAAAACTGTATGCGTTCTGTGCACCATTCTTCGCCAATCTTGATAAACTCGCCGTGGAGTTTCAAGGCGGACAGGCGCGACACATGCGCATCGGGGCTTCGACCATCGTGCTGCGCGATCATCTGCCCAAATTACTGCAGGGTGTGCATAAAAAATTTCCCGGCTTGAAAGTTTCCCTGCGCGAAGGATTTCCCGTGCAACTGGAGGAGCTTCTGGCCAAAGATGAAATTGATCTGGTCATCACGCTGGTGGATCGCAAACCGCCGGCCGGCTTTCAATCTGAAATCTTATTGGAACTGCCGCTGGTATTGCTGGTGAACAAGGTCATGAACCTAAAATCGGCGGCGGATTTGTGGGCGCGCGACAAAATTTCCGATTCCCTCATCTGCCTGCCCGCCACGGAGGTCGTGACCCGCAATTTTCTCGCACGGCTGGCGGCGCTGGGCGTGGAATGGTTCCCGACGATGGAGGCCAGCTCCATTGATTTGATTGAGACTTATGTGGCGAACGGCCTCGGCATCGGGCTGGGTGTAGCGATTCCGAAACGACCTTTGCCGGCAAATGTGCAGGCGTTGCCGCTGAAAGATTTTCCACCGGCATTGATTGGCGCCTTATGGCGCGGCAAAACCACACCGCTACTCGCGGCATTTCTGGATTTGGCCCGTGAGCGGGTGCGGGAATTGAAATGACTGTCATTTGGTTGCGCACCGCTTGAGCCGGAGGTTGACATTTTCGTCCCATAGCATGACAGTGGAAACGGATGTTGTTGTATCAGGCTTGTTTTGGTATGTAGATTGCTGAACGGTAAGGAGAAAATTTGATTAAGAAAGACATGCGCGCACGAATAGAAAACTCCCGCCCCCGCCTCATGGCCGCCTACGCTTTGGGTGAGGTATTGCTCGCGATTGCCATCGTGAGCGTCGTGTTTGCCGGTTTGATTTACGGTTACGTTCAGGCCAACCGCATGTCGGAGTTTAGTTCCATGTCGCTCGCAGCTCAGTCGTTTGCGGCGCAGGGGGCGGAACAGGCGCGGGCGTCCGACTGGCGGCCACGCGATTGGCCACAAACCAACGGGCCGGGCACCATGGACGAAATAACCAACGGCTCTGTCATTGTCACCAGTGACTTCATGGATGTGCCCATCAAGGGCACACCGAGCAATTCTGAAACTTCTTTTTGGGTGACGAACACCGTTACGATAACCGATATTTCACCAAATCCAAAATTGCGTCAGATTCGCTCAGATTGTAAATGGATTTTCCCGTTCACCGGCCAATTGCAAACCAACACGGTGATTTTGCTGCGCGCTTCCGATCAATGAAACTTTTCCCCTCAAAATCATTCTGTCGCCAGTCGCACGCCCGGTGCGGCTTTACGCTGGCGGAGATGCTGGTCGCCTCGACCATTTTTCTGGTCATCATCGTGGCGGCCATGATTAGCGTCCAGCTTTACGGCCTGCGGGTTTACAATCTGGCGACGACCAAGGTAAAAGCCACCGCCAGCGCCCGCGAAACAATTAACGACATTCGTGACCGTGTGCGCACGGCTCAGGGCGTCGGTGTGGGCATCTACACCAATGGCAATTTCACGGCCATCGCCACCGGTTTAAACGTCATTGGCAACGCACTCAAAATTACCCCCAACACCAATTCGCCGGGGTTCGTGGTGTTTTTTCAGGATCCGGATAATACTAATATCAGTCTGGCCAGCAACGGCGTGGTGATTAACGTCGAAGCCAATTTCGTCACCAACTACTATTGTTTTCGCGCGGAAGATTATCAGGGCAATGTGCTGACCAACATCAACCAGAACAATCCGGTCATCTCGGTGGAATTAATGTTCAATCAACTAGCGTTTGCTGCCAACCGAGGTGGCGTGGCCGGTGACGCCTATGATTACTACCGACTCCGCACCCGCATGACCATGCGGGCCAAAAACTGATCTGCTTATGCGATTATCCCCAACTCTTTTCAATCATCGCCGCTCTGGTTTTGCGTTACTCATCACCATGGTGTTTCTGGCCATCATGCTGGCCGCTTACGCCAGCCTCATGTATTGGACCACCACCAATTCCAAAATTACCAAGCGAAATAATTTGTTCAACCAGGCGCAGGCGGCGGCGGAATCCGCCACGGAATCCGTGTTGGCTACGATGATGCGCGATTTTAACAATCAGTCGCTTAACTCCGCGAGCACCTACGCCGCTGCCGGCAATCTCCCCAGCCAAAGCGGCTGGCCCGTTTCCTATTTGTTTAGCGATACCAACGGCAACGCGAATAGCACGACCGTGATTCCGATCGGCTCCATTGGCTGGTCGTCCCTGCCGGCGCGCTACAACGGACTACAAGGTAACGGTCAGGATTGGGTCATCGCTTCTACCGCCTCACCCACCAATGCAGGGGAAAATCTCTCCGCCACCATCAACCAGACCGTCTGGTTTGGATTCATTCCCATCTTTCAATTCGCCATCTTTTACAACATGGATTTGGAAATCAACCCCGGCGACACTTTCAATGTCAACGGCAAGGTGCATTCCAATAATAATATCTATGCCACGGGTAACGGCTCTGGCACGCCGCTGACATTTTCTGATTTGGTGGAATATGCGGGGAGTTATAGCTCGACCCGCAGCCCGCTCGATCCTTCCACCCGCAGCGGCAA
>JBAXIY010000017.1:0-29114 GCA_037138135.1 Verrucomicrobiia bacterium
TACCGGTTGTAGCGCCGATGATCGGTGCGCACGGCATGGTTGCCAATGTTGTGCGTGGTCACCGCCGGCCACAATCGGCGCGTGTGCGAATCTTTCAATTGCGGCATGAGGCTGTGTCCCTCAAGTCCGTCGCGCGGCGGCAGACCGCACAGCTCCAGCAGCGTGGGATAAATGTCGAGCAACTCGGCGGGTTGGCTGCAATTCACACCTCGCATCACGCCCGGCCCGGCAAAGATTAGCGGCACATGAGTCGAGCGCTCCCACAGGGAATTTTTTCCGGTGATGGCTTTTTCGCCGAGATGCCACGCATTGTCCGACCAGAGAACAACCATTCGTGTAAGCGTGGTTTCAGGCGTGACCGATACTGCGAACGTCACATTTCCGTGGGTTGTGACTTTAAGCTCTGGCGATGTTTCTGTAACAGAACCAAGAATCAGTTTGTTCTTATAAAATCCGATCAAACTATCGGTGTCGTCTGGATTGTATGATTTGGTAAACCATACCGTGATTCCAGCAGCTTCAACCTGACGCGATTCTGGCGTGCATGGAGCATAGACACGCACGCAATCCCCAACTTTAACCTTCAAAATATTAATGAATTCATTCACATAGATTTTAGTGTCTTTATTAAAGTTAAGTAGCGTTGGCTTATTTTTCAGCGTGATCGAATTTGATATGAAATTTACATTGTCAATTAATCCCTCATAGAAGGTAACATTTGCCTGAGTCACAGCTTTACCATCTTCTGCGAAAGCTTCCGCCGACAAACATTATCCCCAAAATAACCAATGGGATAATGTGTTGTTTCTTCATAATCAGTGGCTGATCGGCTGAATTTCAATCAGCCTTAAAGTTCCGGCAGGCACTAACACGGAAAGCCCTTTGCCGATAGAACCCAAAGATATTCCAGTCAAGCGGTCGGTCGCCTGCCAGTCACCGGCAGCTTGCGCGTGAATCACCACGGCGCGATTTGCCGGATCAAGATAGCCCGGGTCAATCAGGTAGAGCAGATAGTGATCGGGACCTTGCGCCACCTGTTGCGAGAAAATTTCCCCGTCAATTTGCATCGGGAACTTTTCCGCACCCGCCCGAATATCGGCCCGCATGGCGTCGCGCGCGGTTTCCAATGTAAATGGCTGCCTGCCTTTCGCCAGCTTGTCGCCGTCGGTGTTCCAGATGGTTGACCAAGAAGCAAATTTATCCGACGGGGCAGCGCCAGCCAGTATGGCCACAAAGCCAGACGGTGTCCTCGGTATGGTGTTATCAAATTGGTGTGTGCGATTGTAAACATACGATGAAACATCATATGCCGGCGTCGGTGCCATGCCCCAATAACAATCCAGCCGGCTGAAAGCATTCGGCAGCAAATCAGCAGGACTGTAGCGCTGAAAATTATGACCATTGTAAGTGGTGAAGAGAAACCGATCCGTCGGCTTCATCACATTGATCACCACGGGAGAAATGGATTTCAGCTGCTCGCGCAGAGGCGGAGTGATGATGCCTTTACCTAGCATGTTCAGGAACGGCGCAGCACCCTCGATACCAACCCGGGTGAATTCGCCAGAATCGTTGTCACGCTCACCGGATTGCAGCATGAACACCGACGCTCCCAAGCTGGCGTGCGCCGTGTAATTGCGCAGATGCGGATGGCCGGTCATCGGGTATTCCCATTCCCAGGCCCGATTGAAACAGAAGAAATCGGCGCAAATACGGCAAGACCAGCGATCCACTTCACCATCAAGCCAGAGGCCGACGCGCGAAGCGAGGTTCAAATCTTGCGAGCGCGAGTTGGAATCTTCCACTCCGGGAACCAGGACACTGTGATATTTGCCGCTGAACAGAATCCGGCTTAAATCCGGACTCGCAGCTTGAGCGGCCCACCAGGCGTTTTTTTCCCGCAAGACCATGATGGCCCGTCCGTGCTTGAGGCAAGCATCGAGAATCGGGGCGATGTGAGACTGAAGATAGTAGGCCAGTTCTTGTCCACCCTTGGTCGCCTCATTCTCCGCCTCAATAAATCCCAGACACATGGTAGGGGCAGCTCGCAGAATGGCCGCCGCTGTATCTGGAGTAATAAAAGGCGCGAGGCCGTGACCGGAAGTCACGAAGAAATGGGCTTTGGTCTGCTCCAATTTCCGCGCCGCCTCCACGATTTGCGCAGAGGAAGCCTGATACTTAAGGCGACGATCTTTTTCCCAAGGCTTGCCATCGGGCCGCAGCGGCATGCCTGATTCCGTAAACCAAATATCCGCACCGAAAACGAGATTGGTATAGGGAAATTGTTGTTCATAAAAACGAACATCCTCCACAGGGGGATTAATATCAGCGACTTTGGCCGGGGTATCCATCCAGCCGCCTTTAAGTGATATAAGATAGGGACCAGTTTGACCTTTGGCCGGCGTGCCTTTCCATTCTTTGATGTCTGCGGACAAATCAGCCAACGACTTTCCTATCGTAGCCATTTGCCCTTGCCGGGTCAGCGCTTCTACTTCTTTCTCCCAACCGGGCGTGAACGTAATCCGGTAGAGATTATCATCCCCGTTGGGGCAACTGCCCAGCACCACCGATCCGAAAGGTTTTCCCGGCAGATACGCGATGGCTGTGAAACCAAACGGCGCGTGAGCGCGGCCAAGCACTTTGCCGCGAGCGTCGTGTAACATCACATCAGGGCCGTCCACGGTAGCGATTTCCCGACCTGGAACACCAGCAAGTTCACCGACGGCCAACATCCGCATCCGGTAATTGAAGTCATAATTGCCTTTGGATGGACGCGCCAGTTCAAACAAACGCGTCTGCTGGCCGGCCAGCGAAAACACACCCGCGCCACTGACCCACTCCGCGCGACCGTCGCCATCCAAGTCAGCCGCCAAGCCGTCCATGGTTCGATCTGTGCCATCTCGTTGCCCAACGTTACTCCCGGCAGGAGCGGCGGGCGCAATGGTCAGTTGTGGCCCGCTGCAAACTTTAACCGGCCCAGGTTGCTGTCCACCGATCGTGAAAACCGCCACTTCATCCATTGACCCACCCGCAAAATTTCCCGCGCGGATCAGGCGCAAAACGCCCTCAAACTCTTTTGAAAACACTTTGACCCCCTTGGAATTCAAAACCGTCAATTCCCGGCTAACGCCACCCGCCAGCACCATCGGCTTCTTGCCATCCAACCGGGCAATGCTCACCTGATACACCGGCGTTCCCAAATCATATTGCCAAAGCGTTTTACCTTCGGCGGAAAAAGCGTAAACCTTGCCGTCGGCACAGGCAGCCAAAATTTCATCGCGGCCATCACCATCAAGATCGCCCGTAGTGAGATCGAAAACAAATCCGCCCACCGGCGCATCCCATCGAGATTTTCCAGAGGTTTCAAAACCACACACACGGTTGTCGTAGGTTGAGCCGACAATGAGCGTATCCGTGACTTCTTTGCCCGTGTGCGCGACGGCCAGACGATAGACATTGTGCCCCTGGGTGGGCAGTGTTTCCACGGTGGCGAAGGCTGGCACACTCAAACCGACGATCGCCAAACACCCCAGTAGAACAGTAAGGATTTGCCTCTGCGCCACCAAAACGGTAATCCACCGAGCCGTGTTCATAACCATATTATATCTCTTCATATCTTGTTCACAGTTGTCCCACAGGGTTGAAGTTTGAGGGGTAAAAAAGAGTTGGCTTACGGGTTTGAACCCTGCCACAAGGCAGGGCATGAAAAGCCAAACTTAACGCAAGCCAACATCGGCCAAGTTCTCGCTTCTGCGGCAACTTTGCATCCGGATTCCCAATTATCTGGTGCCGCACCTGGCCCGCGCTCACGCGGTGGTTGAAAGAAGTCGCACGTTCCGTCCGTGGAGCCATGTCGTAAGTCTTATTTACGCTCAACTCACTCACAGTCTCGGCCTCAACGATGTATGCGATGCCCTGCGGTTGCACTCGGGTCCGTTGTCGGCGATTCTCGGCGCGACCGCGCCGAGCAAGAACGCCCTCTCGCACGCCAACCGAGAACGCAATCCGAAAATGGCCGAGGCCTTGTTCTGGACAATACTCTGGCATCTGCAACAACTGCATCCCGGCTTTGGCGCTCGGCGTCGCCCGAAGCTGGCGTTCCGGTTCAAGCGCCTTAATCACATCGTGGACTCGACCACCATCCCACTCGTGGCCAACTCGCTGGACTGGGCAAAGCACCGTCGACGCAAAGCCGCCGCCAAGTGCCATGTCCGGCTCAACCTCCAAATCTTTCTTCCGCGTTTTGCCCTTGTGGACACCGCCGGCGAACATGATAAACGGCGGGCGCACGAACTGTGCGCGAGGGTGCAGGCCGGCGAGATTGTGATTTTTGACAAGGCTTATGCGGCCTTCGCCCACTTGGCGGATTTGTCCCAGCGCGAGGTCTTCTGGGTCACCCGCCTCTTCACCCTGATCCGCTCCGCCCTGTGTCAACTCCTCGACTTGCGCCAACTCCCCGACCGCTATGGGACAGCCGGTGGCAGTGGCCGATTCCTCGGCACACCGCAAAAAGCCTATTTGCCATGCCTCATTTGATTTTATGGGACAGCCGATATTCATTTCATCAATAAAACCGCTTAACTCTTAAACTCATATTGGGCATGCAATTTTTACTTTCCGTCGTTTCATTTAGCAAAACACATCAACAATCAAATCGGCACGACGTTGACCGAGTAGAGAAAGTCCATGAATGTATCGGGATTTATGTTAAAGACACTAACACTCAAGCATGCAGCTCGGTATCACGAGTATTCGTGATGCCACCGGGTAATAAAAAAATGCATCAATACGCTCAATTCACAGCCAATCGTATAATCTGAAGTGACTTCGCTTTTTCAGGCCAGATAATTTTTAGTCTGGGCCCAACCAAAGGACCAGACCATGAAAGGCAGACGGTATACGATGGAAGACAAGATTCTCATCCTGCGGGAGGCAGACAGCGGGGAACGCAGCGCGGCGATTCTCCACCGGCTGCACAGGTAATCGCCGCAGTTCAACAAGGTGAACTCGTTTATATTTGCGAGGGTGAAAAGGACGTCGAAGCCATGGTAACCCATGGTTTTGTGGCGACGTGCAACTCGGGTGGTGCGGGCAAGTGGCGGGATGAGTATAGCCATCCAAGTCGCCAATGAACGCGAGCGTGTCCGCTTCGTTCAATGGGCTGCGCGCGGTGATCATTTCCCAGCCAGTCTGCTTGAGCAAATCATGATGCGCGCCAGGCGTGTCTTAAAAAGAAGTCGTCGCGGGCAGATTTTTATCTCTTCAGTTTAATAAATTGATGTGCGGTTCAAAAATGTCTCCCAGAACATTCTTCGGGGTCAAGTTTCAACTTCAATTGGCACTCGGTCCAATATCTCTAACGGCCTTGCCGCTGGGCAAATTTCATGACTGCCTCGGTCTGGCTGTGAACATGCAACTTTTCGTAGATACGCTGAATATAGGTGCGCACGGTGCTCAAGCTAATGCCCAGTTCGCCGGCAATCTCCTTGTATGGATGCCCGCGTGACAAACCTTGTAGCACTTCCATCTCGCGGGCGGTTAGCGATTCGGTGTCCGTGTTGGCGGCGGCATGCGCCTGAAATGATTGCACCACTTTGCGTGCAATGTGGCCAGACATGGGAGAACCGCCGGCATACACTTCGCGGATGGCTTCGAGAATCTTCGCCGGCCGATTGCTTTTAACAAGATAACCAAAAGCTCCCGCCGTCAACGCTTGAAAAATCTGCTCACCCTCCTCGAACACCGTCAGCATGATGATTTTTACTGTCGGTGCCACTTTGCGTAGCCGCGACACGCATTCAATACCGTTAATGCCTGGCAGATTGATGTCCATCAGCACGACATCGGGCAGATGCAGGGGAATATCCGTCAGCGCAGCCTCGGCATTGGCATAGGCTTTCACACAGCGAAATCCGCTTTGCCCGGCAAAATAGCGCACCACAGTTTCGCGCAGCTTGGCGTCATCTTCTACGATGGAGACTTTGATCATAGCTGGTTCGAACGACGCTACCAATCCGGATTGCGTCGTCGGGCAGTCTACCACAGCCATGCCAGGAACTGAATTCATTTCCATTGCACTTTAACGAGGCAATGGTTGCGCGCCTAGTCGGATGAAGTGTGGACATGACTCATTTCGCAGCCGAGTTAGTGACCAGCGCACCAAAGGTAATGCGTGTGCCACCACCGGACCGACTGCTACACTCAAACCGTCCGCCGATGCCATGCAGACGCTCGCGCATGTTCACCAAGCCGTTACCGCCACCTGTTCGTTTTGGGGCAGCGCCAGGATCAAAACCACAACCGTCATCCTCAATAATAATTTTAAATTCTCCCGCGACGGCCACCAATTGGACGCGCACTTGTCTGGCTTTGGCGTGCTTCAGCACATTGTTCAACGCCTCCTTCGCCGCTAGAAAAACCTGCTGGCGGACTTCGGTCGGCAACACGGCGGCGGGAATTTCCGGCGGTAAATCAAAGCCGCATTGCACCGGACTGCCGTCAAAATATTCCTCAGCATAGCGGCACAGGTAATGAACCAGATCGGCCAGGGTGTCGTTGCGCGGATTGACGGCCCAGACGACTTCCTCGAACGAACGAATGGTTTCGCGCGCGGTATCGGAAATTTCCTTCACGTCGCCGCGGGCCCAGGCGGGCATATCCGGATTGACGCCGGCCATTTCGGTCAGGAGCGAGAGGCGTGTGAGTTTCGCGCCGACTTCATCATGCATGTCCCGCGCGATGCGTGTGCGCTCCTTTTCAATTGCAGCTTGTTGTTCAAGTTGCGCCATGCGTGCGCGCAAACGGCGGAATGAAACATAACGCACTACGGCCACCACAATCGCCGTGAAAACAATCAACACCAGTCCGCGAAACCACCATTGCTGCCAGAAGAAGGGGGGCACCGTAAACTTGAGCGATACGCCGGTCTCGTTCCAAACGCCGGCGTTGTTGCAAGCCGCAACATGAAATTGATAATCACCTGCCGGCAGGTGCGGATAGGTGGCGCTGCGGTGCGTGCCGGCCTCAACCCAGTTTTCATCGAAGTTTTCGAGACGGTAGCGAAGCAGGACATTTTCCGGCGAGGCAAAACTCAAAGCGGCAAATTCAAATTCCAGCTTGCGGTGCCGCGGTGAGAGGCTCAACCGGATTTTGGACTGGCGCAAATCCGGCCAGCCATTTCCGTATTGGGTTTGCAGCGGCGACTGTGCGTCGTAGAGTGCCACGGTCTTATCATCCACGCTAACACGCTCCAGCACAACCGGTGGCGGAACGGTGTTATCATGAAGAATTGCGGGGCGCACGGACAACAGACCGCTGCGTGAAGCGAACCAGAGCCGGCCGTCGCGCCCCAAACAGACATTGGGAAAACTGGCGGTGTTGGGCTGAAAATTTGGCAGCCCTTCGTTGCGGCCAAATATGAGCGAGCGCAACCGGCTGCTCCGGCCTTCCGCCACCGCAGTTAATTCTGCTAGTTGCACTTGAAATAAGCCATGGTTGCCCACAATCCATAACCGGCCATTGCCATCCGCGAGAATTTGCGACGCGAAATCATCCGCCAATCCGTTAGCACTCGTGATGCAGGAATATTTTCCAGCTTTAAACCGGCCGATGCCGGCACCGGTGTAACCAATCCACAAAGCTCCATCGGGGGTGGTTTCCAACGCGCGGATTGGCGAACCATCTCTCTGCGTGGCGGATGGTTCGACGACGAGTGAGGAACCTTTGACCCGGAAAATCTGGCCTTCCAGAGTGCCCAGCCACAGTGTGCCCTCGGCGTCTTCGGACATAGCGCGAATGGTGCGGCTCTCTGCGGGCAGGGACAACGGCGCCTCCAGCTTTCCGTCATGCAATCGTTGCAGGCGGCTGGGCGAACCGGTAACCACCCAGACATCGTTGTTCGCCGCGACAAAAATCAAATGCACCGACCCGTTGTGCAAATCGTCCTGCCGCTGCCAGGCGCGCCAGATGCCGTTGTTAAAATAATTTAGCGTGCGATTTCGTGCGCCCACCCAGACGCCGCCTCTTTTGTCAGCAGCAACGCAGGTGGCGGCGTCGTTCGTCCAGCCAGCATCTGCGCCAATCGTTTCCCACTTGCCGTCGTGACTGCGAGTCAACATGCCGCTTTGCGAGGCGACCCAAATCCGGCCGGCGGTGTCCTCGGAAACCGAAGCCACGGATTCAAATGGCAGACCCGTGTTACGCCCAATCAATTCCACGACACCGGGCCGGATGAGATTCAATCCGCCGCCGCTCGTGCCGGCCCAGAGGTTTCCTTCACGATCCTCATTAAGGCAATAGATGGATGGATTCGAGGTCGGGATTTTTTCCAGCGTGCCATTGGCGAAGCGAAATAGTCCGTCTGCCGCCGTGCCAATCCAAAGTGTGCGAGACTTATCCTCAAATAATATTTGCGGCTCGGCATTCGAGGGCAAACGAGCGAGTTCCACCGGTTCGAGATTTCCGTCATATTTCAACAGGCGCGAGCCAGCACAAATCCATAAACCTGCTGAAATGGATTTACAAAGGCGAATCATTGGTTCGTCGAATATAAATTTCTGAAGCAGCTTACCGTCGCGAAAAACTCCTACCTGACCGCCTTTTGAAAACCACAAGTCGCCACGCGCATCGCTAGCCACCCAGGCGTTAATGCCCGACGGCCAGCCGTCGGTGGTGTCAAGGTGGGTCACCTGCCCGTCTTGAATTCGGCACAGGGCGCTTTGATACGCGATCCAGACTGCGCCTTTAGCGTCCGCCGCCATTGACTGAACACGCTCGCCTGGCAAACCGTCCGCCGTGGTGAAAGTGCGTGAGACGTTGGATTGAAGGCAAATCACCGAGCCGGGATCCATCCCCAACCAGAACCGATCGCGATCCTCCAGCAAAAAGGTGCGCACCGATTTTCTCAACAAACCGGGCAGAGGAATGGATTCAAACTTCGCACCGTCGAAGCGTAACAATCCGCCATAAGTCGCCACCCACAAAAATCCATCCGAAGTTTGCGCCACACCAGTGACACTGTTGTCCGGCAATCCTTCATCCGTTTGCCACGCACGATAAGACCAGTCTGACGGCTCCACCGCCAGCGCGCGCCCAATCCCGCAAGTTAAAATCGCCAGCAACACCAACGTTGCTATGAAATGGTTCGGGCGAAAAGGCATGGTTAGATTCTAAATTAGAACGAGCCCGGCACAAGATTGGATCCACTCATAAAATATTTTATCGCTGCTGCGGACGCGTCAATCCAGCGTCCAAACCAAAATAAATTACTCCACGGTCAGCAACAGCGCGCTCGCTGCCGGCAATAATACTTCGAACGAGCCATTCACCGAGATTACCGATTCGCCCGACCGTGGCGTCCAAGTTCCCGACACACTCACGGCACTACCGGCCAATGTAATTTTATCTTTACTCAACACCGATGGGGCCTCCAGACGAACTACTTTTGCATTCTGCTTCAGCAAGCCGCACACAATGGTTGCTGAAACCGCCTGAGTCAGATTCTTGTTGATGAGCACAACGCGCAGCTTGCCATCATCGCCCAGCACGGCGTGAGCGGTGATATTCACCGTTGTCTGGTATTCCACCGGCACCACGCGCCCGACAGCTGCCTGATGAAACAGTAACATACCGTAATATAGCGGATGCGCACTGTAATGCTGGTCGCGGAAACTGAATGGCGTGTAACCGTGTTCGCTAAACCCGCCGTGAAAATTGATGCCGCCCACCCCAAGTTCGGCCACGTCGAACAGAAAATCCACACCCCAGAGTGCTGACGCAAATACATCGCTGACCCCATCTTTGCCACCGTTGGATACCGTATTGCATTCGCCCAGCCGGAACGGAATACCCGCGTCGTGCGCCGCCTTCTGACGTTCTCCAATCACCGACTGCCAGATTTTTTTGGTGGAGCCGCTCAAAAGATTTTCGACGGTGGGAAAGCCGGGCGTCCGGGAATCGGTTGATTTCGCGGACAGAGAATAAAAATGGGACGTGGCCAGAACGACTCGGCCTTTGTAATCCGCAACAAAGCTGGCAAACCAGTCGGACAGTTTGGTCGTGGCCGGTCCCGCTAGCGGCGCGTGCGGCGACCTAGCCAGAATAGTGCGCTGCTCTGTCCCCTCCTCTTTGCAATATTGGGAATACGCATACCCGACAGGCCGAAGATTATGCCGGACGTAATAATCTGGTTCGTTGCCGACCTCAAACGCGAGCACCGTTGGGCCGCCGATTTGCAGCGCGTAGGCCGCCTCATCGGCAGCCAGATCTGGATTATTGCCAGCGAGGTTAAGGCCATGAATCACTCGCCAGCCGCTCTGTTTGGCAAAACTATAAAGATTGTCCAAATCTCGCGGGCAGATACATATCCCTGTATTGGAAGCTGTATTTAAGGCGGTGGATTGAGCGCCTTGCCAATGAGTGGTCTCAACCTTGTTACCGCCGAACCGCACCACTCCGTTACCCAGGTTCTGGAAAAAATGAATCAGCTCGTCGTTGTCGGGTCGAAAGTGCGATTCCGCGAGCATTGATTTCTCATAACTCAACCCGAGAAAGTTCGTTGGAATCGCGACCCCCGGTTTATCTGGATGAACCGTAATCAGCACCTTCGCCGGGACGGATACGTCATCGGCAAGCAGCTCAGGGACCAGTATGCTGAAGAGAAGCAAAACCAGCAGCGGCAAAATGACCTGAGAAAATATTTTATTGAACCTCATAATCCTTCAGCCATAAAACCGGCTGGGTGATAGCGATGTTGCGCTGCACTTCTTCGTCAGCCGGATCGGGCGAAAGTTTCTGCCAGAGATCCAAATACTTTGGTTCGTCGAAAGCCAAGCCGGCCATGAGTAGTGACGATTGTCTCGCAGGCCAGCCGTCCCACGCCATCACGTCCGGCTTGAGCGGCCACTTTGTTTTGTCGGCGAGGAACGGATACAAATATGCCACGGCTTGGCGGATACCGCGACCGTCGCGAAGTCGGAAATTCCACAAATTATCATCCGGCGTGGACAGCACTTGGCACAGCGTCACCATGTTATCGAGTTGAAAAATCGAATAGGCATAGGGTTTGGTGCGGGCAAGTTCGAGCGGGAAGCTGCCGTCTTTGGCCATTTGCTTCGTCACGAAGACATCCTTGAACTGCCGTCGGCATTCCGCCAACTGCTTTTCGTCGCCAGTGAATTTTGCAAACACCGCGACTTGCAGCCAAAACGCCACGGCGTGATTGTTTTTCGCGTTGGCTTCGTCATGACCGTTTTTGCTGGTGAGCATCCAACCGGTGTAGTCGAGGAACCACTGTTTTAAGCCGACGAGGGTTTCGGCGGGAAACGCCGGCGATTTTTGCATGGCTTCAATCGCGGTCGGCACTTCAATCAAATGCAGTGTGTCAATGATACCAATGCCGCGGCCAGAGGAAACTCCAGGAACCGCTTGTGCATACTTTAAATTCGGATTCATCCGCGTCGCCGGATCGAGAAAAAACCCGCGCAGCAACTCCACCACCTTGGCGGCGAACCGGTCATCGCCCGTGATTTGATATGCCGCACCCAGTGCCGCCACCGCGTCGCGCAAACGGCGGAGCGCAAGCCGGTCATCGTTGAAATTTTTCGGGTTGGTCTGCCCGTCGCGCTGGATGTATGGCAGGCCATTGGTTTTTGTGGGGTCGGGCCACCAGTAATCGCCATTGGAATAATAGTCGTTCGGTCCGCCCTCGCTCAACTTGGCGTGGTAGGCAGTAATCGTGATAGGCGGCAACGCGAGCGCGGCGCTGGCAGCTCGCAGGATGCGTTCCCGATCAATCACCGCCACGTCGAGCTTGCGATGGGCTGGCAATGGATAAAGCAGTTGAAATCGTTGTTTAGCCGCGTCGGGAAATTGGGAGAGAATTTTATTATACTTCGGATTCTGGTAGGCAATGGCCGCCTGACGCAATTGTGGCGCGAACTCGGTCGGGCTAAAATGCTTGATCTGCGCGTAAGGCCATTTTTTTGGCGGATTGACAACGTAGGGCAACAGAAAATTCAACGCGGTGGCGAGCGCGGGCTGACCGCCGGACAGCGGGCAGTGCCACAGATCAACCCCGACGTATTCGGACATCGTGGCGAGCGTGAACAACGCTTCGAGATTGAAATGCGAATACCCAAACGCCGCTGTTCGCTCTAATTCCAGCGGCTGTTTGCCGTCGGGCTTGATTTGCACTCCGAGGCGTTTGGTTTTGGCCGTTTCACAAATTTGTCTGGCGACGTCGTCTTTGCCCAGAACCAGCGCCAATTCCACGACGTGAACATCATACCAACTCCCATGATTGTTGCGGGAATTGGCTTCGGCGTGGCCGTTCTTGCTTGTGGTCAACCAGTTGAAATACGTTTCTAGCCAGCTTTTGAGCGCACGCCGATCTTGCAAAGTCCACACTGATGAGCCAGCGAGCAGTTGCGCCGCATCCGCCGCTACGGCGATGTTCCTTCCTTCCAAAATGCCGGTGCCACGACCCGTATTTTCACCGAGAACGGCCTGCGTGAAGTTCATGTTTGGATTCATCCGCGTCGCCGAATCCAGAAACCAGACGCGCAGATATTTCGCCGCTTTCGCCGCGTAAGTTTCGTTGCCGGTGAAATAATAGGCCAGCGCCAGCGTCTCCACGGCATCGCCCATCGTCTGTAGTCGGGCGTGATCGAAAGCTTCATCGCGGCTCTCTGGATTTACTTTGCCGTCGTGACGGATGTAAGGCAGGCCATTGGACTTTGAGGGGTCCGGCCAATAATAAGGCGCAATGCTCATGTAATCATGCTTGTCGCCGCTCGGCGGAAGCTTGTCTTTTTCCATCACGGAAGGAGGTTCGACTTTCATCGCCTTTTCTGCCGAATTGATCAGCGCTTTGAGCGCGGGCTCCAATGATTTATCGTGCGCGGCCAATCGAGTTTTCACCTCCGCCAGCGCGCCGGGATTGGTGGAATAAAAATTCACTTCTGCGGCCCGCGCGAATCCGCCGGCACACAGCAGGGTCAAAATCAGGAAAATGCATTTGCTCATGTTCAACAAGAAATTCATTTCGTCATCTCCACTTTGATAAAGGCGGTTGGCAGACCAACGCTGGCCACGCTGACCACGGCTGCTGGACCAGCGAGTTGCAAACGGATTTGCGCGCGACCGTTACCAAGCTGCACCACCCGCGAACCGCCTGCGGTGCCGAGATTGTCAATCAATCGTCCGTCGCCGGTCAGCCCGAAACGCACCACGTTCGCCGCGTCGAGACACGGCACGCCGTCCGAATCCAACATGCGCGCTTCAAGGGTAACGACATCGTTGCGCCGCAAAATTTCTTCAAGCGTTAGCCTCGCCGGCTTGCTCCATAGCGCGGTCTGATACGCGACGGAAATTTCGTCGCTGATTTCACCGGCGTCCGTCTTGCCCACGGCGCGCAAAGCATTTGTCCCTTTGTTGAACTTCACACTCCAACACAAACCAGCGGCGGGAAAGTCAGCATTGTTCCGCTGCTTCACGCCCGCCGAAACGCCGTTGACGAACAATTCCACTTCGCGGCAGTTGGAAAATACT
Organism: Verrucomicrobiia bacterium; assembly: GCA_037138135.1. Classification (GTDB taxonomy): domain Bacteria; phylum Verrucomicrobiota; class Verrucomicrobiia; order Limisphaerales; family UBA11358; genus UBA11358. The sequence goes on from JBAXIY010000017.1 coordinate 13,546, forward strand.
TTTACCTCGCGCAGTTCACCCGGCTTGCCCCAGCGCACCGGCCAAGTGTGGCCATAAATGTGAATCATCGGCTGGTCCGCCCAGTAGCTTTGAAAAACATAGTAGCTTTCCTTCGGCGTGCCATCACGCTGAACGACGCCTTTCTGGTTCACCAGCGGCACGGGATTTTCCGGCCGGAGCGGCGTGGGGAAATCGCGGAAAATCCACATGGCCGAGCCGGTGAGGTTGCTCATGGTTTCTTGTTCGTGCAGCGTCCAGTCAAACAAGTTGATGGCGTAACTTTCCGACCAGTCGCTGTCGCTGGATGCGCGCGCCTTGCCGCCATTCAATTTGTAGGCGCTGCCGGTTTCCGCCGTGCCCTGACCGGTGGCAACTTTGGTCAGAAATTTTTCTGGTTCTTCCGAATGGCGGCCAGCCATGCTGTCGGCGCCCCATTCGGCATGAAAGAAATGATCGTTGTCGGCGATGGCTTTTTTCACCGCCTTGCGATACTCGGTGTAACGACCCGAATACCAACCGGCCCAGATGCTGGGCGAATACACATCCACGATATCGCGGCAAAAATCGCAGCGCCGGATGCAAGTATGACGCGTGGGATTGAGGTGATGCGCGAGCGTGTTTAACTGAATCATGAATTGGCGGATAGCGTTGGTATCGTAATTTGGAAAATCACCCGGCCAATCAATTTCGTTGCCCAAGCTCCAGAGAATTACCGCCGGATGATTGTAATGCTGGCCAATCATGTCCGTGAGCATGTCCCGACACTGTTGCTGGTAGCGCGCGCCGCCGAGACCTCCACGACACCACGGAATTTCCTCCCAAACCAGCAGGCCAAGCTGGTCGCACAACTCCAGCACCAGTGGCGCTTGCTGGTAATGGCCGAGGCGCACAAAATTTGCGCCCATGGACTTGATCTGCTCAAACGTCCGGCGGACGGAAGCGTCGGACACCGCCGCCCCGACGCCAGCATCATCCTCGTGATATTGGGTGCCGCGCAACAGCAGGCGTTCGCCATTCAACTTGAACGGGCCGTGTTCAACCCATTCGACCGCACGCACGCCAAAGCTTTCAGCCAGTTGTTGTTCGCCCGACGCCGATGTGATTGTCACCGTGCAGCGGTAAAGCGCCGGAGATTTGGGCGACCACAGTTGCGGTGTGGTGATTCGAAAACTTGAAATTTCCTTTTCGCCCGACCACGGCGCAAATTGATTCGTCGTCGTCTGAACGATCCTTCCCTGCGGATTGCGGACTTCAACCGTGAGTTTAACTTGGTCATTGGCGGCCGCCGGATTGTAAAGCTGCGCCCGGATCTTAACTGAAGCCATGCGGTCGGCGGCGAGCACAGGCTCAATATGAATTTGACCCAGCGAAATCGTCGGCACATAAACGAGGCTGACATGCCGGTAAAGTCCGCCGTAACGGCAGAAATCGCTCAAGTCTGAAGGAATGCTCTCGGCATCCCGCGAATTGTCACAAAGCACGGCCACCGGCATTTGACCGTTGGTGTTCAGGTTGGTCGCCGCCGCCGTGATGTCCACATCCCACTCGTCATAACCGCCGATGTGTTCGCCGATTTTATTCAAGCCAACGAACACTTGCGACTTCTGACCGGCACCCTCAAAGTGCAACAACGTGCGCCCACTTGGAAACGGATTGGCAATTTTCATATGCATGCGATACCAGCCCTGCCCTTCATAATAATGTCCGTCCGGATCAACGGCATCGCGGGCGTTAAAACAATGCGGCAGCGTGACCGGCGTCCATTTCACGTTATCCGTGGCTGCATCGCCACGCCAAATTTCCCAGATGCTGCCCAGCCCGCCCTGATGAAATTCCCAGCCAACGTCCAGCGGTTGGATGGTCGCTGCTCCAAGTGGGCAGGCGAAGGCCGCGACCATTCCGGCAAAAAACATCCGGAGCCCAGACCAAAAGGGAAATCTTAATATTTTCCGACCGGGGATTTGACCAATAACCGCAATCGTCCGCCCTACTTCTAAGTCTGAAGGTCGGAGTTCGGATGAAATAAAAAGCCATTTCATAGACAGGTTTACTAATTTAATTATCATCCACGCCAACCGTTTCCTCGTCGGCCGCTTTCGCGCTTTTTTTACCACTCTTCACTTTGGGAGATTTTTCACCGCGAAGTTCTCCAACAATTCGTTTGATCTCCTCAATGGTTTTATCCTTCAGCGGTTTTATTCCCACAGTATGCTCCCATTGGTTCATGGCCACCTTCATGGAATTTACTTTGTCAGGATTTTCTGCGGCCAGATCGTGGTGCTCGCCGATGTCTTCACGGAGGTTGTAAAGTTCGTAGCGATTTTCATAAACAAAGTGGACCAGCTTCAAGTCTCCCTCTAACATCGCTGCCATGGCGGTGTTTCCAGTGCCGATCTTGGCGTCGTCAAAATACCAATGAATGGGCTGCTGGCGCAGATAATTAAGGTCGCCCTTGATGACCGGCGCAAAACTTTCCCCGTCCAGATGATCTTGGGGGCGTAGCGGCAGGCCGGCAATATCCAGAAAGGTCGGGAAGAAATCCGTGCCCACGATGGCGCGATCCGTCTTAACTCCTGGTTTCGTCACGCCGGGCCAATCCACAATCAAGGGAACCCGCATGCCTCCTTCGTAGAGCCAGCCCTTACCAGTGCGCAACGGCTTGTTGGAAGTGGATACCTGCCTTTTCCCCAACAGGTCGGCGGTGGAAAGCCCACCATTATCCGACGATAAAACAAGCACCGTATTTTTGTCATAACCCAACTCGGCCAGCGTTTGACGGATCCGAATCACGCTGTCATCGATACTTTTAATCATCGCCGCATAAAGCGCATTATCCTGTTTCAGCTTCACCCTACCGGTGTAATCATTCTCGAAATCCGGCCCGGACATTTTCGGCATCCCTTTCAACTTGTTTTCAAAATATTTCACGTCATCTGCCTTGGCCTCCAATGGTTGATGAACCCCGTAATGCGCGAGATAAACTAAAAAAGGTCTTCCAGTGGCTGCTTGCTTGTGCGCCTTCAAAAAGCCAACGGTTTCATCCGTAAGGCGGTCCGCCATGTATTCGCCCTCCTTGCCAGATTCCAAACCGAAGGGAGCCACATTATGGGATTCGTTCTTGCCTACATCGGACGTCTGGCCAGGAAGATAATACGGCCAGAAGTGGGTGCCCAGCGCCCCCAATGCGCACCCCCCCTTGTCGATATCGAATCCCCGATGAAGCGGCCAGTAAGATTCGTCCCCGCCCAGATGCCATTTGCCGGCATAAAACGTTTCATAGCCGCCAGCCTGAAAGGCTTCCCCGATCGTCTCCTGATCCGCTGCCAACCCACGGGGTCCGCGCAATTCCGGCCGGTTATGGTTCTTGCCGGTCAGTATGGAATAACGGGATTGCACGCAGCGCGGCGCCGCTTCGTAGGCCCGAGTGAAGACCATTCCTTCCGAGGCCAGTTTATCAATCCCAGGCGTCTCATAAAATTGACTACCCATGAACGATAAATCCCGCCACCCGAGATCGTCAATCAAGATGAAAACAATGTTGGGCTTATCCCCATTGGCCGCAGGCGCTGGAAAGCAGCCGGCCACAACAACGATGACGCCCAATCCAATCTTAATCCATTTTTTCATATCGGACTGATTCTTCCGGCAGATTGATATTTCACGAAGTCACCTAATTTCATTTGGTTTGCGTGGCCACTTGCGGCTTCGCGCCTTGCCACCCTTTTTTCCATTGCGCCATAAGCTTGGCGACCAACTCGGCGTTTTCCGGTTTTTTGGCAAGGTTGTAGTTTTCCTGCGGATCGGTCTGATGATCGTAAAGCTCAGTGGCGTCAACCTTCGAATGATCCTTGTCGCCGACCCAAACGGTAAAGCGATAACGCTCGGTGCGCATGGTGTAACCCATCAGCTTTCCGTTACTGGTATGACCCGAAGAACGAGGATACTGACTGAACGCTGCAGCCTTCCATGGAAGATTGGGATTGGCGAGCACCGGCTTCAAGCTCGTGCCTTCGAGATGGCCCGGCAGCGGTATGCCAGCCAGGTCGCACAGCGTCGGATAGATGTCCACGAATTCGGACAAAGCGTCGGTATGAGTGCCGGCGGTTTTCATGCCCGGCATGGAAAAAACCAGTGGCGCGTTCACGTCATTTTCCACGTTGCTGTGTTTACCCCAAGCCATGTGTTCGCCGAGCTTCCAGCCGTGGTCGCCCCAGAGGACGATGATGGTGTTGGTGCGCAAATGAAGGCGGTCGAGTTCAGCGAGCACCCGGCCGATTTGCGCGTCGGTGTAGCTGGCGCCAGCAAAGTAAGCCTGCTTGAGCTTGTGCTGAATTTCCGGAGGAATCGGACCGCTGGGCGGAACGCCTTTGTAGGCGCGGACTTCGCCGTCGTTCGGTAGAACGGCATATTCCGGCGCGTCCACGGGCACAAACTGATTGGGCGCGAGATCGATTTTCGCCGGGTCATACAAGTCCCAATATTTTTTCGGCGCGACCCACGGCAGGTGCGGTTTACGGAAACCGACGGCCAAGAAAAACGGCTGGGACTTCTTGCTGATTTCGCCCAAGGTTTTCACTGCGAGGTCTGCCACTTTACCGTCTTCGAAAGTGTTGTCGGGCACGTCGGCACATTCGTAGATCGGGCCGCGGGAATTAGCCTTACCACCTTCGCTAGCTCCTTGCGCGCCGTCTGTGGCCTTTTTGCTCTTACTTTTTTTCTTGGACTTTTTATCCGTAGAGTCGGTAACAACGGTGTCCTTGCTGGCCTCATTTGTCTTCGGCAACGAATAAGAATTTGGATCCGTTCCCTTGTTGTTCGCGCCGTCCTCATCAACTGGCTTTTCGGCCAATTTTCCGATCAACGCCTCATCTTCTGGAAGCGCGTAAACCGGCGCCTTGGGCGTCTGCCAAGGCACGGACCACGTAGCCGGGTCGTCCAAACTGCCATGAAATATTTTACCCATGCCTTGAACAAAATAACCATTCGTTTTGAACTGTTGTCCCAGCGTCACCACATCCGGCAGTGCCACCCGGAAATGAGTAACCAGATCCCAAACCTTCGAGGTGTCCGGGCGCACACCGGTCATCACGCTGGTGCGCGATGGCGAACACACCGCTTGTTGAACATAAGCGTGGTTGAAAACCATGCCAACCTTGGCCAGTCCGTCAATGTTCGGGCTTTTAATATAGTCCTTACCGTAACAGCCAAGTTCCGGTCGCAAATCATCCACAACGAGGAAAAGGACGTTGGGTCTTGATGGCGTAGTGTCGGCGGCAGTTACGGACAACGTGCCGGTTGCCAGCACCAGGCCAGCAAGCAGGAATAAGTTCTGTTTTAATTTCATTTTAATGTGTGTTGATTTGAATTTTTGCGGCATCGGTTGACGGTCAGATTATCTCATTCGTTTGGCCCATTTATGGTCTCGCTGTCCACGGCGTTAGCGGCAGCGCCCGCCTTGGCTTTCTTTACCGCTTTTTTGGCATCTCTTTTGATATTGTTGGCGTGCCGACCGGAACCCTCACCCGGATCCATAATCCCGCCAGCGGGATTAAGCTGGTTCAAAATCTCCTGCAAGCGCGTCCGGGCCGCAATCGCTGTTTGATCTTGAGAGTTGGTCGCGACGAGCGGTTCGGTATAGGGTGCGTGTTGCATGTCGAAAAATTCCGCCGCTTCATTCAATTTCCAGTTCCTTTCGCGGTCATACCAATGACGACCTAGTTCGACAAAAATCCAGTCTCGTGGCCACACTTCGGATTTGCCGAGTAGTGGGGACGCAAAGGTTTCACCATCAACCTGCAAACCTGTCGGCAAAGTAGCCCCCGCCACTTCGGCGAAGGTTGGCAGGAAATCGGCGAAGCTAATAAGGCCTGGCGTTACCCTACCGGCAGGAATGTTGCCCGGCCAGCTAGCTAGGGCGGGCACGAGGGCACCACATTCCAGCATTTCACCTTTTTTGCCGGAAAGGGCTTTGCCGCCATTGATGGTGGCACGCGCCGCGAAACCTTGAGCGGTGCCATTGTCGCCGGCGAAAAAGATCAAAGTGTTGTCGCGAAGCTTCAGTTTATCCAACTCGACCAATAGCTGGCCGACCAATTTGTCCATGTAAGCGACGTTGTCCTGATATAATTTGAACTGGTCTTTTGTTCCGGGCACGGTGTCCGGCGTCGGCAATATCTCGGCATGCACATGCGACATCGCGTAGTGGATGTAAAAGGGCTGATCCTTGTGCTGTTCGATGAAGTTGATGACAAATTTTTGCATCGTATCGGGCAAATACTCGCCAGATTTCAGCGGCACATCCTTGCCATTAAGCGTGTAAGATTTATTACCGGCTTGGGTGTTCCAATATTTCCCGCTGCCGTTAAAACGCAGATACTCATCGAATCCAAAGCTGGCTGGCTGCAACGGTAGCTGACTCCACTTGCCACACATCGCCGTAACATAGCCGGCGGGCTTGAGGATTTTTGGAATCATGGTTTCGTTTTCCGGCTTTACGAGTGGTCCACTGTCGTTTCCGGTCATACCGGTGTGATAGGCATAGCGGCCGGTCAGCAGCAATGCGCGCGACGGCCCGCAAAGCGGCGCTGCGTAGCAGTGCTCGAAACGAATGCCACCCTGCCCCAGCTTGTCGATATTGGGCGTCTTGAAGTTGTCGGCCCCGTAGCAACTCACGTTGCCGATGCCGAGATCATCCGCGAGGATGAAGATGATGTTGGGTTTTTTGCCGGCGGCCTCGGCGGACACCATCGACGATGCGCCAACAATGAGCGCCAGCGCGGGAAACAGTTGGTTTTTTAAATTCATTTTCGTTCTCTTGGTTCTTTTAATTCGTTTATTGCAGGCACGGCGCGACGGCCTGCCGCCAGATGGCGTAACCGGTCGCGTTCATGTGTAATCGATCTGAGCTGTAAATCTCCGGCTTTGGCTGTCCGTCGGCGCCAAGCATAAGGGAAAACGTGTCCACAAACACGAACTGGTGGTCGCGGCAATAATCAGCGATGAGACCGTTCACCTCTTTGATTTTGCCAGTTTGCTCCCAACGCTTAGGACTCGGCGGACAGGAAATAAATACCAGTTTGGCCGCTGGCAGCACGGTGTGAAGTTTCGTCATCAGGGCGACAAAATCACCGAAGACCAATTCCGGAGATTTTCCGGAGCTGATGTCGTTGCCGCCGGCATAAATCACCACTTCGCGCGGCGCATAAGGAATGACTATGCGGTCAGCATACTCATAGACGTCCGCCAATTGGCAGCCGCCGAAACCACGATTGACGACGGGTAGTCCCGGAAAATCGCTGGCGAGCGTCGTCCATTTCCGAATATAGGAACTACCGGTGAACACGATGCATCCGCGCGGCGGCGGATTGGTCGCATCGCTGGCCGCAAAAGCGGCGATATCCCCCTGCCATCTGCTGGCGTCGTGGTGCGCGAGGGAATTAGGCGGGACCGAGGCACAACCCGTGAAACCCAACTGCGTGCTGGCGCCCACCACAAGTGTGAGCAAGATAGAAAAGTTAAATTTAAATTTCATTTTCGGTTTTGCTTATGAGTAAGTGAAATTCATTTTTGCATCAGTCCTAGACTCATGAGAAATGTGGCGACATCTTCGCGGGTCTTTTTATCCGCGGCTTTGCCGGCCTCTCCGTATTTGCTCGAGTTGTATGAGTGTCCCAGTCCCTCAAAAGTTACGAGTTCACATCGGTTACCGTTACTGATCAGCTGGTCACGGAAGGCGACCGAATTGGCATATGCCACGGTCTTGTCGCCGGTGGCATGAAACACGATGGTTGGCGGCATTTTCGCAGGCATTTGATCCGGCACCGAACAGGCCAGCGCGCGCGCCGAGTCACCCCCAAACCGCTTGGTTCCACCATAACCGCTGTCTTTGGTATCAGTGACGGGATTCAGAAGCACCAAAGCCGCCGGCAAATATTTTGGCGCCGGATCATTTTTGTCCGGACCATCTGATGCGATGGCCGTCCACGCCGCGACATGGCCGCCCGCTGAACCGCCCTCAGCGATAATTTTCTCCGGATCAATTCCTAATTCCGCCGCATGTTCTTCAACCCAGCACACCGCCGCGCGCGCATCGGACACGCAATCTTCCGGCATCCCGCCAAAGCGGAGGCGCGTGCGATAGTCGGGCGCCACCCCAACGAGGCCGTTGCTCGCGGCCCACTTCGCCCAAGTGATGCTGTGGGTCGGCGTGCCGGAACTCCAGCCGCCGCCAAAGAAGCTGATTAGGCAAGGCCGTCGGTCACTCTTGTTCCAACCCTTCGGCTTGACGACATGCAAGCGCAGTTCGTTTGTGTCTGCCGTGCGAAAGACAAACGATTCGCTGCCCGGAATCGAAAGCGGAGTCACTTCCAGTTCTTTCCCGGATGCCACAGAACCGGCAACCACGGCCGCAGGTGTATTTGCCAGATTGAAAACCGCCTGGGTTTCCGCCAGAGCGGGCGAGACCATTTGAAGCGCAAGCAAGCCGGCAGCTAGGAATGGAACTCGCATTTTATGTATTTGTTTCAGGCTCACGGAGTGGCAACGCGATAGTATCGCTGATTGTAATTGGTAGCCTGCAGGTCAACAAAGCTGAATGCGCCGTCGCTGCCAGAATTATTCGTGGCAAGGGGCGCCCATACAACTGGCAAAACCAAACTCGCCGTTGCTTGGAGGACATACGGTTGATTGGTTGCGCCTGCACCTTTCAGTGTGAATGAACTGCGGTCTGCCGACATACTCAAGTTGGTAAACATGGGGGCCGGTTGAAAACTCACGTTGTCAAACGTGGACGTATTTAATTTATTGGTGTCGTATGAGACCACCGCAAGGCCGGCCACCGTGGTGGTCATCGGAATATTGGTGATCGCCATTAGTATCCAGCTCACGCCATTGCTGGAACTGTAACCAGTAAACGTGTTGCCCGAGCGCACCAGCCGAACCCAACAGGGAGTATTCGTGCCCACGAGCGAGTTGGTGGCTGAAAATGTGGCCAGGTTTACTGCACTGCCGCCGGTCGAAGTGCGCGCCTCCATCTTGACGGCCAGCGGCTGGACAACCACGTTTACGTATTTTGCATTAGCGTTGGTGCTCTCACGTATCATCACGCCGGATTTTGCCGAGGCGGAAGTATAGGGCTGCGTCGAGACGCGCGCAGTGAGGGTGAAGCTGTTCGTCCACGGTTGATAAACAAAATTGAACTGGTCGGCCGTTCCAAAAATCGCCGAGCCACTGCCTTTGACGGCAAAGGTATTCTGGTAGTAATCGACGCTACCAAGGATACCGGGACTGCTGATGTCTGCATCCACCCAGTTCGTTGGTAAATTCCCGACGGTAAGACAGGCGGTCGTCGTGTTAGTCAAGTTGGCGCTGGTCGCAGTAATCAACAATGTGTAGCGGCCTGGGAGCACGGAGTTGGAAGCGGTTACGCTCAACACGGAAAAGCCCAAGCCATTTGAAATCGTAGTTGAGTTGAAACTGGCGCTCACGCCTACAGGAAGACTGGACACGCTCAAGGTCACCAAGTCGGTGAATCCATTGTAAGCACTCAGCAGATTCGTGTAGCTTGTGCCGCGACCCGCCATCACAGTCTGACACCAGGGCATCGCGACAATGTCAAAATTAGTGGCGACGACATTCGGACCGACATCAATTGGCATCAGCGGACGACGCGTGATTGGTGCGCTGGAAAATTCGTCCGCCCCGATGTCTGGAATACCACCTCGCGGCTGGCCATCCATGTCGGTTACCACTTCGCTAATCGCGGCAAAGGAAGCGTTGGTGGCCGGACTGTTGGCGGCGATATGGAATGGAATCGCAGTGTTGGTGGCGAGCTGCGGGTTGATGTGCAGATAACCACCCACCGGGCTGCCAGTATAGGACGCCGAGCCCCAAAAGATATTCGTCCGCCAAGTGAAATTGGACTGGCCCGCCGCCGCCGTGGAACTGACGAACGTCCCGGAGTTGCCCTGAAGCAGATTATTTGCGACGGTAAAATCTGTCGGGATATAACCACGGGTATCTTCATCAAAATAGACTGGGCTGTTAACGAGCGTGTTAAAAATCACGCGCGCGCGATGGGCAGCAGCGTGTATCCCGGCATTAGCTGAGAGGTAACTGTCGGAGATTTGCGGCGCCTCGCCGCTACCGAAAACAATGCCATCAATCGCCCCCTGCAGGTAGTTGTTAAAAATCAAGTCATCGTCGCCGTAAAAACGGATGCCGCCGGAGGCCAAAATGAAGTTGCCCTCAATTCTGCCCCGATTCTGTGAGCGCAGGCTGAATTCTCCGGTGCTGTTGGTCAGCGTATTGTAGCGAATGACGCAATCCGAACTTTTGACCGAAATGGCTTCAGCATCGCCATCCGCCTGCTCTAATAAATTGTTTTCCACCACGGCCCACGAGGAAATCAACTGATACGGGCCGATTCCGAGCCTGATGTTTTCGCCACCATTGCCACCGGCGTATTGGTTGTTAAAAAAATAATTGTCGTGCACCCACAAACGTTGGCCGATGTCCGGATAATTTCCGTCCAGCGTGATGTATTCTCCCTTTTGCACCTTATTGCGAAAAATATTGTGATCCACTTCCGTGTCGTCGCCCTTGACGTAGCACCAATATTGCACCGGATCGAAATCAAACGTGTTCCGCGTTATACGACAATGCGATGACCCGGACTCAACTCTAAAATAGTCATCAATGTTGAGATCGTTGGTATGGGTAAAATAAAAACCCTGAATGATAACGTAACTACAGCCGCTTAAATTAAATCCAGAGTTACCGGCCGCATCCGGTGCCCCAAAGAGTTGCGCACCGCCGACAGTCTGCGCTGCAATAAGAATCGGCTGTGTGGGAGTGCCGGATGCGGTGACGCTGATATAGTTGGTGCAGGTGTAAACACCGTTGGAAAGAATGATCTGATCGCCGGGCAAAGCACTGTTAATCCGTGTCTTCAAATCTACGATGGTGCCCACATGATAAACAGCAGCCTCCAACTGCCACCCGACCGTCATGATACACGCCAGCACAATAATTCCAACCAGCCAGTTATGGGAGGGCGCGGGGAACATTTTTTGTTTGGCAACCATTTTCACCCAATTGTAACGAATTGAACACGTTTGTTTTGCGGTTAATAGTTCGTTTTAATACGACACTGCGCGCCGATACGAGACTCGTTTCATGATTGTTTAAAAAAGTAACACGCACTGGCATTTTGGTCTTGTCGGATACAAAGAGGACAAGCGCGATATCTGGCTTTTTAGTAACCCATTCAAGGCGTCACCGCGCGGTAAAATCGTTGCGGATAATTTGTGGCCTGCGGATCCGTGAAAGTGAACACCCCACCATTGAAAATGCCGGTGGCAGCCGGGGTCCAATTGCTGAACGGCCGCGCGAGATTTGTCGTGGTAAAAATGCGATAGCCCGCACCTGTCGGGCCGGTGCCTGACAAAGTAAAACTGTCGCCAACACCGGCGGAAAAGTTGGTGAATTGGGGCGGCGCAACCGTCATAAGCAGCAGTTGCGGGCGCTGCCCGGCGTTACCGCTTTCAAGCGAGGCGTAGCTCACCGTGCCCGAACCGCCGCCGTTTTTTAAGGAAAATAATTCGAGCGAAAGTTGTCCGTCGCCAGCCAGCGCGGCTTGAACTTGCGGAGTGATGACCACTTCCACCGGCACATTGGCCGCCGGAATCCAAGAAGCGAAACGCTTGCCTCCACCCGGCTGGTTGCTCCAGGTAATCGTGCTTCCATTCCAAATGTTGTTCGTCACGAGCGCAACCCCGTTCTCCATTCCATTAGTGCCGACGCTCACGGGCGTGAGGCGAAGCCGCGCCTGCACAAGGTTAGTGATGCCGGTGAGATCCCAGTGCAAGTATGCCTGACGCTGGTTGTCAGCTGTGCCGTCAATTTTGATAGGGAGTGTGTTATTGGTGCCGAAGTTAAGACCGGCATATACACCACTACGAACATAAGCATCGGCCACCGGCAGGACGATATTCGTGGCATACGTCTGAACGGGGGTAACTTGAAATTCCAGCATCGCCCAGTCAACTGCCACATCGCCGGTTACCGCTATATTCAATTTTCCATCTGCGAGCAAGTTTGCTTGGCTCCCAAGGTCGAACGTGCGCACGGTGGTGTTGGTCCCGGAATCGATAGGCGACCAACCCAAGCTAGCGAAGCTATTACTGTTGGCGATTGCGTCGAGGTAGAGCGTCGCGTTTGATGAATTACCACTAACCGAGCGCAACGCGAGCGCAAGGGTAGCCCCTACGATACGGTCTGTGATAGAAAGTGAATAAGAAAAAGTGAAAGGTATCCATTGATTCGTTGCAATTATGTTAAAGCCATTAACTAATGCATCACCGGCAGCGCCTTGCACGCTGGTGCGCCAACCAGAATCTACCGCCACAACTTCTCCGGTTGGACTTGCGGTCGCAAATTGATCAATCTCACCCAGCCAATATTCACGTGTCTCCAGATTTGGAACGGCGAGTCGATCTTGCAATTGCGCATAGTAAAGACTGTTAGGAAAAACATTTGTGCCCACGGAATCGTAAGTGCCCGCCGGAGCCGGATAAGGAATCGCCGGCGTATCGTCCTGTATTGCGCCTATACCGCCAATGAGCCAATTGCGGGCTGTGGGCGGATTTCGAACCACAAAGCCAGCGCTCGCAACACAATTCCAATCCACCTCATTTGCACCGGCCCAACCATGAGAGGTGCCTTGGTTGCCATAGTTATTCGCTTCCAGCGTGTCGCTTGTGGTTACGTTATCCCATATAGCACCCGTGCCCCAGCGAAAGTGCGGACCGCAGTCGTTGTATGCAAGATCACTTAAGCCGTCCACAAATACATTCGGGCCGGGATCCAGTGAATCCGTAACAAATTGATGCCGATCATTGCGGGTGTAACAGTTTTGCACGAGACAGTTACGGGCATCCTGCAAGCCGAACGCATAACGCCGCTCCCCAGTGATGATGGAAACGGGATCCAGCGAACTACTATCGCATACCGTCATGTTTCGCGTGCCAGCATCCAGCGTGACACAGGAGTAGGCAAAGAATTGCGAGGTCACTCGCCGCACCCAGCCATTTTCCACCGCAGTTACCTCGATAAAACGCATGGCGTGACGTTCATCTGAATAATAATTACTAGTCGCCCCAGTGTTTGTAGTAACGGCGGAATTAAAGTCAGAAACACCAAACACATCTTCAATGCCAACGTTACTAATCCGACCAGACCAGGCGTAAGTCTGGATGGTTGCACCACCGTATTGCGACTCGATGGCGCAGGTAAGTGGCGCATCAATCATGATAAGGTTGCCCTCGATGCGCGTGATAAATCGCTCGTTGGGAACATTAAAGTTTCCCGCCACCCACGCAGGCGTCACCTGATCCATACCCAGCGCCTGAATCCATTTTGCCGGGCTGGCACGGGTAATCATGACCCGACTGCCAACGGCCAAACCATTAGTGCTGTCCACCTTGAAACTCCGCGCACCGACAGGAACATAGTTATTAGTAATATTACGAGCGGTTCCACTGGTCGAATACGAACCGGAACCGGATATTATAATAAGCGGAACACTATTGGTGGCGACATCGGCGGTGGGACGGGGACCAGCGGCACGAAGAATGGTTCCCGTCCCATTTGTGTTGGCGCCCGCCCCACGCAGGACGACGCCACTAGCGCTGATGGTGATGGAATTTGAAATAGCGTATTGACCAGCGTTTAAAAAGACCGCTCCACGAAACCCCTTCACATCCAGCGGCAGACCAGCTACATAGTTAATGGCGGCCTGTATACGCGAGCCATTGTCACCGACTACCGGCGAAAGGTTGGTTTTTACGGCCACGTTAGGAATTGCGACTGTGCCACCCATATAACCAACACCGGAGTAGTCCAATAAGCGATTTCCAAGCGTATCTGGCTGGCGAATGATTCGCCCGCTAGCTCCAGGAAAGCACCACACGCTCAGGTTCGTAGAACCGTTGGCATTCAGCACCAACGCGCCATCTAGGAGCATATTTATCATTATGACGGCAAAAAACTGGCGCAGCAATATTTTCAAAGATCTATTCATTCGATTTTAGCTTAGGTCGTGGTCATGGCTTCTTCAGACGGTAAAAGCGTGCTTGGCCCGAATCAATATTGGTGACGATAAATTGACCACCATAGGTAACCGGAGTTCCTGCGCTTACCCAGTTTGTAGTGTTTAGGTTGTTAGCCAACTGTAACACGAACCTAGAATCCGTGCCCGACGGCCATGAGATAATCACGTTGGTGCCAGTGGCTTTGACTCCCAGTGTGGGACCTGTAATCGTGTAGAGTCCGGTGGTGATGGTGCTGCTGGGCAAAAGGCTGTCGTAAGCGATAGCTTGGATTGACGAGGTTCCGCTGATGGTTACCGGCAAACTATAAACAGAGCCAGTCGTCGGCGTTGGCGCAACCCCATTAGTTGTATAACGGATGGACGTTCCCAGCGTAGGTGTGCTGATGATAACTGTGAGGTTTGATGAATAGCTGCCGGCGGGAGGGTTGAATTTTGGCGCACCTACCGTTCCCAGGACATTTGTATTCAACGCATAAAAGGCGACCACGCTAACGGTGTCGGAGTTGGTGGAATTATCCTGACAATAGTTGCCAGCTTTAAAATAATATGTGTCTCCGTCCCAAGATGAGTTTAGGAGATTGGTCACCGTGACGCCGTTGACTGTGACTGTAATGAGGTGATTTGACTCTTGAATGGAATAACTGAGCGTGTCGCCCAGGTTCCAAGTCCCAAACGTGGAATAAATCTGATTGCCATTGTAATTGTCTTTGAAAGCGGCTTCCACCGATCCATTGTTCCATAATAATTTCAAGGCTTCCGAACCGCTGCCATTTCCATGGATTTGCCCGATAATAATTCTCTTGCTCGGTGGATTAGTGAGGACTTTGCAGGTTGCGGTCTCCAGATGAACCACATTATTAGAAACCACCCAGTCACCTCCGATTGCCATCTGCCTTAGTTCAGTGCGCGGGTAGCCGTTTGTAACAATCGGCGTGCCGCCGGTCGGCACCCAGAGAACCATAGCGCCATCGCCAGCAGTGTAGAAGACATTGGAGGTATAAGCGGCAAGTTGTGGCTGGAATACATTAACTAGGCTAGAATAAGGCGTTTGAAGTTTGAAAAAGGAAAGGTCGAAGTTCTGACCAGGTGTCTTGTTGAAATCCAAAGCCCACGTCGTCGCAACCGTGAAATATATAGCCGCGGGCATTACCAGACATATTTTATTTATGCGCATTATATATATTGCGCCAGTTAAACGCTTTATAACAACACTTCATTCTAATTGGATACTCACTACGCCAACGCCCCGCATGTTGTGTTAGTGTCCTTACAGCACATTGATAAAACAATCTAAACGGCTCAGCGTGTAATGCACTCTTATATGAATTCGTAATACAGCGTGGGAGAAAGCCGCGCA
Source organism: Verrucomicrobiia bacterium (assembly GCA_037138135.1). Classification (GTDB taxonomy): domain Bacteria; phylum Verrucomicrobiota; class Verrucomicrobiia; order Limisphaerales; family UBA11358; genus UBA11358. Next base: position 29,013 of record JBAXIY010000017.1, read on the forward strand.
ACCTACACCCCACCCAAATTCATTTACGGTCTTCTTATGGATATACCAACCGGTAATACGAATTGAGATTCGTCTTCGTGATCGGGATCACCGCAGCGTTAG
>JBAXIY010000018.1:0-27478 GCA_037138135.1 Verrucomicrobiia bacterium
CCAAGCCGCGCCGAGTGGCGCGGGCTTGGGCAGGGTCTCGTCAGTAGAAAATTCGCGGTTTTCAGGTAAGACCGTAGCCGAGCTACGCAAAATGTTATGTGTTAATTTTTCTGGTTGGTGTAATCCCTAATGTTGTTAACGCTGTGGTTATAGACCTGTTGCCCGCCCGCAAGCAAGGAAAATTGGCAGAGGGAACAAAATTCAGACGGCGGTAGGGACAATCTGCTGGTCGTACGGCGGCGCGGCAGCACCGCCCTACCAAAACTAAATAGCCACCGTCGCCGTCCAGCCGTTGTTGCCGAACTGCGATTTGAATTTTTCCGCCAGCGTATCCGCCGCCGCCAGATTTTCCGCGATGGCAAAGGTCGTCGAACCGCTGCCGGACATGAGCGAAACGAGCGCGCCGTTTTCGCGAAGAAAATTTTTGTAGAGTGACAGCACGGGAAACTTGTCAAACGCCGGCGCTTCCAGCGAATTGTAGATTTCCGCCGATGCCGCCTTCAAATCGCCGGCTTGCAAATGTGAAACTAATTTTTCCGCGCGCCCGGGCGTGCCGTTTTGGTCTTCGGGAAACCGCGCCAGGTTTTGATACGACCACGGCGTCGAGATGCCGAAACCGGGATGCACCAGGAAGAAGGCCTTCCCCTTGAGCGCTGGAAAATTTTCCAACGTCCGCACTTGCTCGCCGCGACCGGTCGCCAGCGCCGGTTGGTCATATAGAAAAAACGGCACGTCGGAACCAAGTGCAGCGGCGAGTTCGTAAAGTTTGGCCAACGGCAGTGGCGAGCCGAAAAGTTCGTTCAGCGCGGAAAATGTCACTGCTGCGTTGGCACTGCCGCCGCCAATACCGCCGGCGAGCGGTAGATTCTTTTGTAGGTGAATTTTGACACCGTCGGAAATTTTCACGGTGGCGAGAAATGCAGTAGCGGCGCGATGGACAAGGTTTTTTGAATCGCACGGCAGCTCAGGATTGCTGCACGTCAATTGCAAACCAGAACTGGCGCGCTCGAACGTCATTTCATCGCAAATATTCACCGGCTGCATGACGGTTTCCAGTTCGTGAAAGCCATCGGCGCGCTGGCCGAGGATATTCAAGAGGAGGTTGACCTTGCAGGGCGATTTTTTTTCGAGGCGCATGAGTGGTTCAGGAAAGCAAAACGCGCCAACAATTCTTGTTGGCGCGTGATGCGGAAAAATAATTCACGTCAGTTGTCAAAAACACTGAAACGGCTGCCGGGGATAAACGGCGCGATGTCACCGCCGGGGTAGCCGCTGTAGGTGGAGGTATTAAAGGTCGAGTCAGAAATCAAACCCGGGCGATAGCTGTCGGGATACTGCGGACTGGCCGGAACTTTGTCGGTGCAAATCGGTTTGTAGGATGGAATGGGGAAGGTGGCAACTTCGTAAATGCCCAAACCGAAGCGGCACATGGACTGGTCAAACCCGTGGACTAGGCCGTAGGAATAACTGACATCGGGCGCAGAAAACACGGCGTTTTGCTCGACGCTGCGGCGCATATCGCCCCAGCGGACGATTTCCATGGTGTTGTCGAGGCCGCGAGCCAGCTTGTGTTCCGGACCACTGCAACCGGTCAGACCGCCAGCCACAACGGCGGCGGCGAAGATAAAAAACATTTTGCGCATACGAATGTCAGTTGATGTTTTGAGCTTACGCCGAATCGCCCGCTTGTAAAGCGCGTTTTCGGTCGCGCCATTCCCAATACCACGCAATCCAGACACTAATTTCAAAAAGGATTTGTAGCACCACGGCCATGACCAGTTGCGTGAACGGCTCCGGCGTGGTCAGGAGCGCGCCCAGCACGAGGTTGATGACGATCATGTAGCGGCGCAGGGCGGTGAGTTTTTGATAATCCAACACGCCAATCTTCACGAGCGCGAGCAACACTACTGGCAGTTCAAAGCCAAGCCCCATGCCGAGGAGAAATTTGGTGACGAAGCTGAAATACGTTTCTGCGCGCCATTCAGGAACTTTCACGCCCATCCAGATTGCCCACCAAACGGCGAATTTCAACGCCCGCGCCAACACGAAGAAATAGCAGAACGCCACGCCAGCCAGAAATAATCCGACGCCGATGAACGCGGCGCGCAGGACGTATTTTTTCTCGCGGATTTTCAGCGCGGGCAAAATGAATTGCGCGAGGAAAAAGAAAATGATCGGCGAAGACATCAAGATGCCGCCGTAAAACGCCAGCATCATGGAAGAATAAAACGGCGCGGCGGGATCGAAATAAACCAAATCCGTGGCCGACTGCAACACGGTGGCCGTGGGCGGATTTTTTTCCACTCGCACCGACAACAAGATGTTACTACCCACCTGCACCGGTTCGAGATGCAGCACGGTGAACCAATTCGAGCCCAGATCGAGGCCGCCAATCTGGTTAGTCGTCAAATCCAACGTGGCAACCGTGTTGGTGCCGACGCAGACTAATGCCTTGCGCTCGTCGTTCACGCGCACCAGCGCGGCGCGGGACAACGGCCATTTCAGGACGGCGACAATTTGCGGGACGGCGTAAAGACAGACAATCAAACACACCAGCAACGCCGCGCCGGTTTTGATTATAAGCCAGCGGAAATCTTCGAGGTGTTCGAGAAAACTTTTGACGGGGCCACCACCTTCCTCCGGCTCGTCAGGCAGTGGTGCTTTGGAGAAATCGGCCATGAAAATCGGCGCGGAACCCGGCCAGCGCGATTAAATGACCTTGGTTTCCGGAGGCGGCGGATTTGCCTGCGATTGCGCCGTGGTGTTAGACGGCGGCGCTTTGGGGGCGGCCGATGCAGATTCGTTTTCCAGCGAATCGGTCACTTCGCGGGAAGCTTTCTTGAATTCATTGATGCCCTTGCCGAGACCTTTGGCAAATTCAGGAATACGCTTGGCTCCAAAGAGAACCAAAATCGCAACCAGCACGATGATCAGTTCCGTTCCGCTCAAACCGAGAATGGCTAACATGGCGTTCATAATATAACTGAATTTACCCTACGCTGACGGGACATTTAAGTAAAGCCGCAAAAAGAAAAAGGCCGCGCGGTTAGGCGCGGCCTTGAAATGCAATTCTCTTGCCGACCAACTTAAGGTTTCGGATGCAGCAGGACGAAATCAGCGCGGCGATTTTTGCTCCACGCGGCGTCGTCATGGCCGGGGTCGGCGGGCTTGTCTTTGCCGTAACTGATGGTGCGAATGCGTTCGGGGCTGACGCCGCGTTTGGCGAGCGCTTCGCGCGCGGCAAGCGCGCGACGTTCACCGAGTGCGCGGTTGTATTCTTCCGTGCCACGTTCATCGCAGTTGCCTTCAATCAGCAACTTGTCATTCGTATTGGCAGACAATGCGGAGGCGACGGCGGAAATGTTCGCGTCTTCGCTCTTCTTGATGGCCGCGCTGTCGAACGCAAAATGAACCGTGTTGGCCGCGAGCGCCGCCGGGTCTTTGATCATACCATCGAACATGTCTAAACCGGCCGTGCCGCCGCCGCCCGGCGCGGTGTTAATTCCCGTCCCGCCGCCATCGCCGTTTATCGCGCTACCGGGAGGCAAAGTCCCGCTGCCATTGCCGTCACCAACCGGTCCGGCCTGCGAACCCGGTATCTGCGTGACCTTGACGGGCGTGTGTTTACAGCCGGTGGTGGCCAGCGTCGCAGCGAGCGCGAGCGCGAGCGGAAAAACAATCTGGTTCATTTTCATAATTTTTTATTAGTTAAATTCGCTGGTTAAAAGTTGCGGTTAAAATTCTGTGACGAAAAAGAATATCATTTCGCCCAAGCGGGCTGGGAACTGCTTCCGGTCGCTCGCGCACAATCCTTGTATTGTTTGGTGAAAACGTCAAGCACAGACAGCACTTGCCGGTAGCCCATCGAGCGGTTGAAAACGAGCGTCCGCGAGTTCGGCGACCACGATGGATTCTGGCCTTCCACCAGCACTGCCGGCGCCATGCTGCCATCCACCGGCACCACGCAGACGTTGAAGTCGTGCATCTGCGAGGTGAACGCGATCCATTTGCCGTCCGGCGACCAATCTGGCTCCGTGGGATTCGGCGCGCCAGTGGTGTTGAGATATTGCACCGTGCCGCCGCTCGCGGGAACTTTTGCGAGCCGTCGACGTTCACTGTGCTTCGTTGCGAAACAAATCCAACTTCCGTCCGGCGACCACGTCGGCGAAGAATCTTCATCGCCGTGCGAAATCTGTTTCAAATTAGTTCCATCCGCGTTGCACACCCAGATGTTTGCGCTGCCAGATTTGCTCAACACCATGGCAATCTTCGAACCGTTCGGCGAAACCGCCGCGCTGGTGTTCAAGCCGGAATACGCCGCGATTTTACTCCGTTTCCCCGTCGTCAGGCTGTGATAAAAAATGTCCGGATTGTCCAGCGCATAGGACGTGTAATACAACGCCAGCTTGCCCGGCGCCCACGCGGGCTTGGCCACAATGGCGTTGTCCGTCGTGATGCGCTGCGCGTTTGCGCCATCAAAATCCGCGACGTAAATTTCACCCACGCCGTAACCTGCCGGCTGCGACTTGTAAGCAATCTTAGTCTGACCAATTCCTTTTTTGCCCGTGATTGCGAACACGATGTCATCCGCGAACGCGTGCGCCTGCCGCCGCAAACTCGCGCCGTTGTAACTGCGCGAGAGCAGCACGCGCTTGGTGAACTTATCCGTCAAACTGCCGGTGACCGCGCCCGCGTCGCTGCCGCTAATGAGATACTGGGCCGCATCCGGCGTGACAAAACTAAAACCTTGAACCGCCAAATCAAATTTCAAAACCTCCGCGCCCTCGCCGGTGAACCCGCTCAAGGAAACGGGAATGGGTTTCTGGCCGAAGAAATTTCCCGTGTGTTCAATTTTGATTTCATCCTGCGCCCGCGCGCCCGTGAACGCGACGGCGACGAGGCAGATAATTAAAAAGTTAAAAATATTTTTTTTCATCCGAGCATCCTTTTCGCTTTTAAGTTGAAGTTGATAATAAATGTCCGTTGTTTTTCTTTCGCACCGTCGGGGAACGGCGCGACAAAATTCACGCGATTGAGCGTCCGCTGCACACTGGCATCCACACGCGCGTCGCCCGAGCCATCGAGAACGCGCGAGGTTATTACCGTGCCGTCGCTACCGATAGTCACGCTAACCTTGATATTGGCATCGTCGCTGGAAGAATCATCTGGCGGCGTCCACGCCTGTTCATAAACACTTTTGACGACCGACGCATAATTCGCATACGACACGCTGCCGGTGCCGGGCATTTCCACTGTCGTGGCAGATGAAGCGTTTTCCTTGATACTGCGGGCGGCACTGGTAATCGCCTTCAACCGTGCATCACGCGCACGCTTTGCATCACGAGCCTCGTCGGCTGCCGTGGTGTCCGCCACAATCGGAGTCTTGCGAATAACGGGCTTTAGACTGATTTCCCTTTTCTTTGGAGCTGGCTTTGCCGGTTTTTCCACCGGCTCCAGCTCATCCGGCGAAAGCTTTTGCGGTTCTGCTTTAAAAAAATCTTTCACTTTTTCCACCAAAGTTGGCGCAGGCTTCACGGGTTCCAGATCCGGCTGCTTGACTGGCTCCGGTTTAGGCTGCGGCGGTTGCGGTGGCGTTTGAACCGGTTGTGGTGGCGTGGGCGCAGGCGGTTGCGCGGCTTTCACGCCGCTGTTGAACGCCGCATCTATGAGGTTGGCGGGAATCACCGTGAGCAGCGTTGTCTCGTCCGGTTTTTCGTGGCTCGTGAAAAATGCCGCGCCAAAAAGAATCACCAACACCAGCAGCAGGTGAAAACCTGCCGTGGCGATGAGACATTTTTTTTGCAGCCGATTCATTTTACTGGCGTCGGGTCGGTGCGCAGCGAGTAGCGCGTGATACCGCCTTTCTGGCAGCCGTCAATCACCTGCGCGACGAGATCGTAACGACTGTCCTTGTCCGCGCGAATGTAAACAACGAGATTGGCGTTGCCGCGAAATTCGCCCGCAAGCTGCCGGATGATTTGCGGCAGCGCCAGCGGTCTGCCTTCGAGTTTGTAATAACCGGCGCTGGTGATTTCGACGGTGCGGATATCATTTTTGTTCAGCCGTTTGTCCGGCGCGCCGCCCTTCGGTAATTTCAATTCGATGCTCTGCGTCAGCAACGGCGTGGTGATGATGAAAATGATCAGCAGCACGAACGCCAAGTCCAGCAGCGGCGTGATGTTGATATCGCTCAACGTCACCAGCGAATTGCGTTGTGAAAAGCGGCGCATGGAAAATTATTCTTCGCCGAGAAATTCGGTTTCCATTTTCGACACAAGTTCCTGCGCGAAGTTGTCCAGCTCGACGGTGAACGCACGCAGATTATGGACGAGCCAGTTGTAACCAAACATCGAGGGAATCGCGACGAGCAAGCCCGCGACGGTTGTGACGAGCGCGGCGGAAACGCCCGGCGCCATCACCGCGAGCGTCGCGCCCTGCGGCGATTGCGCGATGCCCGCGAACGTGCTCATCACGCCCCAGACCGTGCCGAGCAAACCCATGAACGGCGCGCCGCTCACCGCAATCGCCAATAGAATCAAGCCGGATTCCAGTTTCAAACTTTCTTTCGCCACGACATTTTCGATGGCGCGTTTGATGTGCTCCATGTTTTTGAGCGTGATCTGCTGCTTGGCGCGTTCGCCGCTCGGCCCGCGCAAACGCGCGTCGAGCTGCACGCAGCCGGCCTGATAAACCGCGTAGAGCGGACAGCCGTCCACCTGCAATTTGCGGTCGAACATTTCCAGCACCGTTTTCTGCGCGGAAAATTCCTCGCCGAACAGCGAATCCAGTTTCCGCGCGCGCCGCATCTGGATGACTTTGAAAATCATCATCCACCAGACGGCGATGGAGGAAAAAAACAGCAGGACGATGATGATCTTGGCTTCAGGCCGCGCCTGATCCCAGACGTAAAGCAATTCCACCTGTTTGGTGGCCGCAGCGATAATGGCAATAGGTAACCCGCTCATAAAATTCAAAAAATTACTTGGTGGTGAGGAACCGGTTTTGGCCAAGTGGCGGCTGCGTGAGCATTCTGCCGCCGCGCGAATTATCATTGTCGGCGGTGGAAATTGCAAAAACTTTTTGCGTGAATAATCGAATCGCGCTTTGCCCCCGCTGCCAAAATCGCTTACAAGAATCCCATGTCGCAACCGCGCCGCATTGCTTTGCTGCTCGCCGCCGTCACCTTCGCGCTGTATCTGCCGGTGGCGTGGTTCAGTTTTTGCGTCTATGACGACGGCCTTTACGTCACCGACCAGCCCATCGTGCAAAATGGCGTAATGTGGTCAGGCGTGAAATGGGCCTTCACCTCCACGTCCGCCTGCAACTGGCATCCGCTGACGTGGCTCTCGCATATGATCGACTGCGGCGTGTTCGGCCTGAACCCCGCCGGACCGCATCTAGAAAACGCTTTGCTTCATGCGGCAAACACGGCGTTGTTATTCACGCTACTACTGCGACTGACAAAAAAAATCTGGCCGTCCGCCTTCATCGCCGCATTGTTTGCGTGGCATCCACTACACGTCGAATCCGTCGCGTGGATTGCCGAACGTAAGGATGTTTTGAGCACGTTTTTTGCGCTGCTGGCCTTGCTGAATTACGCGCGTTATGTCGAATCAACCAAAGCCCAAAATCCAAAAGCTAAAATTTATTTTGTAGGGAGCCTCGTGACCTTTGCGCTGGGTTTGATGGCAAAACCCATGCTCGTCACGCTGCCGTGCGTGCTGCTGCTATTGGACTTCTGGCCGCTGCGGCGCACTGAAAATTTCCGACCGAACCGCGTCAATTTTTCAATTGTTCTGGAAAAATGGCCATTCTTCCTCCTCGCCGCCGCGTCCTGCTGCATCACGTTTTTTGCCCAGTCGCAACCCGGCAATGATGCCGTCGCTTCTCTGGATGGCGTGCCGCTGCATTATCGACTCAAGAGTGTGCCGTTCGCCTATGTTGAATATCTCGGCAAAACTTTCTGGCCGGCCAATCTTGCGGTTTTTTATCCGCTCCACGAAAAAATTTCCACCACAGTCGTGGCGCTGTCAGTAGTGGGATTGCCGGCAATCACGCTGGCCGCATGGCAATGGCGTCGCACCTCGCCGTATCTGCTGACCGGCTGGCTGTGGTTTCTCGGCACGCTCGTGCCGGTCATCGGTCTCGTGCAAGTTGGCGGTGCCGCGCTGGCCGACCGCTATACTTATCTGCCATCAATTGGTCTTTTTATCGCCGTCACTTTTGCCGCGCCTAGTATAGGCGAACGTTTAAAAATCTCACAAACCGCGCTCGCGGTCTTTTCCATATTCATTCTTGCCGCGTGCGTGGCGGCAACAGAAATCCAGCTTCGTTATTGGCGAAACAGCATCACCCTGTTTCAGCACGCGCTCGCCGTGACCACCGACAATGACGTCGCTCGCAACAATCTTGGCGTGGCGCTGGAACAAGGCGGCCAATCTGCCGAAGCGGCCGAGCAATACCTTGCCGCTACGCGACTCGAACCCAATCGCTATTTGGGTTTTCACAATCTGGCCAACGTGCTGGATCGGCTGGGGCAACCGACCGAAGCGCTCGCAGCCCATCGCGTAGCCGCGCGTCTTGAACCCAAGAAATCAATCCTGCATCACTGCTTCGGCCTGGCGCTCAATCGCGCCGGCAAAACGGACGAGGCGCTCAGAGAATTTTCTGAATCCGCGCGATTGGATTTACGTTATCCGTGGTCGCACGTTGAGATTGCCAAAATTTATCTCCGGCAAACCCGCGACGACGCGGCGTTGGACGAACTGCGCACCGCGCTGCGCCTGGATCCGAACAATGTTGATATTCTTATCTTCACCGCGCAGGTGCTTGCTGCTTCGCCAAACCCCGCCACGCGCAATGGTCAGAACGCCTTTCTGCTCGCCGCGAAGGCGAACGCACTGACCGGCGGCAGCCAGCCAAACGTGTTGGATGTGCTGGGCATGGCCTGCGCCGAGCTGGGAAAATTTGACGCGGCGCAAATGGCCGCGCAATCCGCACTCGATACCGCCAGAACGCTGAACCCTAAAAATCTCGAACCCTATCAACGCCGACTGGAGCTATACAAAAGCCACCGGCCATGGCGAGAAGCTTTCAGCACGACCAATGCGCCGACGAAAAATTAAGTTTCCGCCAGCGCAGCCAACGTCCGGCGCACCTTTGAACTTTTTAGCGCCGCTTGAAGTTGAACATTTTTACCAAGCCACGGCAGCGTCAAGATTTTTTGGGCTGGGAGAAACTGCGCCAACAGTATTGCGTTTAATTTCGTCGCCGCGTCTGGCTTCGGCGGCGTCATCAAAACCACCCGCGTCTGCGCCCGCATTTTTTTTGGTAGCGCTGCCAGCGTCAGCAAAATATGATTTATCGCGCCGAGTTTGTTGGGCGCGACGATGATGGGAGTCGCACGCAAAGCGGCCATCAAATCCCGCGAATCAAAATCCTCGCCCAACGGACTTAACAAACCGCCCGCGCCCTCCACTAATATCACGGCAAAAATTTTCTGCATCGCGCGGATGTGCGCGAGCGCCTGCGCGCGGGCGACGGATTTTTTCTCCAGCTTCGCGGCGAGCGCGGGCGCAATGGCGGCGCGAAAATGCCACGGGTTGATTTCATCCAATTTCAATGCGCCATCCAGCACGGCGCAAAGCCGCATGGCATCGTCGCGGCCGCCGGAGCAAATGGGTTTGAGCGCGGTGACGTTCACGCCACTCCCGCGCAGAAACTGCGCCAGCAGCGCGGTCAAAACGGTCTTGCCGACGCCGGTATCCGTGCCGGTGATGAAGAATATCTGCTTCACTTGACAGACATGAAAGCCGGATTGTCGGCTCACTGCCAGACAAGAATGTTGCGGAATTATTTCCCCTGCTTGCGGGCGGGCAACGGCGCAACCACGACTACAAGGCAATATATTCTGGCAACCAACATAGACTTTAACCTGCGCCTAGTTTATTGCGCCGCGACCGAAAACATTCACGCGTGGTATAACCTGACCGGAAGTTGGGTCTTGCTCGATACCTTTAACATCGCAAGTTTTCCAAATGCCTTACAGTCTTCGGACACTTTTACGTTCAGGTTTGTTGCCGACACCTATTGCGGGACAGTAACCGAACAGAAAGTTTGCGCTAATAATTTTAGGCTTGCTACTGTTTTTTTACTTTTGTAAGCTGCCCACATCTATTATAAAAAAAGATGTGATTGCTATGAATAAATCCAAAAAAATGAAACGGTGGTGGTTGACCCCATTGGTTGTTGGTGTGGTGGTTATGGGATTCTCTGCCAAGGCAGGTTTAGTTTTGTCTAACTTGGGCGACGCTATGACTGGCACAGCACAAAATAATGTAAATCAATACAAGGCAGAATCCTTTACCATAGCCGGTGCCTCAACCATCAACGTGCAAATCATTTTAGGGTTGAACTTTAAAAATGGTGCTACTTTGGCCAATGTTTATCTTGCCAACGTTAATTCGACAACTTTTAAACCAATACCGAACAGTGTCAGCGCATTTACGCTGATAGGGACGGTTTCATCGAGTTCTTCCTTGGGGACTTCGTCAGGAGGTGCCAACGAATACAGCGTGAACTTAAATGCTCCATTGTCTCTGACTGAAGGGCAGAATTATGCAATAATTTTAGATACCATTGGCAACGGGTCTGCGATTGGGTCCGTGGGATGGCAATATGCCGGCACTTCGCAAACGGGGTTTTTGGGTGCGTTCCATTTGGGCAATCAGCCTACTCCAATATGGGGCCAACAAAATACAGAAGTTCGCTATATGCAAATTAACGCCGTTCCTGAACCCATTACGCAGGCGATGATGATCTTCGTTCCGGCGGTGTTTCTGATTTCTGTGGGGCGCCAGCTCGTTAAAAATCAAAAAGCGGCCATTTGACCTCAGCTAAAAAATTACGAACAAGCGGCATTTTTCAATGCCGCTTTTAAATTATCCACGAATATCAGTGATTATCCCCTCGTGACCATCGGTGGTCTCTTGGTGGCAACTAAACCGCCGCGAGCAGTTCAAGCTGGGGATGATGAAATCCTTCATCGTCGCCGGTCTTTTTTCTTTCATGCTCCATTTGCGCGAGGCGAAACCATTTGCCATCGGGTTGCGGTTAATTTATGCTGCGCGGCTCGTTTAACCTTTATTTTATTGTGAACGTATCGATTGAAAATTTGGCCCCGTGCAAAAAGCTCGTGCGGGTGGAACTCGACGTAACCGCCGTGGACACCGCGTTTGACGCCGTCACGAAAGATTATCAGAAGCAGGCGGCGTTGCCGGGCTTCCGTCCGGGCAAAGCGCCGCGCGACATGGTCATCAAGAAATATGACGCGGAAATCAAGGACGAAGCCAAGCGCAAGCTCATCGGCGACGCGTATCGCAAGGCGATTGATGAACAGAAGCTTCAGGTGGTCGGTTATCCCGACATCGAGGAAGTCCAATTTGGTCGCGGCCAAAGCTTGCAATTCACCGCCACCATCGAGACCGCGCCGGATTTTCAACTGCCGGAATATAAAGGTTTGCCCGCCACGCTCGAAACCAAGTCCGTGACGGATGCGGACGTGGAAAAGGCGCTCAATCTGCTGTGCGGCCAACACGCCAGCTACAACACCGTCGCCCGCTCGCTGGCCAGCGGCGATATCGCGGTGGTGAATTACACCGGCACCTGCGACGGTAAGGTCATCACCGAACTCGCGCCGACGGCGAAGGGTTTGACCGAGCAGAAAAATTTCTGGATTGAAACGACCGAAGGCACGTTCATTCCCGGTTTTGCCGCGCAACTCATCGGAGCCAGCGCTGGCGACAAACGCACGGTGAATGTTGATTTTCCTGCGGATTTCGTCACCAAGGAATTGCAAGGTAAGAAGGGCGTTTATGAAGTGGAGTTGGTCGAGGTGAAGGAGAAAGCCCTGCCGGCGCTCGATGACGAATTGGCCAAGAAATTTGGCGCGGAAAATCTGGAAGCCCTCAAGGTCGGCGTGCGCGCGGACTTGGAAAATGAATTGAAATATTCACGCACAAAGGCCGTGCGCGGCCAGCTTGTCCGCGAATTACTGGGCAAGGTGAATTTTGATCTACCGGAATCTGCCGTTGCCAACGAGACGCGCAATCTGGTTTATGATTTGGTTCGCCAGAACACGCAGCGCGGCGTGAACCGCGACATCATCGAGCAGCAGAAGGACGAAATCTACGCCGCCGCTGCCGTCAATGCCAAGGAACGTGTGAAACTCGCATTTCTCGTAAGCCGGATCGCCGAGCAGGAAAAACTTCAGGCCTCGCAGGAGGATGTGCTCAAGCGCGCGCAGCAGATAGCGATGATGAATCAGATGCCGTTTGACCAGTTCATCAAGGATTTGCAGAAGCGGAATGGTGTGAACGAACTTTACGAGCAGGTGCTGCACGAAAAGGTGCTGGAACTGATCGAGAAGAACGCCACCATCACGGAAACCGCTCCGACGAAATAACCTTTTGGTTACTTTGCAACGGGCGGCGGCGTCTGGTTTACCAATGAAAAAAATCGGTGCCATTTTATTTCTGGCCGCGAGCCTGACCGGGCTGTCCGCGCAAACGAACGCGCCAGCAGGTCGCCCGTTGTCGTTGCAAGACTGTTTTGCCGCTGCACTAAACAACAACTTCGATGTGCGGATTGAGCGGTTCAGTCCGCAGATTTCCCAATTCAACTTATCGGCGGCTTATAGCGGCTACGACCCGACGTTCAGTCTGGATGGTCGGCATCGCTACGATAATTCCGGCGGATATTTTGCGGGACCGCAGTATGTTCTCCCAACGACGCAACGGAATAACAGTTTCACCCCCGATCTCTCCGGCGGAACACCCTGGGGCATGCGCTACGATCTGCTGGGTAATCTTTCCGAAAATCACACCAGCAAAAACTTTAATACGAATTCCTTCAGTTTCCCCGATAGTTCAAGCGGTTCCATCGGTCTGGAACTGACGCAGCCGTTGCTGAAGAATTTCTGGATTGATAACAACCGGCTGCAGATTCTCGTCGCAAAAAATCAGTTGAAATATTCCGAGCAGGTTTTGCGCAACCAGATCATCACGACGGTGACCGCCGTGGAGAATGCCTACTACGAGCTGATTTACGCGCTGGAAAATGTGAAGGTGCAGCAGGAAGCGCTCGGACTGGCGCAGACGCAATTAGATCAGGACAAGCAGCGCGTGCAGGTCGGCAGCCTCGCCCCGCTGGACGTGCAGCAGGATCAGGCACAGGTGGCGCAAAACCACGCCAATCTCATCGCCGCTCAGAACGCTTTTTCCGTAGCGCAAAACGCGTTGAAGAATCTAATCACTGACAGCTATTCGCAATGGCACGACACGGATATCGAACCCACGGCGACACTCATGGCGACACGGCAGTTGTTTGACGTGCAGGACAGTTGGAACAAGGGCATGACCGAACGCCCGGATTTGATGCAGGCGAAACTCAACCTCGAACGGCAGGGCATTCAGTTGAAGTATTACCGCAACCAGCTTTTCCCGGAAGTGGATTTGATCGGCAGCTACGGCTTCAACGGCAGCGGCAACCAATATGTTGATTCATTCAACCAGATGAACGACGGCAGTCGACCGTTTTACAGCTACGGCGGGAAATTAACCATGCCGCTCGGCAACATTTCGGCGCGCAACCAGTTGAAAGCCGGCAAGGCGACGGAAAAACAATTGCTCCTGCAATTGAAGCAGCTTGAGCAAAACGTCATGGTGGAAATTGATAACGCCGTAAAAGCCGCGCAATCCGCTTGGGAAAGCGCGGATGCCACCAAGCAGGCGCGTATTTACGCCGAGGCCGCTCTCGACGCCGAACAGAAGAAATACGCCGTCGGCAAAAGCACCACCTTCACCGTGCTGCAGCTGCAAAATAATCTGACCTCGGCGCGCTCGCAGGAGATTCGCGCGTTGGCCGACTACAACAAAGCCCTCGCCAATCTCGCCGCCGCCGAAGGTAGCACGCTGCAGCGCCAGAACCTTGATCTGCAAGCCAAGTAACCGCCATGCCCGGCGATCGCACCAGTAAGTTTCGCATCGGCTCCGTGCCGTATCTCAACGCCGCGCCGCTCACGCGCGACATCGATGGCGAACTCATCTTCGCGCCGCCATCCAAGCTCGCTGAAATGTTGCGCCGCGACGAACTCGACGCCGCGCTCGTCAGCATCACCGAAGTTTTGCTGCATGACCGCTATGACATTCTCGACGGCGTGGCCATCGGCTCGCTCGGCGAAGTTTACAGCGTCATTCTCGCGCACAAAAAACCGCTCCAAGAAGTGACGGAAGTTTTCTGCGACACCGCGTCGCTCACCAGCGTGAATCTACTGAAAGTTCTGCTCGCGGAGCGAAACTTGTTCCCGCAATTCAAGCCACTGGAAAATTACGAAGTCGCGAAGGAAAAAGATTTTGTCCTGCTCATCGGCGATCCGGCGATTGAATTTCAACGCTCGTCGCCCGCGCACGAAATTTTCGACCTTGGTCTAGCGTGGACAGAGTTGACGAATCTGCCCTTTGTTTTTGCGGTCTGGGCGCTGCGGCGCGGAATCGAGAACAAGACGCTACGCAGTGAATTACGTCAGGCCAAACGTTTCGGCATGGAGACACTGGACTACATCATCGAGACGCGCGAGGAGTTTGACGCGGATTTTCGGCGCGATTATTTCGAGTGGCACATCCAATACCATGTCGGCGAGGACGAAAAGCGCGCCATCGCGAAATTCTGCGAACTGCTCCGCAAACACAACCTCGGCCAAGTGTTTGAGCCGAAGTTTGTAAGTTAAATTTCGCCCTCTTTCTTTTCAGGGATAATTTCAACTTCAACTTTTAAGACCGCGTTTGGCGGAATTATCCCTTCAATGCCCCTTTCTCGATAAGCTAAATGGGGGCTGATTTTGAGAATTCTTTTTCCACCAATACGCATCCCTTCAATTCCGTAAAACAAACCAGCAAATAAATCATTACGATCAAAGTTATATTTGGCTGTTATGGTCGAGCCGTCTTCTGAAAGCTCCATCCCATGCAATTGACCAGTAGGTTTTATCCACTTGCGCCAATTTACAAACTCTCCATTTGAAAGCCAGATTCGGAACGTTATTCGATACCGCTTGTGACGTTGGATTTCTTCACCTGTTCCAACGCATTCGCGGAGCAATTTAATTCCGCTCCGCTTTTTCATTGGTGTCAAAACTTCGTCAGTTTTTCCAGTTCCTTCACGCGCTGTTCAATGGCTTTGCGCGTGGCTTTGGTCGTCGCGTTCAGACCAAAACCTTCGCAGCAGAATGACGCGGTGACGCTGCCGTAAACCATCGCACGGCGGATGTTCGCATCAATCGAACCTTTGGCCGTGGCGAGATAACCCATCAGGCCGCCGACGAAGGAATCGCCCGCACCGGTCGGGTCTTCGACGGTGTGCAGCGGATACGCGGGGCAGATGAACACGCCTTTCGGGCCGGAGAGCACCGAGCCGTGCGAACCTTTTTTGATGATGACATATTTCGGTCCAAGCTTGTGGATTTTTTTGAGCGCGACGAACAGGTTGTCTTCCTTGGTCAGTAATTCGGCTTCACTGTCGTTGAGCACAAAACCGTCCACGCGTTTGAGCAGCTTGAGCAAATCCGGCAGCGCGATGTTCAGCCACAAATCCATCGAGTCGGCGACGACGAATTTCGGCTTCTTCATCTGGTCGAGCACGCTGATTTGCAGTGCCGGCGCGATGTTGCCGAGCAACACGAATGGCGCGTTTTGATACGCAGCGGGCAGTTTCGGCTGGAAGGTTTCGATGACGCCGAGTTCCGTCGCGAGCGTGCGTCGATTATTCATGTTGATCTCGTATTCGCCCGACCAATGAAAGGTTTTGCCCGGCAGAATCTGCAAGCCAGCGAGGTCAATCTTGTGTTTACGATACAGCTCGATGTATTTCTTCGGGAAATCCTCGCCCACGCCGCCGACAAGTTTCACCGGCGAAAATAAACTAGCCGCGACCGCGGCATGGCTGGCCGAACCGCCGAGCAAACGCGGGTTTTCCTTGGTGGGAGTTTTGATGGAATCGAGTGCAGTGGTGCCGACGATGAGGACGCTCATTTTATTTAGGTGTTATGAAATAGAATTTGGGAGTTAGGAAAAATTGGTGTGCGATTATTTCTTTTGAATCAATTCGATTTCGTAGCCTTCGGGCGCGTCCACGAAAGCAAAGGTCGTTCCTTGCGAACTGGTGGTCGGGCCGTCGGAAAATTTCAGGCCGTGGGCGGCGAGATGTTTTTCAAATGCGGCAAGATTGTCCACTTCGAACGCGAGATGCGTGAGGTCGGGCTGACATTTCACCGGTTCGCTGCCGGGAAAATGGCACAGCTCAATCAATTCCTCGCTGCCGGCGGCTTGCATGAAAACCAGTTCCGAGCCGCGCGGCGATTTGTGGCGTTTCACTTCGGCGAGGCCAAGGATGTCGCGGTAAAATTTCACCGTGCGTTCGAGATCGTTCACGCGATAGCGCGTGTGGAGGAGTTTGCCGACTTTCATGCGCGGAGAATAGCGGTTGAGATTTTGCCGCGCAATTTTTCATTTCCCGCCGCGGCATTCTGCGGCATGATGCTTTCATGGGCAAACGACGCGAAGCGCGGGAACGCGCAGTTCAATTTTTATTTCAGCACGATCTGAATCCGCCGGACAACCTCGAACTGGAGTTGTCCACGTTCTGGAATTCCCAGCGCGCTGCCGCCATCGAGGATGAAAAATCCGGCCACGCCAAGTGGGGCGAGGTCACCGAGTTGCCGCCGCCCACCGTGGACGAGGCAGAACTGCGCCTGTTTTCGGAACCGCTCATCAAAGGTGTTTTGGAACATCGCAACGCGATTGACGAACACATCAAGAAGCACGCGAAAAATTGGGATTTTCACCGTATCGCCGCCGTGGATCGCAACATCATGCGGCTCGCGATTTACGAAATGCTGCATCGCCAGGACATCCCGCCCGTCGTCAGCATCAACGAGGCGGTGGACATCGCGAAGAAATTTTCCACCGAGGACAGCGGCAAATTCGTGAACGGCATTCTCGACAAGGTGCGCGGCGAAATTCTCCGACCGGCAAGACAGTCCAAAGTCTAAAGTCCAAAGCCCAAAGTCATGGCAAAGATTGAGCGATTTGAGGATTTGATAAGCTGGCAAAAAGCCCGCGATTTGAATCGCCTCGTCTATAAAATTTCCGCGAACGGGACTTTTGCGAAAGATTTTGGATTGCGTGATCAAATTCGCCGAGCCTCGATTTCCATCATGTCAAACATAGCGGAAGGATTTGAGCGTGGTGGCGATAAGGAATTCGCCCAATTTCTCTCCAACGCCAAAGGCTCTTGTGGCGAAGTGCGCTGCCAACTTTACGTGGCGCTGGACGAAAAATATTTGAGCGAAGCCGAATTCAAACAGCTTTCCGAGCAAAGTCAGGAAGTCAGTCGTCTGATTTCCGGCATGATAACTTATCTGCGGCGCTCCGAACTGAAAGGCAGTAAATTCAAAGCATGAACATCCGCACCACCAAAACTTTGGACATTAGACATTGGACTTTGGACTAACCATGTTTGCCGATTTACATCTGCACACGATGTTTTCCGACGGCACGTTTACGCCGGAGGAATTGGTGTTGCGTGCGCAAAATGTCGGCCTCGCGTGCATCGCGCTCACCGACCACGACTCGGTCGAAGGTTGCGAACGCGCGGCGGCGGCGTGCGCGAACGTGAAGATGGAATTTATTTCCGGCACGGAACTCACCGCGGAACATGACGACACCGAAGTCCACGTCCTCGGCTATTTTCTCGACACGAAAAATAAAACGCTTCTCGACCGCATCGCAAAATTTCAAGCCGTGCGCCAAAATCGCATCCGCGAAATGTGCGCGGCGTTGAATAAGCTCGGTATTCCGCTCAAGGCCGAATCGGTCTTTGCGCTGGCGAATTGCAAGTCGCCCGGCCGCCCGCACGTCGCGCGCGCGCTCGTGAAGGAAAAACTCATCACCAACTTGGACGATGCGTTTGAAAAGTATCTCAAAAAAGGCCGGCCGTGTTGGGTGCCCAAAACCAAAATGTCTGCGCTCGAAAGTGTTGAGTTGATTCATCAGGCTGGCGGTCTCGCGGTGATGGCGCATCCGGGTTTGAATCGCACGGACGATATCATACCCGATCTCGTAAACGCCGGGCTCGACGGCATTGAATGTTTTCACACGAAACATTCCACCGTGATGTCTGAACGCTATCTGGAGATTGCCGAGAAATATAATTTACTCGTCACCGGCGGTAGTGATTGTCACGGCTTCAGCAAAAAGCAGCCGCTCATCGGCGGCGTCAAACTGCCTTACGAACACGTTGAAAAAATGAAAGAGACACGAATTTCACGAATTGGCACGAAATCGAAATAGCCAATTCGAGAAAATTAGTGAAATTAGTGTCTGAAGATTCCCATGGGTTTATTTTCCAAATTCAAAGCCGGCCTCGCCAAGACGCACGCCAAGCTGACACACGAAATCAAGCGCATCGTCACGCGCTCGCCCAAGCTGACCGCCGAGTCGCTGGAAGAAATCGAACACGCCCTCATCGCCGCCGACCTTGGCATGGCGATGACCACGCAAATCGTGGCGGCGGTGAAGCTCGCTTACGAAACGCAAGGCACGGCGGGTTTGGATTATCTCGCTATCGCGCGCGCGGAGATTGAAAAAAGTCTTTCGACGAACAACGCCAAGCTAAAAGAAATTCCCGGCGGCGTTTGCGTGGTTTCGATTGTCGGCGTGAACGGCACGGGCAAAACCACCACGAGCGCGAAGCTGGCCAATTATTTTCAGACGCAGAAAAAATCCGTGCTGCTCGCCGCGTGCGATACGTTTCGCGCAGCGGCGATTGAGCAATTAAAACTTTGGGGCACGCGCCTGAAAGTCGAAGTGATTGCGAGCGCTTACGGTTCGGACGCCGCGTCCGTGGCGCATGATGCCGTCACCGCGGCGCTCGCGCGCAAAGCGGATTACCTGTTCATTGACACCGCCGGACGTTTGCACACGAAGCACAATTTGATGCAGGAATTGCAGAAGCTACATCGCGTCATCGGCAAGCAACTCGCGGGTGCGCCGCACGAAGTCTTGCTCGTGCTCGACGGCAGCACGGGCATGAACGCACTGAATCAGGCGCGCGAATTTCACAAGGCCGTGCCGCTGACCGGCCTCATCGTGACCAAGCTCGACGGCACGAGCAAAGGCGGCATCATCGTGGCCATCCACAAGGAACTCGGTCTGCCGATCAAGTTCATCGGTCTCGGCGAGCAGCCGGACGATTTGCAACCGTTCGACGCGATGCAATTCGCGCAGGCGCTGTTTGAGGAATAAAATTCACGCGCGTTGTCCTCGGCTCGTCCGAACGTGGATGAATTTTGAAACTTGTCCTTACTGAAATCACCAGTTAGACAATTGGCTGCATGAATTCATTTACCCGCAGGGTTTTATTTTTTCTTTTCTTCCTATCTGGTTTTTCGAGCCTCATTTATCAAGTGATCTGGACGCGCATGGCATTTGCGTCATTTGGGATCATCACGCCGGTGCTATCGGTGGTGCTATCAGTTTTTATGTTGGGGCTTGCAGTTGGTTCGTGGGTGGGCGGTCGCTGGATTCCAGTTTTAACCAGAAAAACTGGCTGGTCAGCCGCGTATTTTTATGCCGGGGCGGAACTTGTCATCGGTCTGGGTGCGTTTGCGGTGCCGAGTTTATTTACCGCCGGTGAAAATTTATTGCTGGCCAGCGGCGCATCAGATTCCTTCCGATACCTGACACTCTCGGCTCTGGTGCTGGCAGTCACCATCCTGCCTTGGTGCGTGTGCATGGGGACTACGTTTCCATTCATGATGGCTTACATACGGGAGCGAGACTCACGGAGTGCGAACAGCTTTAGTTTTTTATATCTGGCTAATGTGCTGGGGGCGATGAGCGGAACGTTTCTGGCGGCGGTGATTTGGATTGAAATCTGGGGCTTTCATCACACGCTCTGGCTGGCGGCTGCGGGTAATTTCACCATTGCCTTCATCAGCGTATGTCTTGGCTGGGAGCAACAGCAATCTGCCCGGCTTACAGGGAAGACAGATGCCCCGATCGCTGTTGCCACATCACCGCATACCGACCGTTTGCTGGGCGGGAAAATCAAGTGGATTTTATTTTCTACCGGCTTTATGGCCATGGCGATGGAGGTGGTGTGGACACGCGCCTTCACCCCTGTTCTGAAAACCCAAGTATATTCATTTGCCATGATCGTTTTCACTTATTTGGGCGCCACGTTTGTCGGTTCATGGATGTATCGCCGGGATTTAAGGCGAAGCCATGCCGTTTCGACAGGGAAGTTAATTTCTGCGCTGGCAGTCACAGCCTTTCTGCCAGTGCTGGCTAATGATTCAAGGCTCGTGGTGGCCAACTGGATTGGAACAATTGATCTCTTTAGCGCGCTCATTCTGCTGGCCAGTATTGGCCCGGTTTGCGCCTTGCTGGGATATCTGACCCCAAGCCTGATTGACGAATATGCTGCCGGCCAACCGACCCAAGCCGGACAGGCCTACGCCATCAATGTCATGGGCTGCATTTTAGGACCGCTATTCGCATGCTATATCCTGCTACCGCATTTTAATGAACGCCACGCATTAATCCTGCTCAGCCTGCCATTCATCATATTTTATTTTTTATTGGGTGACAGCCGTCCCCGCTGGCATCAATTGGGATGGGGCCTGCTGACCGGAACAGCACTGGTAGCGTCCGTCTTTTTTGTCAGGGATTTTGAGGCAATGCTCTTCCGGTCACAAAAAAATATGACCGTCCGGCGGGACTACACCGCGTCAGTAATTTCCATGGAGGCAGATGGCGACAAATGGCTTCTGGTCAATGGCATTGGCATGACCTCTCTGTCGCCCATCACAAAATTCATGGTGCATCTGCCGCTGGCCTTCCACCAGAATCCGCCCGAGTCCGCACTGGTCATTTGTTTTGGTATGGGAACTACCTATCGCTCGGCGTTGAGTTGGAACATTGACACCACCGTGGTGGAGCTAGTGCCAAGTGTGACAAAGGCATTTGAATTCTATCACGCCGACGCCGCCCGCGCCGTCACCGACCCTAATGGTCACATGATCACCGACGATGGCCGACGCTTTCTCAAACGCACCGGGAAAAAATTTGACGTCATCGTTGTTGATCCGCCACCGCCGGTGGAAACGGCTGGTTCGAGCCTATTGTTTTCCAAAGAATTTTATGATTTGGCTAAACAGCATTTGCAACCCGGCGGCATCCTCCAAATGTGGTTTCCGGGCGACAGTGACATCGCCACGGGACAGGCGGTGATTCGTTCCATCTACGGATCGTTTCCATATGTGCGCTGCTTCCCGTCCGTCGCCGGGTGGGGCATGCACATGCTAGCCTCCATGTCGCCCATCGAACCACTCACAGCCAAACAATTGGCGGCCCGGATGCCCGAAAGCGCGCGGCAGGATCTTTTGGAATGGAATGCCTCAAAAGATACATCTGCGTATCTCGACCAAGTCCTAACCAACGAATATTTTGTCCCAGCCTTCCTCAGCGCAAATACTAAAATTCAAGTCACTGACGACAAGCCATTCAATGAATATTTTCTACTCCGTCGCTTAAAATAACAACTCGGTTCGCGCATGGTCTCCGACTGCGGAGCGCACCCACGCCCGCTTTCGTCTTTTCTTTATTCAGCCAACAATTACGCTTTCGGCATGAGTCATCTTTCACGCGCCATTGAAGATTCCATTGTTACGCTGCGCAGTTTATCCGCGCTGGAAGAACCGCTGGACCGCGCCGCACAAGTGATTTTGCGCTCGCTTACCGGCGGCCACAAACTGCTCGTCTGCGGCAATGGCGGCAGCGCGTCAGACGCCACGCATCTGGCCACGGAATTTCTCTGCCGCTTCATGGGCGACCGGCGACCGTATCCCGCGATTTCGCTCACGGCAAATGGCGAATTCATGACCGCCGTCTGCAATGACTACAACGCCGACGAAATTTTTGCGCGTCAGGTTTGGGGTCTCGCGGAAAAAGGCGATGTGCTTATCGCCCTCACCACGAGCGGCAAATCCAAAAACATTCTCCGCGCGCTGGAAGAAGCGAAGCGCAAAGACGTGGAAAGCATTGCTCTCCTTGGTCGCGACGGCGGCTTCACGAAGGGCGTGGCAACAATTGACCTGATTGTGCCCGGCAAGGTGACGGCGCGGATTCAGGAAGCGCAAAAAGTTTTATTCCACGTGCTCTGTGAAATGGTGGAGGAAAAATTGCCGAAATAAAATGGCGCTCAAGCCGCCGCCGTTTTGCCACCGAACAAACTTTTGAACCACGACCACGCGGCGCGCAAGCCAACGTCCTGGACGCCGGTTAAGTTATAAAGTTTCACGATTTCCTCTTCGTGGCCGCGATAACGCGGTGGCAAAAGCAAGGTGGTTTTGGCGGATTCGCCTTCGACACGCAGGATTTCGGAATAGAAAACGCCGCGGCCCGCTTCGTAATTTCCGGCGGGCAAAACGAGCGTGCGCTTCGCCAGCACCAGCCACGGATGATAGTTGAAGACAAGTTCGCCTTTGTCATTGCGCGATAATTTGCCGTAGGTGCGCGTGGGAACTTTTTCAATTTTCCGACCGAGGAACATTTTATTTTCCTTCGCGTCAGGGTGAAAACGGTTTCGGCGGTTCGTCACAAAATCCCAGACGAAGGACATGCCAAAGTGCGAGAGCCGGAATGACCAGCCCGCGATTAGCCACGAAATCAAAATCACGATGAGCGCCCACGCTGCGCCGATCCACGGGTTGACGAACGACGTGCCGACGACGCTGGCGAGTATCGCGGTGCGGAAACCTTTGAGCGCGGCGTCCACGGTGGAAAACGGACTTAGCAAAATCAAAATGTTGATGGCATTGGACGCAAGAAACACGATGAAAAATGCGGCCATCGCGATGGGAATCATCATGGCGTTGTAGAGCCAATGCAGATCAATCGCCGCAAAACCGGCGGCGGCGAGCGACGCGCCGGGCGATTGGTCGGGCGCGTGAAAAATCGAAGCAGCTATCGGCACAAACGCGCCGGTGGCGACGAGCCCGGAGATTTTGTGTTCGATGGTTTCCGCCACATCGAAAGGTTTTTTGAGCACGGTGGGAATGGCGAGGCCGGCGGTGTCTTTCAAAAAGCAGGCGCCGACCAGTAACATACAGGGAATCCAAAACAGTGGATTAGCGAACCACGGCAGCTTCGCTTTTTCCTCCGGTGTTTTGGCGGTGAGATAATCATACGCGCCGACGCCGCTAACGCCGAGCATCGGCGAAATCGCCACGCCGGTGATCATGGAAACGGTTTCACACAATTTTTTCGCCTGCGGATTCGGGTCGGTCGGTTTGGCGGCGGCGGTTTGGGCGGAAACGGTTTGCGGCAGCCACAGCAACATCGTAATCACGAGCAGAAAAGTTAATTTCTTCATGCGAATTATGATTTGCGCGCAACCGGCGGGTGTAAAGCCCAATCCAATAAAATGAAATCGAGGGTTGACTTCAACCGTCCGTTTGCTAGTTTCCACGTCCCTTTGTATTGGATTTTAGATGAAAACGCATTTGCCGAAAGTTAATTTGGACCAGCGCAAGTGGCATGTTATTGATGCCGATGGCGCCGTGCTTGGCCGACTGGCCGTGCAGGTAGCCGACATTTTGCGCGGTAAAAACAAGCCTGTCTACACCGCGCACCTCGACGCCGGCGATTTTGTTATCGTCGTCAACGCCGAGAAGGTCAAGGTCACCGGCAAAAAAGAAACCGCCAAGGAATACATGAGCTATTCCGGTTGGAAGGGCGGCGAAAAATACGCCACCGTCGAACAGGTGCGCGCCAAGAACCCGGAATTTCTCATCGAACACGCCGTCAAAGGCATGATTCCCAAGAACCGCCTCGGTCGCGTGCTGCTCACGAAACTGAAAGTGTTCAAAGGTCCGAAGCACGATCATCAGGCCCAGACGCCCGCCGTGCTCGCCGCCGCTAAATAATTTTTGTTATGGCCAAAACAGCTCCTATTGAATTCCTCGGCACCGGTCGTCGCAAAACGGCGATTGCCCGCGTTCGCCTTGCGGCGGGCAGCGGTAAAATCATCGTCAACGGTCGCGCCTTTGACAATTATTTCCCGCTGGACACCCAGCGCGCCACGGTTTCCTCACCGCTTGCCATCACCAACACGGCCGACAAGCTCGACGTGCGTGTGAATGTGGTCGGTGGCGGACCGCTCGGTCAGGCCGGGGCCACGCGCCACGGCATTTCCCGTGCGCTGTTGAAATTTGACGCCACGCTGCGCCCCGCGCTGAAGGCGGAAGGTTTCCTCACGCGCGACCCGCGCGAACGCGAACGCAAAAAATACGGCCAGCCCGGTGCCCGTGCTCGCTTCCAGTTCTCGAAGCGTTGATCGTAACGGAAAGTTTACAAAACCCGCTGGCAAGTTGCTGGCGGGTTTTTTGTTTGGCGAAATTCAGGTCAAAGAAATTTTCGTGTGGTTCGAGTATTTCGCGGTTAAGATTTTTTAAAGATGAAAACGAAGAAAGTTGCCATCGTCGGCGCATCCGGTTATTCCGGCGAAGTTCTGGTGCAATTGCTGTTGAACCATCCGCACGCGGAACTGGTCGCTGTCACCTCGCGCTCGAATGCCGGACAGACGCTCGCGCAAGTGTTTCCCAAATTTGCCAGCCATCCCAAATCCAAAACCCTCCGGTTTGTCGAGCCGAACGCCGAACTGCTCGCAAAGCAAGCCGACGTGGTTTTTCTCGCACTGCCACACGGCGTCGCGGCGGAATTCGCCGTGCCGCTGAACGCCGCCGGTTGCGTGGTCATTGATTTGAGCGCGGACTTTCGTTTGAAAAGCGCGGAGGTTTACAAAGAATTTTACGCACACGACCATCCCGCGCCGGAGCTGTTGAAAAAATCCGTCTATGGTCTGCCGGAATTTTATCGTGAAGAGATCAAAAAATCTCTGCTCATCGCGTCACCCGGTTGCTATCCGACGAGCATTTTGCTGCCGACAATTCCGCTGTTGAAGGCCGGCCTGATCAAACCGACTGGTATCATTGCCGATTCGTTGAGCGGCGTCAGCGGTGCGGGTCGGAAGGCGGAGATTGATTATCTTTTTTGCGAATGCAACGAAAGCGTCCGGCCTTACGGCGTGCCGAAACACCGGCACTTGTCTGAAATCGAGGAACAACTTTCGCTCGCCGCAAAAACGAAAGTGACAATCCAGTTCACGCCGCATTTGATTCCGGTGAACCGGGGGATTTTGACCACGCTTTACCTTGCGCCGGAAAAACATTTTTCCACCGCCGAAGAAACCACTGCGTTGGGTGAAAAGATTTCTGCGTGTTACCAATCGGCTTACGCCAACGAACCGTTTGTGCGACTGCTCGAGGACAAGGCTTTGCCCGACACGAAAAATGTCGTCGGCACGAACGTCTGCGAAATCGCGTGGCGGCTCGACCCGCGCACCAGCCGGCTCGTCGTGATGAGCGCTGAAGACAATATCGTGAAAGGCGCGAGTGGTCAGGCCGTTCAAAGTCTGAACATTTTGAGCGGCTGGCCGGAAACCGCTGGGCTTGTCTGAAGATGAAGTGGGACGCCGCCGATTACGCCGCCAATTCCGCCGTGCAGCAAACGTGGGCGCGCGAACTCATCGCCAAACTGCATTTGCGCGGCGATGAAGACATCCTCGATGTCGGTTGTGGCGACGGCAAGATTACGGCGGAACTTGCCCGCGCAGTTCCGCGCGGTTTTGTCGTTGGCATTGATGCTTCGCCGCAGATGATTACATTCGCCAAAAAAACTTTTCCGGCAAAAAAAAATCCGAACCTCAAATTTCAGATTTGCGACGCGCGGAAAATCTCCTCTCAAAAGTTTGGTGAAAAATTTGATTTCATTTTTTCCAACGCCGCCCTGCATTGGGTGGATGACCACGAAAAGTTTTTGCGCGGCGCGGCGGCAGCCTTGAAATCCGGCGGACGACTGGTGGTTTCCTGCGGTGGAAAAGGCAATGCCCACGATGTTTTTCTCGCCTTGCGACCGGAGATGCGGCTGAAGCGTTGGCGCGATTTTTTCCGTAAGATGCCGATGCCGTATTTTTTTTACGCGCCGGGCGATTACGAAAAGTGGCTGCCAAAATTTGGTTTCAAAATTCACACGCTGAAGCTCGCGCCAAAAGACGCGACTTACGCCGGCGCAGATGGTTTTGCGAAATGGCTCCGCACGACGTGGCTGCCGTTTGTCCAGCGCGTGCCGGAAAATTTGCGCGACGAATTCATCGCAGCCGTCGCGCAGCGTTACCTCGCCAAACATCCGCCAGATGCGGATGGAAATGTGCCTGTCCGCATGGTGCGGCTGGAAATTGATGCGATTAAAGTTTGAAAAACCTCCGCACTATCCGCAAATTTTGTTCCGCATTATCAAATGAAAAATTCGTTCAAAGAAGTTCCCGGTTCCATCGTCGCCCCGATTGGTTTTCTGGCCAGTGGTGTGTTTTGCGACATTAAAAAACTTGGCACGGGCAAAGGCTCAAACAAAGGTCCAAAGCGTGATCTTGCTCTGATTGTTTCTGAAACGCCCGCGACGGTCGCCGGCATGTTCACGACGAATCAGGTTTGCGCAGCGCCGGTAAAAATTTGCGTCGAGCGGCTGAAGAAAAAAAATCTCGCGCAGGTGGTGGTGGTGAATTCCGGCAACGCCAACGCTTGCACCGGCAAGCAAGGCATGGCCGACGCACGCGAAATGGTGGCGTTCACGGAAAAAACGTTGGCGTTGTCGGCGGGACGCGCGCTCGTTGGTTCGACCGGGCGAATCGGTGTGACGATGCCGATGGATAATGTCCGTGCGGGAATTTTAGAAGCGGCGATGGAGCTAGGCTTCACGGCTGAACACGCGGATCACGCGGCGGAAGCCATCATGACGAGCGATTCGCGCCCAAAACAAATCGCGATTGAATTTTTGCTTGGTGGAAAAAAAATCCGCATCGGCGGCATGTGCAAAGGAGCAGGGATGATTCAGCCGGGCATGAGTGCGACGGGTGCGCGTCCGGCGGCGTTGCCACACGGCGGATTGCACGCAACGATGCTGGCGTTCATCACCACCGACGCGGTAGTGGAACAAAAAGTTTTGCAGGCGGCACTAAATGAAGCCGTCGCGAACAGTTTCAACCGCATCACGGTGGACGGTGACATGAGCACGAACGACACGGTGCTCGTGCTGGCGAATGGTTTGGCAGAGAACAAAAAGTTTGGCGCGAAGAGTCCCGAGTTTAAAACTTTCCAAGCTGCTTTGAATCACGTTTGTCTTGAACTTGCCAAGAAAATTGTCCGTGACGGCGAAGGCGTTCACCGCGTCGTGACCGTGCGCGTGAACGGCGCGAAGACGATTCAGGACGCCGATGCCGCCGCGCGCGCGGTGGCGAACAGCGC
>JBAXIY010000019.1:0-27069 GCA_037138135.1 Verrucomicrobiia bacterium
TTTGCCGTCGCCCAAATTGAAACCGTGGATCGCACGCGGCTGGATGCGGCGCATCTGAAACAGTTTGCCGTCGCCTTGCGCGAGCGCCGCGAGCGTGGTGGCTGGGATTTTGCAGCGCTGTTGGTCACCGATATTTTCCGCGGCGACAGCCTGGTTTTGTTCGACGCCAGAAATTCCACGCTGGCACAACTGCTCGGTGACAGCGGCGAAGTCTGGGCCGGCTGCGTCTCGCGCAAAAAACAATTTTTGCCGGCCATCCTCAAACGATTGGGAGAAAAAATATGAAACCGATTCTGCCGCTGTTCATCATGATTGACGCCATGGGCTGGGAAATCCTGCGTCACGATTCATTCGGGAAAAATTTCGCACCGAATCGCAAGCAGCTTGAGTCGGTTTTTGGCTACAGCTCGACGTGCGTGCCCTCGATTCTCTCCGGGCGCTGGCCGGACGAGCATTACAACTGGTGCTATTTTGTCTACGACCCGAAGAACTCGCCGTTCCGCTCGCTGCGTTGGATGCGCTGGCTGCCGACGGCGGTGACAAGCCGTCGTATTTTCCGCCGTTACCTGACGAAGTTCGTGAAGGTGCAGCTGAAATTCCGTGGCTACTTTGATCTCTACAACATCCCGTTCAAGTTCATCCATCTCTTTGATTTCACAGAGAAGAAAAGTCCGCTCCAGCCCGGCGGCATGAATCGCGGGCCGAACATCTTTGATTTTCTCACGCAGAATAAAATCCCTTACTTCGTCACCGACACCACGAAATCCGAGGAACAGAACCGCGACGACATCATTGCTGCCATCAACGCCGAGCGCGTGGATTTTATCTTCCAATACTGGGCCGGCCTCGATGGCTTGCTGCACATGGTTGGAAATAAATCGCCCGAAGTTCCCGCCAAATTGCGCGTCTATGAAGAGTGGATCGAAAAAGTTTTGGCCGCTGCGAAGAATCATTATTCCGAAGTCCACCTCTACATCTTCAGCGACCACGGCATGGCGAACTGCGACGAACTCGTGGATTTGAAGGCGAAGATCGACGCGTTGCCGGTGAAAATGGAGAAGGACTACGCCGTTGTTTACGACTCCACCATGGCGCGGTTCTGGTTCTTCAACGAAAACGCGCGCAAACAAATTCACGAAGTCCTCGGCGGCGTTCCCGAAGGTCGCATCATGCCGGATGAGGAATTAAAGCATTACCGCGCGCTGTTCCCCGACCGCAAATTCGGCGAGACGATCTTTTTGATGAAGGAAGGAGTGCTCATTGTGCCCAGCCACATGGGTGAGCGGCCCATCCGCGCGATGCACGGCTATCATCCGACCGATCCGCAAAGCTACGCGACGCTCTGCACGAATCAGCCGGCGATTCCCGCCGATGTCACCCACATCCCGCACATTTGCCGCATCATGGAAAAAACCGCGCTGCTCGCGAAAGAGAAGAATTCCGCTGCCAAATGAAACCCGCCGCCAACAAAATCATTCATGTCCCCCGCCGCTTTGTCGCGGAGGAATGGGGCGGCACAGAGACTGTCATCCTCGAAATTTCCCGTCAGCAGCAGCGCGATGGTTGGTCGCCGGAAATCCACACCTCCATGGCGCTTGCCAAACACCGGAACG
The DNA here is from genome assembly GCA_037138135.1 of Verrucomicrobiia bacterium. Classification (GTDB taxonomy): domain Bacteria; phylum Verrucomicrobiota; class Verrucomicrobiia; order Limisphaerales; family UBA11358; genus UBA11358. Next base: position 1,614 of record JBAXIY010000019.1, read on the forward strand.
AAACCATCGGCGGCGTGGCGGTGAAACGCTATCCGTATTGCTATCCGTTCTTCGGCTTGAGCGCCGCTGATAAAGCCGCGCTCGACAAAAAAGGTGGCAACCTGCTTTCGCTCTCGCTTTTCAACGCGCTGCGCCGCGAGAAAAACGTCCGGCTTTTCCACGCGCACGCACTCAAGCGACTTGGCGGCGAAGTCCGCAGCGCCGCGCGCTGGCAGAAGAAGCCGTTCGTCGTGTCGCTGCACGGCGGTGTGTTTGACGTGCCGACTGCGGAGTTGGGCACGATGCTCAAGCCGATTGAGAACAAGACCGAATGGGGCAAACCGTTTGGCGCGCTGTTTGGTTCGCGTCGTGTGCTGGACGATGCCGATTTCGTGATCTGTGTTGGCCAGAGCGAAATGGAAAAGGCGAAGCAGCAGCTCACCCACGACCGCATCGCGTATCTGCCGAATGGTGTGGATTGCGCGAAATTCACGAACAGTGATGGCGCCGCTTTCCGGGCGAAGCATGGTATTCCGGCTGGCGCATTTCTCGCGCTGAACATCAGTCGCATCGACGCGCAGAAGAACCAACTCCTGTTACTTGAGGCCTTCGCCAAGTTTCGCGCGCAGACCGCCAATGCATTTCTCATTCTCATCGGCCCGGAAACGCAGCCGACTTACGCGCAGAACCTGCGCGACTTCATCGCGGCGAATAATCTTGTCAGTTGCGTGAAATTATTGCCTGGCATGCGCAACGATAACCCCGAACTCCTCCAAGCCTTTCACGCGTGTGACGTTTTCGTATTGCCCTCGATGCACGAGCCCTTTGGCATCGTAGTGCTGGAGGCGTGGAGCTCCGGCAAGCCGGTCATTGCGAGTCACGTCGGTGGCTTGCAGGCGTTGGTTCGTGATGGCGAAACGGGATTTTTTTTTGATCCCAATGCGACGGACGCCGCGACCGATTTGGCGGCGAAGATGAACCGTTTTGCCAACGAGCCCGGATTGAAGTCGCGCATCGGCGAGGCCGGGCAGCGCGAAGCGAAATCAAAATACGATTGGGTGCAGATCGGTCAACAACTCGAAACCCTATACCACCGCGCTGAGGAAAATTGCGCGCGCCGATCATGACGCACGACCAGGTCAAAAAAAATGTCGTCAAAAGCGCGCTCTCGGGCTACGTCCGGCTTGCTGTGCGCATGGGGCTGGGGCTGGTCACGTTCCGGTTGCTATATCAGGGATTGAGTGGCGATCCGGAGCAGTTCGGATTTTGGTCGCTGCTCTGGGCCGTGTTCGGCTACGGCATCCTGCTCGACTTCGGGCTCGCTTACGCTGCGCAAAAACGCGTCGCCCAGCTTTCCGTGACGCAGGATTGGCCGCAGGTCAGTCGCGTTTTAAGCACGATCTTCTTCACCTATGTGATGGTGGCCATCGTTGCGGTAGCGGTGTGCTTCGCGTTGTCCGGGCCGTTGATTGATTTGTTTAAAGTGAGCGACGCCCACCACGAGGAATATCGCCGGATCATGCTCGTGTTCATTGTCGGCATCGGCGTGGCCTTTCCGCTGGGAATCTTTCCCGAAGTGTTGTCCGGTCAGCAGCGGATCGCTACGGCGAACAACCTTAACATTATTGGAACCGTGGCCAACTTTATCGCGGTGGTCGTGGTGCTCTGGTTGAAATTGAGTTTCATGACGCTGGTTATTTCGACGCTGCTGTGTGTGGTGTTGCCCAACGTTCTGGCCGCCAAGCTGGCACTCGCACACATGCCGGGCGTGGTTTTGCGCCCGCGTTTGTTTTCCCTGCAGACGATGATCGACACCGGGAAGTTCAGCCTTTTCGCCTACGCCAATACGCTTAGCAATGTCCTTCGCAACAAGACAGATCAACCCGTCATCAGCTCCATTCTGGGCGTCGCGCAGGTCACGAGTTATCAGGGCGGCAGCAAAGTAGGCGAGATGTTTGGCTATTTCACCAAGCAGATTTCGGATGTGCTGACGCCTACCGCGGCGCATCTCCACGCCAAGGGCGATCTCGCGGCGTTCCGCAATATTCTGTTGGGCGGCATGCGTTACAGCGTGATGGCGGCGACGCCGCTTTACATTCTCACAGCGTTCTATATGGAAGGTGTGATCCGACTTCTCACCGGCGTAAAACATCCGACTGCGCCGATGGTCTGGTCGGGTGAGTTGCTCTTGTTCTGGTATTTCTCGTTGGCGGTAACGCATCGGGTGTTCAAGAGCATGTTCATGATGGCCGGCCAGGAAAAGCGGGTGATGCAGCAAAGCATAATTGAAGCGGTGGCAAACCTGACTTTGAGCATCGGCCTCACGTTCTGGTTGCGTGGTCAGTTCGGAGTTGAATGGGGCATTCTTGGAGTTGCCTTGGGATCAGTGCTCCCCACGTTTCTCTTCGGCTGGTTTTTGATCTGGGGTTGGACGGCGCACGAGGCGCAAATGACGCGCTGGGAGCTGTTCCGCAGCTGCGTGCTGTCCAACTTGATCGGTTGTCTGCCGATGATCGCCGTGGCCTGTGCGTTACGTTTTCAAACCTTCTGGCCCAGTGGACACAACACACTTTTCATGCTCGCGGAAAGTTCTGTCGTCGCTGCCGTTGGCGCGTTCGGTATCTGGCGGTTTAGCCTAAAAGATTCCGAGCGCCAGAAGTTCATCGGCAAATTTGGCCGTAAATTTGGGCTCAAAGCAAAGGCGGTGGTGTCATGAGCGATCCGTTCGTCAGCATCATCATGCGCTCATTCAACGAGGCGTGGGCGCTCCAAGGCACGTTGCCTGCGCTCGCCGCGCAGGATTTCAAAAATTGGGAACTCATCGTGATCGACTCCGGCTCGAGTGACGGCTCGCAGGAATTGATCCGCGCCGCGCAGCCTGCGCACTTCGTTCAGATCACGCCGAAGGAATACAATCCCAGCCGCGTGATGAATCAAGGCATGCGCCTTGCAAAATCGGAGTTCGGCATTTTCATCAACGCCGACGCCACACCGCAGGGCGCGAACTGGCTGCGTCCGTTGGTGAACGCGTTGCAAAATCCCAAGACGGCAGCGTGTTTCGGACAGCAGATTCCGCGACCGGATTGTCAGGCGGTGTTCGCGAACGACTACGATCGTTGCTTCGGCCCAAATCGTGAGTCGGCGAAATGGGAACATTTCTTCAGCATGGTCAGCAGCGGCTTGCGTAAGGATGTTTGGGCCAAGCGCGGTTTTCGCGAGGACCTGCAATACGCCGAGGACGACGAATACACGCGCTGGTGCAAGGCGCAGGGCTTCGATGTGGTCTATGTCCCCGAGTCAGTCGCGATGCACTCGCACAACTACACGCCCGAGCAAAGTTACAAGCGCGCGTTCGGCGATGCCCGCGCCATCGGCAAGGCGTGGAGTAGCTCGCCGTCGGAATTTAATTTCCTCAAGACCGTCTTTCTCGGCTGGGCGAGCGATGTGCGACACGATCTGAAATTCTGCGTTCGCGAGCAGAAGCTCGGTGAACTTGCGCACGCCGCGGGCATCCGTTGGCAACAGCGCAAAGGCAAACTCGCCGGTTTCCGGCAGGGCTGGCGCGAACAACAGGAGGCGAAATGATCCGCTTCACTCTCGACGGCAGTAAGGCTTTGGAAGCGCACCTCGCACAGACGTGCGAGAAAGTTCTCGCTGGTGTGAAATCACTTGTGCCAGCGGCGCAGCTTGAAGGCATCGCGCTCGGCGGCGGCTACGGTCGTGGCGAGGGCGGCGTGCTGAAAACGCCCGGCGGGGATCAGCCTTACAACGACCTTGAGTTTTTTGTTTTTATCCGCGGCAACGCGATTCTGGCCGAGCGCAAGTTCCGGCATCCGCTGCACGAACTCGGCGAAAGTTTGTCGCCGGACGCGGACCTCGAAGTAGAGTTCAAGGTGTTGACGCTAGATAAACTGCGTCGCAGTCCGCCGAACATGTTTTATTACGACCTTGTCGCGGGCCATCGCTGGATTCTGGGCGACGATTCATTGTTCGCGGGCTGTGAACAGCACCAGGACGCTGCAAAGATTCCACTGCACGAGGCGACGCGGCTGTTGTTCAATCGGTGCTCGGGTCTGCTGTATTCGCTGGAGCGACTCCAGCGGAAAGATTTTGGTGAAGCCGAGGCGGATTTCGTTGGTCGCAATTTGGCAAAGGCGAAACTCGCGTTCGGTGATGTGCTGCTCGCGGCGCATGGTCTCTACCATTGGAGCTGTCGCGAACGCCACGCGCGTCTGGCAAAGTTTGAGTTCCAAGATGAACTGGTCTGGGCCGCGCAGCTGGTGGCGCATCATGCGGCGGGCGTGGAATTCAAATTGCATCCGCAGCGCTCGACGGAATCGCGCGAAGCGCTCGCAGCGCGGCATGTGGAGCTTTCCGAACTGGGTCAGAAACTCTGGCTGTGGATTGAGTCCAAGCGGCTCGGCGTCGTTTTCAAATCGTCGCGCGACTATGCGATGAGCGTCGCGAGCAAATGTCCCGAGACTTCATCGCTGCGCAACCGGCTGGTAAACTTCCGCGCGTTCGGCGCGGGCGGTTTGGCTTGTCACAGTTATCCGCGCCAGCGCTTGTTTCACGCGCTGGCATTGTTGCTGTGGGATGAATATGATTTAGGGAAACTCCGATCTGAACTGCGGACGGATGCGCCGGGTTCTGCCGGACTGATTTCCGCATACGAGCAACTGTGGCGACGATTTAATTGAAATATGTTCGCTATCTTAAAAGCAGACATCCGGCGCAATCTACAGGATTACGCTCCGGGCGGCTTTTTCAAACGACTGGGACTGTGCCTGACATTGAACAGCGTCCATGCCGTGACGCTGATGCGGTTTCAATTCTGGTGTGCGCGTCACCGGCTGCCGACCATTTTTGCGGCGAAGATTTTATTCTGGTTTTTCAAAATTGAGATCAGCCGCCACGCGAAGATTGCGCCGGGGCTCCGGCTGCCGCACCCGATGGGCATCATCATCGCGCCCAATGTCAGCATCGGACCGGATTGCGACCTTTACGCCGATGTGCGGCTGGTGTTGGCGCATGGTGCGAAGCAAGGTCCGCACATCGGACGACATGTTTTTTTAGGCGACGGGGCCAAGGTGGTTGGCAATGTGTCGGTGGGTGACCACGCGGTCATCGGCGTTTCCAGTGTTGTCACCAAAAATATTCCAGCAAACGTCACTGCCGTCGGTGCGCCAGCCAAGGTGATTGTTGAAAATAACGGTCGGGCCTTAGGACAATAATAAAACCAACTCGCAACAAACATAATCATATGAATACATCGGCTAATGAGTCTAAAAGCATCCGCCAATCAGGTCGTCCCGTGCGCGTGCTGTGCGCAGGGGTTCCATTTGGAGCCAACAACGTCGGCGATGAAGCCATTATCACGGGCGTCGTGCGGATGATCCGCAGCGTCGCTCCGGACGCGAAGATCACGGTGGCGACCGGCGAGCCGGAGATCACGCAGCGGGCGTTGAATGTCCAGACTTGTCCGTCATTCGGTTTCCTCGGCGTGGCGGCGAGCGGACCGGAAGTGGAACGGGTAATCTCGGAGCATGATTTGTTTATTTGGTCCGGAGCCACGGGGCTTTCGGATTATCCAGACATTCCGCTGGGCCTGATGCAGTCCGCGCAAAGTCAGTGCAAATACACGGCGATTCTGTGCGTGGGCATGAACGATGAGTTGAATCCGCACCTCTACCAGGTGCGTTCGCGCTGGCGGCCGATTTACGATGGTCTCCGGCAAATCACCGGAGGATTGATTGATATCGCCGCCCGGCTTGAGGCTGGGCGCAAAGCCCGAACGTATGGCCGGATGCGCGAGATTATGCCGAAGGCTGATTTGGTGGTGGTTCGGGATGCGGAATCAGAAGCCGCCTTACGTCGCGCTGGTGTGACGGGAGACATTTTGGTGGGATCGGATGCGGCTCTGGGATTGATTCCGGCTGCTTTGGAAAAGATTTCCATGCCGGAGCCGATTCGCAAGGCGATGATGGCGACAGGTTCGCCTCGGGTCGGGCTTTGCCTTTCAGCACAGGATGCACCCAAGAATCTTTCCGCCGTCGTGAACGTCTTGGATCGGTTGATCGCGGACGTCAACGCTTCGGTTTTTGGCATTCCGGTCAATCCGGTCACGGATGCCAAACTGGTCCGTGAAATTCGCCCACTATGCAAGGCGCCCGACCGGGTGTTCGTTTTGGAAGGCGTTATTGATCCCGAGGAAGTTGCGGGAGCGCTGGGACAGATGGATGTCATTGTATCCACCCGGCTGCATGGCTTGATACTCGCTTCGTTAAGCGACGTTCCGCTGGTCGGTATTACTCGTGGGACTAAGATTGATACTTTCCTGCGTCCATTCGGCCTGCGCCCAGCCGGGAGTTTCAAAAATCTGGATGTGGCGGAGCTTGAGCAACAGATCCGGCAGCGACTGGCGCAAGCTGCGGAATTTCGGCAACGGGCGGCGATAGTTCGGCTGGAACGCAGGCAGGCGCTGGAAACAACTAGGCTGCGTTTGAAGTCATTGTTTGATCGGATTGTAGACGCGCCGAAATAGTGTTAGGGTTGGCATGCCCCATGCATACCGACCATGCCAGTGTGATAAACACTTTTATGGCATTGAAAAAAATACTTTCGAAAAGGGCGAGGCTGATAGCCGTCGTAATGTGGGGCGGACTTTTGTCTGCCACCAGCGTTATGGCGGCGGATCAGATACTAGCCACGGTCACCAATTTAGCTCTACTCGGGTCGATTGGGTCAATCGTTCCTTCGTCTTGGACGACGGACATGAAGGCCACCAACACGGCCATCCCATATAGCTGGCGAACGAACGTCTCCAATGCGGAAATAGGCCGAGCGGTCTACCGTCTGACCATGGCGACCAACTTTCCATGGGTGTGGACTAACAGCGGCGTTCAGAAGGTTGACACGGTTTCCCTCTGCTCTTTTACCGGCTGGGATTATCTTTCGCCGGAGACCGATGAAATCCGAGTCCGACTGAAAGTAGTTTCGGGACATTTCCTTCTGGCGGCGGGTGGCATCAATCTCGCTTTTGCCCCCAGCGATACCTATACGGATTTCCGCGTGCTGGATGAAAGTATTGATGGCTGGCAGACGGTTCGACTATCCCTGAATAAGAACCTAATCCGCAATTACCGTCGTAATGATTTCACGAAGAAACTGCCCTACATCAGCCTCACCCGTTGGATTCAGGAACCCATCCAGCTATATTTGTTTCGTTCGGGATACGGGGAGTTATTAATCGATCGGGTCGAGTTTGTAGCCACGGGCTTGGGGCATTCATATCCTTCTCCAACACCGGCACAGATCACGCTGGTGACTAACGTGGCGGATTTTGAATCAAGCAATGACATGGCACAGGCTTTTTCTTACAACACCGTTTTTGTGAATCTTGCAGGCCCGCAGCCCACTAATTATACCAAAGTCAACCAGAACACTTCGGGAAACATCGTAGTGGCCGGCAAATCCATGCAATGGTTCCTACCGCCGCGCCGCGCATGGGTGAATCAATCCACCAACGGCTCGTATTCCCTGGAGGTCAAGCAAACAGGCTATGAGTCGTTTGCTTTTACCGGATTGCGTTTGCCCAATCCCGACGGAGCCAATGCACTGCTATTGACGCTACGCGCCGAGAACACAAACGCCGCCTATACCAATCTGGTTATAGATTTTCTAGCACATGCTACCCAACCGACAAATCGGGCGGCATTCCCCTGGACCAACTGTCAGACGCCAGTTGCCTGGATGGCTGATACCAATCTCAATTTCGACCTCTATCTTTCCGAATCGAACACTTGGAAGGAATCATATGCGCTCTATCACTTGCGGCGCAGCGTCGCCAAATCGCAGTGGACCCAGATAATCTTGCCGCTAGCGGATTTTGCCGGAATTTTTGCCTGCAATAAGGGCACCAATCTGATGATTTACGCTGAGCCACTCTGCTCGACCAATCTCCTGTTCCTCGGTTTCTTCAGCCCTTACCGGCAGCTCAAAGCGGAAACCCGCATCTTGATTGATGATGTGTCACTGGTCTGGGTGGATCTGCCAACAGACCAGTTAAAATCATTTTGGCAGGATCCATCGGTTACGAACGCCCAGTTGTTCGCCCTAACCAATTATGCGAATTATAGTGGCCATTTCCGCCAGCGAGACCAGTCTCCTAGCGCGATGTCTTTGAGCGCAAATTATGTTTCCAACCGTTTCTCTGTGCCGGTCTCAGGCTCAACCGACCAGCGTTACGATATTCAGGCGTCCGATGATCTGAAAGTTTGGTGGTCAATTTTTACCGGCTATATCGGTTCATCGGAAGACCCCTTCTCCATTAGAACCAACAAGGCAGCAGGGTTTTTCCGGACCCTCAGCGAGTGAGGCTTGATTTTGCCAGCGGCTGATCATTGCTGAAAAACCGTATCGAACCATCGCTGCCAGACAGAAATCTGGCTTTGAACTTCAACTTCGCCATCCGGTTCAAGTTTGAGAATAATCCGGTAGCCGCCGTGCGTTTTAATATACCCGCCATGCCAGCGCCAGGGCGGGTTGGCGGCAGTTTCCAAAGTGATTTCTCCGGGCGCTCCATTCTTGGCCAGCTTCCAGCGGAACGATTCCTCCTCAGTGAGATCCCGCAGAGCGGTTTCCTGGCCGCAGGCGGTGATTTTGAGGGCGCTGATGATCTTTCCGGTTTCGTTGTAGATAATAATTTTGCAAGTATCCGACTTCGACACCGCGACGGCGAGGGCGACAGCAACGCCCAGCAGGAAAATCAGCGGCAGCAAAAAGCGCTTGCACAGCCACAGCGGGCGACGTTCGTTCTGGTTCATGCCTGCCCTCCCCGCAATTCCCGTTTTCTCTGCTTTGCTTCACGCCGCATTACCTCGATGCGGGCCGTAATGCCGAGCAGGATGAGCCACAGCATCAGATTGCGCGGTTGCACGAGGACGCGCTCAAGGGTGCTTTGGGCATAATTCAACGCGCACCCGAGAAAGATTCCCAGGCTTAAACAGCGCAAGAACGAATGGCCGAAGGCGAAGAATCCGCTCAAGTTGCGCCACAGGCCGATGAAGATCACCAAGAGCCAGGCCCACAGGCCGATGTAACCGTTCTCGGCGATGAGCAGATAATAATGGCTTTCGACCAAGCCATTGGGTTTGGAATAATCCGGTCTCTGACCCCGGCCGCGATCCCAGTCGTAGTAGATTTCGGCATAGCGGTAAGGCGGATTGATGAGCAGTCCGTAGTTATTCCAGCCAGCGCCCAACGGGTGGTCATCATACATTGCCCGCGAGGCATCTTTCATGACCTCGCGCAATTCCCCCGACGCCTGGTTGCCATGATCATGGAAGCGCGAGATGATCGTATCGAGCGTTAGAATCAGCCCGATGACCCCAATCATGGCCAGCGTGGCACTGCCTAAAATCCGCCGCGGGGTGACTTTCTCGGCAAGGCTCAACCCCAGCGTGCCGAGCGTGCCCGCAGCGAACATCACGAGCGCGCCACGGGATAACGTGCATTGCACAATTGCGGCGCAGCAAAGGTAGCCGAACAGCAGTAAATTCGAACCTTTGAACTTCGGCCCCAGACCGGCGGCCAGAAATGGTATCCCGATGAGCACGGCATACATGGCCAACGGGTTCTGGTGTTCAAAGGTGCCGCGCACCTGATACATGCCGTGAAGATATTTCAACTTCAGGCAAACGAACAATTCCCAAGTCATTGTCCATACCATCACCCGCAGAAAAAACTTGAGATCTTCTTCCGTGCGCAGCGTGTTGAAGGTGGCGATTAGCAGCACCGTAGCGAAAATTGTTTTGTGCGCAGTCATGTAAACCAGGTTGGTGTCCACGGCATTCACCACCGAGATCATCGACACGGCACAATAAAACAGAAACCACCCCATTCCCGGCGGCAGCCAACGGAAGGATTTCCGGTCCTCACGCCACTTGGCAACGATGAGCGCAATCGCCAGCGCGTGGTTGAAGAAGAAATGGTAGCCCTTGGTGTGCCCGCGGTAGTCCTCGATTGAGCCGAGCGTCAGTCCCCAATTACCCGGACCGAGCAGGCCGTTGATCGTCATGAAGCACATGGCGGCGAAAACGCCGCGCTGCCACCCCGGGCGGTCTTTCAGAAAAAATCCGGCGGCGGGCGCCAGTATGAAAAACAGTGGGCCGACAATCGCAAGTTTGATGAGGTCAACCGTTGTCAATGCCGCGAGCATAACGAAAAATATCTGCGGACAAACGGATTTTCTCGGCTTGGAGTTTGGGCCTGAGAATGTTAAACCTCTGGCGATTCATGCAGGCATCAACGCCAGCCTTCAGAACGGATCGCGCGCCCATCGCCATCTTGGGTGTGCCGTTCGACAACGTCACCACGTCAGAAACGCTCACCATCATCGGCGAAATGATTGCGTCCGGCCAGCCGCATTATGGCGCGACGGCCAATGTGGATTTCATCGTGCAAGCCATGAAAGATGTCGAGCTGCGACGAATTTTATTTGATGCGCATCTGGTGCTAGCGGACGGAATGCCGATTGTTTGGGCATCAAAATTTCTTGGTAATCCACTGCCGGAGCGCGTGACCGGTTCAGGCATGATTCCGCTGTTGTTGGAGTTAGCAGAGCAGAAAGGTTGGAAAGTTTTTTTTCTCGGTGGCACCGAACAAAGCGTGTCTACCGCTGCTGAAAAAACTCGGGCCAAACATCCCAAACTTAAATTGGTTGGTGCATATTCGCCGCCGTTCAAGCCGTTATTGGAAATGAACCACGCGGAAATTCTGCAGCGCATCCATGAGGCTAAGCCGGATATTTTGCTGGTCGCGTTCGGTTGTCCGAAACAGGAAAAATGGATCAGCATGAACTATCGCGCCGCGGGCGTGCCGTTCTCCGTCGGCGTGGGTGCGACCATTGATTTTCTCGCGGGCACCTTCAAACGCGCACCAGTCTGGATGCAAAAGTCCGGCACCGAATGGATTTTCCGGATGTTGCAGGAACCCAAGCGGCTGGCGAGTCGCTACGGCGTCGGCTTGCGCGTTTTTACGTTCGCGATCTTGAAACAATTGTTTCGGCTACATTCCTGGCTGCCTTCATTTCGCAGTGGCAAAGGCGCAGAAATCATCCCAGATTTACAGGGCAATTTTGTTATTCAAGCCCCGTGGCATTTGGGCGCGAATGAAGTAAAAACGTTTCGCGATGAATGGTTGCGCGCCGTGGAAAACGGCCATGTCATGTTTGATTTATCCAACACCACTTTTGCCGACAGCACGGGCATCGGTCTGCTCATCCGCTTGCGTAAGCGCGCCCGTGAACTCGGCTATGAATTTTATCTGATTGCGCCACGCCCACCCATCGCGGCGGCGTTGAAGATGATGAAGCTCGATGAATTTTTCACCGTGCAGGCCAGTATTGCCGGTGCGCAATTCATCATGGATAGCGTTGCGCGTTCACCGGTCGTTAGCAGCGTCATGGAAGCGACGGAGTTGCAGATACGTTGGTCTGGCGAAGCCACCGCGCTGAACGCCGTTGATTTGGGCGCCCACACCGAAGCCGAATTATCCCAGACCTCTCCCGGCATGAAGGTGGTAATCGATCTGTCGCGAGTAATTTTCGTAGACAGCACGGGCATCGGCCTGATGCTGCGGTTCAAAAAAAATCTCCTGCGCCGCGGTGTCCAATTGCGATTTGCGCATCCCACCGAACCGGTTCGCAATGTGCTGCGCCACACGCGGCTCGAAGAATATCTTTTGGGCGAAAAATGAAAATCGGCTTTTCCACCTCCGTCATCCAGCGCGGCAAAACTGGCGTGGCGCAATACGTTTTCGCACTGCTGCGCGCCATGCTCGCGCATGCGGACAAACACGAATTCAACTTGTTCGTGCTGGAAGAAGATTTGCCACTGTTCGATTTCGCCAAAGATAAAATGAAGTTGATTCCCGTCGCCGAAAAATTCCGGCCGGCGGTGAAAAATGTTTTGTGGCATCAGACCGAACTCCCGAAACTCGCCAAAAATCTCGGTCTCGACGTGCTGCATATCCCGAGCTATCGGCGCATGCTTTGGCGTGCGCCGTGTCCGCTCGTTGCGACGATTCATGACCTTGCGCCGTTTCACATCACCGGCAAATACGATTGGAAACGCATGATTTACGGGCGCATCGTCGTCAAGCGCCTCGCGCGGCGGCAGGATGAAATCATTGCGGTCAGTGAAAATACGGCGCGCGATTTAAAAACGTTTTTCGGCCTCGACCGCGACCGCGTGAACGTGGTTTGGAACGGCATTGACCATCGGCGCTTCCAACCGAGCGATGTCGCCGCCGCCAAAAAATCAGCGGTGGAAAAATGGAAGTTGGACCGCCCGTTTTTCCTGTTCGTATCGCGTCTCGAACATCCCGGCAAAAATCACGTCCGTCTTATCGAGGCGTTCAACCAGTTCAAGGCGCAAACGAAATCCGATTGGCTGCTTGCGCTCGGCGGTAGCGATTGGCACGGGGCGGAAGCGATTTACGCAGCCGCCAAGAGTTCGCCATTCGCGGATGACATCCGCTTTCTCGGCTTCGTCAGCGACGCGGCGCTGCCTGGACTTTACCACGCCACGGATGTTTTCATTTATCCGTCGCTGTTCGAAGGCTTCGGTTTTCCGCCGATTGAAGCGATGGCTTGTGGCGTGCCGGTCATCAGCTCCACACGCGGCTCGCTGCGCGAAGTCGTCGCCGATGCTGCGCTGACCATTGAGCCGGAAAATATTTCTGACATCGCCGGTGCACTGGCGAAAATGTCCGGCAGCGCCAACGAACGCGAGCATTGGCGCACGAAAGGTTTTGGCAATGCCAAGCGTTTTGACTGGAACGAAAACGCTTCGCAAACATTGGAGATTTACGAGCGGGCGCGGCGGCAAGAAAATTGCTAAACAGTGGGTCAGTAATTTGATATTTTATAATTATGGATTTGTTGCGGCATTGGAATCTGCGCGAACGTCCCTTTGAGGCGACGTGGGACACGCGTTTTTTCTACGCCGGCCCGGATCACGAGGAGGCGTTGAGCCGGCTGCTTTATCTCGTCAGCGAGACGACGATGAATCTCGGTTTGCTTACCGGCGAAATCGGCAGTGGCAAGACATTGACGCGCGCGGTGTTCGCCGGACGGATTGACGCGACGCGTTTTCACGTGCTCACTGTAGAAAATTCCGGCTTCCAACTGGATGAATTGCTCGGCTCGATTTTGCGCCGGCTCGATCCGCAAATCCATTTGAACGGCGAAGGCAAACTTGCGCGCTGCGAAATTTTTGAGCAACTCGTCCGCAAAGTGAACGCCAGCGGACGTCATCTGGTTTTGCTGCTCGATGAAGCGCAGGACATGACGCCGGAAACGATTCACGAGCTGCGCTGGCTCACGAATTTCAACGGCGGCGGCAATTCGCTGCTCACGCTCATTTTGATCGGCCAGCCGGAACTGCGGAAGATGATTCTCGACGACGCGGCCATCAATCAACGTGTGAGTTTGCGCTTTCATCTGAAACCGTTGCGCGCAGACGATATGGAAAATTACCTGCGCCACCGGCTGCGCACCGCCGGTCACGCCACGGGAAATATTTTTTCACCAACGGCGGCACTGGAAATTTTTAATGCCACACACGGCATACCGCGCGAAGTCAATCGCCTTGCCAAACTCGCGTTGGAACACGCGTGGGTCGGCGAGAGCGCCAAGGTCGAGGCCGCCGCCGTGACTGCCGTCGTCCGCGATTTGGAGCGGCATCAACTATTGCCCGCATGAACGAACCCGAAAAATTTAGTGTCAGCGCCGTGCAAAAAAAGCGCGAGCAGGCAGCGACGCCCACCCCGGCAGTTCCAACGACTACGGCGAGCGGGCAGCCTGTTGGGCCGGTCGCCAAGCTGGAAAAACCGGCGGGCAGTGTTGGCAAAGGACTGCCGTTCGACCCGTTGCGGCTGGCGGCGTCTGTGTTGAGTGGCTGGAAATGGGTGCCTATTGCCGGTGCGGCGCTGGCGCTGCCAATTTTGGTTTACGGGATTTTAAAATTTCACACCGGCTTCACGGTCACGGTTCAACTTATTCGCCGTGAAGTTTCGACCACGATTCGCCAGTCGCAACTGGGTGATGCCTTCAAGCCGCGTCAGGTCACCGTCGGCACCGTTGTGAACGTGATGCAATCACCGAAGCTGCTGGAAAAAGTTGGCAGCGAAGCCCGCCCGAGCATGACCGGTAGCCAACTATTAGGCCGTTTGACTATCAAGCCGGAGCGGGATACGGACTTAATCACCGTTACTTTCAAGGGAATGGAAAGCGCTAAAATCACCGCGGATTTGGTGAATACTTACGCCAACGCTGTGGTGGCGCTGACCGCGCGGATGCAATCAGACGAGGCGGCCGAACTGGATAATTTTTTACGAGGACAAATCGTTCAAAGTGATGCCGAATTAGAACTGGTGAACAAAGAAATGTCGGAATTCAGCCGGAGCAGTGAATTCTTTGGCGCCGACCGCGAAATTGAAGCTTACCTGCGGGAATTGGGCGATTCCGAGATTCAGTTGCAGACGGCCAAAACCGATTTGCAAACGGTGGATTTCCGGCTCGGCAACGTGGAGCGGGAGCTGGCAAAACAAAATCCACTGGCACTAAGCTTAAGCAAGGCGCGCGAGCAATTAAACAATCTCCGCACATCCTACGTTGACGCCAACCCGCTGGTTCAGGACGCCCAAGGAAAAGTGCAGGAATTGGAAAAACAACTGGCGAGTTCCATTGCGACCACCAATCAGGCGGCATTTCAATACAGTGAAAACACCTTGGCCAACGCTCTGTTCATGCAGCTTCTGGATTTGCGCAGCCAGCGTGAAGGCTTAACCAAACGCATCGCGCAGCTGGGAGATTTTTGTGACAATGTGCAGAAAAAACTGGGCGGGATACCCGAGAAAAACCAGCGCTACGTCCAGATCGCCGCGCGTCAGCAGACGTTGCAGGCGACCCGTGATTTGCTGGCGGGGCGTCAGCGGGAGGCGCAGGCTTATGAAAACAATTCGCCGGGACTTTACCGTCTGTTTTCCCTAGCGACCGAAGATAGCGTGGAGGTGGGCAACCGCTGGAAAAAAATTCTCATCGCTTTTATTGCCGCATTCATTTTTGGCGCCGGTGGGGCGTTGGCCTGGATTTGCGGACGAGAGTTGATGGACATGCGCGTAGTGTCGGCGGGTGACTTGCGCCGTGCCACGGGCGCGTCGGTGGTGGTTCGCTTGCCGGACCTCTCGGGTTTCTCCCCGACCGACCTCACCCAGTGGCGATTCCGCGCCTGGTCGCAACTGCTGCGGCAATTAAACCTGCAAAATGAGCGGCGCGTGACGCTGGCCTTCACTTCCGCAAAAAATGGCGAAGGCAAATCCACGTTGATTGAATCTCTGCGCGCGGCCGCGCACGACCGCCGTCTGCCGGTGGTTACAGTGACGAATTCGTCCTCGCTGAATACGGAAGCCCAATCCTTTGCGCTGACGGATGCCTTGGCTACACCCGAAATCGTCGGCCGACATCTGCGCGAAAAATCGGGCAGGCCCTTGGCATTGTATTATGACGAATCCTGGGTGTGGAATTTGGAGAATCGGGCCCGCTGGCAGCAAGCTTGGGAGTTGTGGCAGCAACTGCCGGCGATGATCTTGCTGGTGGAACTTCCGGCCATGGTCGGCTTGGATGCCTTGCTGGCGGCGGAATTGATGCCGGCTGTAATCTGGGTGATGACGAGCGGCAGCCTGACGCAAAATGAATTGGCTGAGACCCTGGATACAGTCGAAGCCGGTGAGGTGACGATTGTGGGGGCGGCTTTGAACCGTGAACCAGAAAAGCTGACGCGCGTGGCTATGCTGGAAAAATTTCTGCCATTGCTGCTCGTCACCTTGCTTTGGGGCGCTGGTGCGGCCGGTGCGGTGGAGACTAATTCGCCGGTGGTGGATGGGCTTTCAGATTCGTCATCAACCCAGGTTTGCGCCGAGTGGCAGAAACGGCTTACGGTGGGCGCCGGCGACATCTTGAATCTGCGGATTTATGGCCGCACGGATTCCATCCGCACCTGGGTGCCGGTGGGACCGGACGGGCGCATTAGTTTCATGGAGGCGCAAAGCGTGCCGGTGGCCGGACTGACCATTGATGAAATGCGCGCCAAGCTGGATGATGAATTGGGAAAATATTATCGCAATGCCCGCACCATCATCACCCCCGTGGAATGGCACAGCAAAAAATACTACCTGCTCGGCGCAGTGGTTGATCGCGGTGCATTCAGCCTTGACCGGCCATTAACGATTATTGAAGCGGTGGCGCGGGCGCGCGGGATTGACACGGGACTTTACGAACACAACACGGTCGAACTCGCGGATATGAAGCATTCATTCCTTGTGCGCGGCGGAAAGCGTTTGCCGGTGGATTTCGAGCAGTTGTTCAATCACGGCGACCTGACGCAAAATATTTTGGTTGAGCCGGGCGACTATATTTATTTTCCGTCCGGCACGGTCAACGAAGTTTATCTGCTCGGCGCAGTCGGCCATCCGGGGCCGCTTGGTCTCACGGCGGAAAACACTTTGGTCGGCGTGCTGACCGTGCGCGGCGGTTTGTTGCCGACCGCCTACCAGCAGCATGTGTTGGTGGTTCGCGGCTCACTGCAAAAGCCGCAGACGTTTGTGGTCAATCTGGCGGCGATTCTTTCCGGACGCGAAAAAGATTTTGTGTTGCAACCGAAGGACATTGTTTACGTCTCCGAAAAACCTTGGCAGAAAGTTGAGGACTTATTGCAACTGGCACTGAATTCCTACGCGCAAGGTATGACCACCACTTGGGTTAGCCAAAATGTCCGGCCAATCACTTCGCAAACGCTGATTCCTTAAATTCACCGATGCGTGCCGCGCTGCCAATTTTATTTCTAATCGCCGCCGGTTTCGCTATCGGTTGTGCGAACGTGAGTCATGGTCCAACTTTTGATCCGCGCGATCCAAATAGTCAGACGTTCCAGGATTATTCTTCCACTAATGCGATTAATCCCGACTGGTTAAAACCTTCTACGAATGAATTCCGGCTCGGCCCCGGCGATCATGTCGATATCGAGATGCTGGGCAACGGTCACGAACCACAGTCGGCGTTGGTCGGACCGGATGGAAAAATTTATTTTGATTTGCTGCCGGGACAAAAAGTTTGGGGACTGACGCTCGCGCAAACGCGGGATTTGTTGCAGGAACAATTATCGCACTTTTACAAAAACCCTCATGTCTCCGTCACTTTGCGCGAAGTCCGAAGTTCGCGTGTATGGGTTTTAGGCCGTCTGACTACGCCGGGTATTTATCCACTTGAAACGCCGATGACGGTCATTGATGCCGTCACACGTGCCGGCGGACTTTATACCGCACAATTCACCGGCACGACCGAGGAACTTGCCGACTTGCAACACAGTTTCCTGCTGCGCCACGGAAAATTCATGCCGGTGAATTTCAAAAAACTGATTCACGAAGGCGATTTGTCGCAGAACATTTATCTGGAGCCGGATGATTTTATTTATCTACCCTCGGCGCTTTCAACTGAAGTTTATGTGATTGGCGCCGTGACCGAGCCGCGCGCAGTGTCGTTCAAAGATCAGGTGACGTTGAGTTCCGCGATTGCCAATGCGCGCGGCACTTTGCCAGACGCGTGGATCCGCGAGGTGATTATCATTCGCGGCTCGTTGACGGAACCTCATTACGCCGTGGTTAATTTTCAAGACATCCTCAAAGGTAAAGCACCGGAAGTGGCGCTCCAACCGCGCGATATCGTGTATGTGCCCGACCATCCCTTGGGAATGTTTATGGAAGCCTTGCAAACCGTCGTAAATACTTTTGTGCGAACTGTCGCTGCAAACGAAGGTATCCGCGCCGCTGGCGGTTCGACGAGCGTTGGTGTCGGCGTGAATGTTGGCCCTTGATTCGCGCTTAAAAAATTCGCTAAACTCACTTTAAATCTTCCCCATTTTGCGCCAGCGCCAGAGCGTTGTTGGGTTGATGCCGAGTTGGGCGGCGACCAGAGTAAAATTGTTTCCGCTTTCTGCGAGCATCTGTTTGGCTGAGGCCAGTTTCTTTCCACGACTGGGAAAATCGTCTGATGTCAAAGTGGCCGGACTCAAGGCAGTTGGTTTTTCCAATGCCGGTGTTTTCATCGGTGTCGGCGCATCCCACCAACCGTCACGCAGCACCGGACCATCGTAAAGCAAGGCCAGCCGGTCAATCGCACTTTTCAGTTCGCGGGCATTGCCGGGCCAGTCGTGATTGATGAAACGCTGCAACAACGTGGGTTCGACGCCTTCCAGATTTTTCCCGAAACGCTCGCCGGCCTGCCGTAAAAAAATCTGCACGAGTGGGGCGATGTCCTCGCGGCGTTCACGCAACGGCGGCACGTTGAGCGTGATTTCCGCGAGCCGATAGAAAAGGTCGGCGCGAAATTTCCCCGCATCCGCCTCCGCGCGCAAATCGCGGTTGGTTGCGGCAACGATGCGGGACTTGGATTTGTATTCGCTTTCGCCACCGACGCGGCGCGCAACGCGGGTTTCCAAAAAGCGCAGCAACTTCGGTTGGAGCGACAAATCCATTTCGCCAATTTCATCCAAAAATAGAGTGCCGCCGGAGGCCTGTTCCACCAAGCCGGGCCGTGATTTGAGCGCGCCGGTGAAAGCGCCTTTTTCTACGCCAAAAATTTCCGCTTCAATCAAGTCCTTCGGAATCGCCGCGCAGTTCAGCGCCACAAAACTTTTCCGACGGCTGGCATCGTGCAACGCGCGGGCGACCTTCTCCTTGCCCACGCCGGATTCGCCGAGGATGAGCACATTCACGTCCGTCGGCCCAATTTTTTCCACGGTCTGCCGCAGCGCGCGTAACGTGGCGGACGCACCGGCGAGGGCATCCTCGGCATTGAGCGGTTCGCCGCCATAAAGTTGGATCCAAAGTTTTTGAGCCTCGACTGCGCTATTGAACGCGGAACGCCAGCGTTCGTCCGAATCCATTTCATCCAGCACATCCGCCGCGCCGTCACGCATCGCGGCCACAGTTTCTGCCGAAGAAAGTTTACCTCCGAGGATGATAAATTGTCGGCTGGCGCGCGCCAGTTGCACGCGCAAGCCATTCCATCCGCGCGCTGACAATTCACCAAAAGGAATCGCATACAAAACCTCAACCGACTCGGGCGCGAGCACCTGAATGCGCCCCGGATCAAGGGCGAAAACCGGGAGCCGCAATGATTCCAGCCGTTTGCGCGACTGCGCGGCTTGCGGATGAGGTAATAAGCCAATTCTCATGCAATGCAAAATGCGTTTAATGCATTGCAAATGCAAGAATTGAATGCATTGCATATTGGCAATGCTTGAAAACCCTTGTAAAATCTGGGTAAATCCTACTTGGCACGCTCGGTGCTGAAGAGCCGTTGTCGGTAAAAACATAAAACTCTATAACCAATGAAAAATAAATACATCAAACCAGTTTTGGTCATCGGCGTGGCGGCGTTGCTCGTTTTGACGATGACGGCGCGCGCGGATGACTCAAGCGATTCCAAACAAAGCAGCGAAAACGCCAAGCAGAGCGAAGACAGCAGCGCCAAGTCCAGCGACAATTCAAAACAAGGCGATAACAATTCCGAAGATAAAGGCGGCAACACGTCGAGCGGAGAGGTTTCGCCGGTGCAATCCAAAGCGGATCCCTACGGCATGAAGCTTGCCGGCCAAGTGATGCAAGGTGGTTCGGATGAGGCTTCGAAAAACTTCGAGCAAAATGTTCTTCCCAGCTTAAATAAATTCATCAAGTCGGCCTTGCCCGAGCAGAAGAACAACACCAAGAGCGTGGCTTTTCAAATTGATCCGAACAAACTTGTGCTGGCGACTAAGACGGATGTGCGTGCGTATTTCGTTTCTGAAGGCGCGGGCTATCACAACTCCATCGGCGTTGACGCGGTTACGCCGGGCAACGATCCGAAGAATTCGTATAACGAAGTGACTGCGGCTTCGTCCAAACTGATTTTCCCCGACGCTTCCAGCACCGAGGGCGTAGTGGCGGATGGCACAGGCAAATACGCCACGCGCACGGCGAGCGAACCCTTGTTGCCGGGTGACTTTGTGAATCTTGGCACTTTCGGCAAAGGCACAAAGCTCGACTTCTTCCTGCTCTCCAACGGCGCTAATCAACCTTGGGCGAATGTTATCTCTGCCGACTCTTCGCTCAATGGCGACGGCTTCAAACAGCACGTTGCGGCATTCAACACCAGGCTCTTCGCTGTGCCGCAATTCAACAGTCCTTACATTTTCCTCTCCTTCGAAGATTTGTGGGGCGGCGGCGACAAAGACATCAATGACACCATCATCGCGCTGG
The DNA here is from genome assembly GCA_037138135.1 of Verrucomicrobiia bacterium. Lineage (GTDB taxonomy): Bacteria > Verrucomicrobiota > Verrucomicrobiia > Limisphaerales > UBA11358 > UBA11358. The sequence goes on from JBAXIY010000019.1 coordinate 21,951, forward strand.
ACATCGGTGCGGCCAACGTGAAAACCTTGCTCGCGACACCGGAACCCGCCATGTGGCTCACGCTCGGATCGTTCCTCGCGCTCGGCATCTGGGCCAAGCGCCGCATGGACCGCACAGTGCCGACGGTTGCGTAATACCAAACCAAACCGGATGAAATCCAAAAATAAATTTGTTCTACTGGTTGCCGTCGTGCTCGCGGTTGCGGGCACGGCGGTTTTTTTTGGAATTAAATCCTGGCGCAATGTCGTCATCGCCCGGCAGGAGCAACGCGCCTTTGCCGAGACACAAAAATTGATTGCGCGGAACGATTTTGCGGATGCGCTCGCCATTATCCGGCAACAACCGGCGACGTCGGCCAGAGCCAAATGGCAGCCGCTCGAAGTGCGTGCGCTCGCCGGATTGCTTGCTGCGCCGCAGCTCGCCGCCATTTATCAACACACACCGCAACGCCTTCTCGCCGATGAACAGGCTTCGCTCGTTCTGGAGCGCGCGTTTCTCGCGAGCCATAACAAGGCTGCGTTCACTGCGATTCGTTCAGCCTGGGTTGGTCACGAAACACAGAAAGCCGATTGGCTCACGCTCGACAGCGACGTTTTTCTCGCTGCTGGCAAACCGCGCGAAGCGGAAAAAGTTTTGCGTTCGCAAAAATTCACCGGCAAGGCTGAGGCTGCACGCCTCGAACGGTTGTCACTGCTGGTAGCCAACCGCGATTTACCGCAGGCGTGGCAGTTGCTTTCCGAAGCGACGCAGCTCGACTCGCACAATTCCGAACTGCGCTCCTTTCGCGCGCAGATTTTGGAAGCCGCCGGCAAACCCGAAGCTGCGCGCATCGAATATCTGGCGGCAATCATAGCTGAAACCAACAACCCGCTTTTAACTGACCAGCTCGCCGAATTCTATCGGCGCCAAAATAATTACGATGCGGCGCTCGCCACTTGGGAAGCGGCGCTGGTCCAGCCCAATTTCGATTTCGTCGCGCTCAAAACCGCGTTCTGGCAACGGCTCGTTCGCCCGGGAAATTTTGATGCCGACAAGATTCCTGATGGCGAATTGCAGCCGCTCGCGAAATGGATTGCCGGATTGGATGCCGCTGAATTTTTCGACACCAACTCTTTCAATAATTTACCCGCAGCGCAGCAACTTGCACAACAACGGCAGGAAATTTTCTGGTTGCGACTCGCTGACGCGCTCCAGCAAAAACACGAAACCGAAGCCGCCAGCCTGCTGCGCTTCAATCCGTTTCGCGCCCGCTCGTGGCAGCCGGATCTCGAAGTGGCGCTCGCCCGCATCTTGCATTATCGCCAGAAGCACTCGTTGAATGCGCCGGAAATTTCAACGGTCACCGAAACCAGCGCCGACCGTCATCAACTTTTTGCCCAACTGGATGCGCTCGCGGCGCAGGAACGCACCACCGGTCACGCCGCGATTCCCGCCGACCTCGATGCGCTCTTGCGCGGACCGGACGCGTTTGCGGCCGCGTTCATGGCCGCCGGTTGGCGTGAAGCCGCATTGCGTTTGGGTAGTTCAGACAAGGATTGTTCCAATGAACCCGCATGGTTTGCCTACGGCCTCGCGCAAACGTTGCGGATGAATCGCAGCGACGCGACCGCTCTGGAATTTCTGGCGAAACAAAATGCCACGCCGACGTTGCGGCTGCTGGCGGCGGAAATCAAAATAGCTTCCGGCAACGCGGCAACCGGCCTGAACGAACTCACGAGGCTCGCACCGGAAAATTCGCCGGTAGGTTTTCGCGCCAGTTACTTACTTGCGCTCGCGAACGTGGATGCCAAAAAATTTGCCGCCGCGCGCCAATGGGTTTTGCAGAGCGCGCCATTGTCCACCGATATTCTCGGCAGCGAACTGCTGGCTAACATCGCCGTGCGCACCGGGCAGACCGTCGAAGCGGAACGCATTTATAAAACCATCGCCGACCGTTCGATTCCGGCGCGCGCATTTCTCGCAAAACAGGCGTTTGACCAGCACAACTGGACCGAAGCGCGTCGACTGACCAGCGAATTGGTGCAAGTCGCGCCGGAGGATTTACAGTTCCGCGCCAACCTCGCGGTGATTGATAAAAAGATTTCTGCTCAATGAAATGGCGCGATCAACTTTGGCTCGGAGGTTTGCTGGCCATCGCCGCATTCATCTGGCTGCGCGATCGGACGTGGCTCACGTCATCCGACGAAGTGTTGCCGTTGCTCGCCGCGCCCGCCGTTTTTCTCTGGCTCGGTGAACCGTGGCGTAGCTGGCAAAAAAATGCGGATGGCATCAATTTCAAATTACTGATTTCGGCCTTGGTGGTTTTTATTTTTGGACTCGCCCTCGACGTAGCGTTGCTGCTCGCACTGGCGTGGACGATGGCATTGTGGTCGTGGTTGTCAGGGAAAATTTCTCCCGCGCAATCAAACAAACTGCGTCGTCTATTGGTTTTTCTGCTGCTTGCCTTTCCGTGGCTCGCGCTGGATTTGCCTTCGCTTGGTTGGTGGTTCCGGTTGTCGGCGGCGTGGTCGGCAGAACATTTTTTTCAGGCGCTCGGCCTCGCGGTGACACGCGACGGAACACAAATCGTCGTGCAAAATTTTCCCGTAGCCGTCACCGCCGCCTGCGCGGGATTGAACGCGTTGCAGGCAATGCTCGTCGCCGGCAGTTTGATGGCGTTCGTGCAATTAGGGCGCACGCGCTGGTATTGGCCAGCGCTGTTGGTGTTGCCTTTGGCCGCGTGGCTGGCGAACACCTTGCGCGTAGTCATGTTGAGCACGGTGGCGCTGACGTTCGGTGCCGACGCCGCGCGCGGCTGGTTCCATGAATGGGGCGGCTGGCTGGTGTTGATAGTGATGTTTGCCTTGTGCGGCGTAGCGTTTGCCTTGCTGGGACGCGGACAGAAAAAATTGGAGGCGCAGCCGTGAAATCCGCCAAGCAATTTCCATTGGTAGAACTGGCGATTTTGGCTTTCGCCGCGTGGCAATCGCACGATCTGCTCAACGCTTGGCAACACTCCCCGCACGACCGTTTTGCCTGGCTGGCCTTGCTCGTCTGGGTAATGCCGCTGGTAATCCAAATGTTGCGCGGTGAAAAAATTTCGGCCAGTCCATTCATGATGGGCGCGGCCATCATCAGCGGCACGCTCGGCGAACTGACGGAATTGCATTTCTTCGGACACATCGCGCTGGCGCTCGCGTTCGCCGCGTGGTCCAGAATTTCCTGGCGTTCGCTGTTGTGGCTGGCTGCTGCCGTCGCATGGATGCCGGTGCTCGGTTGGTGGCTGGCAAACTTTCCGGGCGGCGTGGTTTTAGCGCTGCGACTGGCGCTGGCGCTGGCGGGAACTATTTGCCTTTGGCCAAAAATAAAAATGCAAAACGAGAAATGAATTCACGCGCGCAAAAAATTCTCTTCGCCGGTCTGCTGCTGGCTGGACTGCTCGCGCTGGCGTGGGACCTCGTGCCGTTGCCGGATGCGCAAAACCGGATTGCGAATTTTCCCACCGCCGGACTAGGTTTTTCCAGCCGCGAAATGCCGCTGACCGAAACGGAAAAATCGATTTACGGCGCGGCACAAGTTATCAAACGCGTTTATCGCGCGAACCGTCAGAATTTTGTGGTCGTCATCATTGACGGCGCAAAAAATCGCCACGCCGTGCACGATCCAGCGTATTGTTTTCGTGGTGCCGGCTGGACCATCAGTGGCGGACGACCGCTGGCGCTGCCCGGTGGCGCCGGAAAAATCATGACCTTGCAAAAAGGCAACGAGACGCGCGAAGCGGTATTTTGGTTTTCGGATGGCCGCGTCCGTTACTCGCAAGTTTCGCGGTGCTGGTGGCAGACGGCGTTGCGGCGACTGACCTTCGGCGCGTCCGGACCGGATCCAGTTTTGGTGCTGGTGCAACCGGTGGATAGCGGCAGCATGGATTGGGAACAGTTGCCGACACAATTGCCGGGACTGTTTGATTTCTGAAAATGAAATTTTTCCTGCTGCTGTTTTTAGTCGCCGCTAGTTTGAGCGCGATTGGAAGTCCCACTCAGCCGCCCGCCAATACCAATGCCAGTCCCGCCGCTCAAGCAGTTTTAAAATACATCCAAAGTTTGCCAAATCGTGCGGACAAAAAATTATTATCCGGCCAGTTCACTGACTTTGGAACAAACGCTGGCAACAGCACCAAGATTTTCAATCTCATTCAGCAGCGAACCGGTTGTTATCCGTCGATTCTTGGGGTGGATTATGCCGACTGGCACGATGGCAGCATCGCCGCCGCCGCACCGAACGCCGCGGCGCTCAACCATTGGGGGCACGGCGGACTCGTCACCATCAACGTCCATTTCTTCAATCCGCTCCGGACGAATCTCGCGTTCAGTGGACTGCGCGACAAAAACGTGGACATCACGCCGCTACTCGATCCGTCGTCGCCCGCTCACGCCGTGTGGCTACACGAGCTCGACGACATCGCCGCTGGCCTGCAACAACTCCGCGATGCCGGCGTCGTGGTCTTGTGGAGACCATTCCACGAAATGAATGGCGGCTGGTTTTGGTGGGGCGCAAAAAAGCCGGAGGTTTTTATTCAACTCTGGCGACAGATGTTCGACTACTTCACAGTTCAGAAAAAATTAAATAATTTGCTCTGGGTTTACGCCGCCAACACCGGCGGACGCACCGCCGCTTATTATCCGGGCGACAACTATGTAGACTTGGTGGGCGTGGATGCCTACACCGACTTCGTGGACGCGCAGCACATTCAAGGCGTCCCGGAATTATTGCGCCTGCCCAAGCCGTTTGGGTTCACCGAATTTGGGCCGCACGGACCTTTTCATCCGCCCGGCGATTACAATTATCTCCGGTTCATGGACGGCGTGAAAAAACATTTTCCCGAAGCTACATTTTTCCAAGTGTGGAGCGTCAACTGGGGTTTGACCACCAACCAAAATGTCAGCGCCTTGCTGCATGATCCGTGTGTGGTGAACCGAAGCGACCTGCCGGACTTTTCTAAATTTTAAGTCCCAAAGAGCTGTCGTCTTGATTGTGAATTTTTTAGCGTGCGATAGCAGTGCGGTAAGCTTTGTAATAAATTGGCGGAAGGGAGAGGATTCGAACCTCCGGTAGCCTTGCGACTACTTCTGATTTCGAGTCA
>JBAXIY010000020.1:0-26947 GCA_037138135.1 Verrucomicrobiia bacterium
TCCTGACCGGCTCGGACGAGGAGGCGTTTTTTGATTTGCGGAGCGATCCTTACGAGATGACGAACCTGATTACTGACGTTACGCTCAAAACTGAAATCGAACATCACCGCGCGCTGCTCCACGATTGGGCGGTCAGCGTCGGTGAGAAGCGTTTGACGATAGACGAGGTCAAAGCAACCCAACCGGCCGAGGGAAGAAGGGTCAAGCCCAACCAGGAAAAGAAAGACAAAGCGCCGCCCGCCGCATCTGCGCCTGCGACTGATGAATAACACAGACAATTCGCCGCCGGATTATCCGAACCATTTAATCTTTATGAAACATCTCCTCCTGGCTCTCCTGCTTCTGTCTCCACCGGTCGCGCTCCACGCCGCTGATGCTCCGTCAAAAAAGCCCAACATCGTTGTCATCCTCGTGGATGACATGGGTTTTTCAGACATAGGCTGCTACGGTTCGGAAATCAGCACGCCGAACCTCGACACGCTTGCGGCCAACGGCGTCCGCTTCACTCAATTCTACAATACCTCGCGGTGCTGTCCCACCCGGGCGTCGCTGCTCACGGGACTCTATTCGCATCAGGCCGGGATGGGGGGCATGATACAGGATGGCGGTGAGGACGGCTATCGCGGCGATTTGAACGACCGGTGCGTGACGATTCCCGAAGTGCTGCGGGCGGCAGGTTACTCGACCTATGCGGCGGGAAAATGGCATGTCACCAAATATACGAAGGCGGACACGACGCCGGAACAGAAGTTCAACTGGCCATTGCAGCGCGGATTCGAGCGTTACTTCGGATTCATCCCCGGCGCGGCAAACTATTTTCATCCCGAAGGCCTCGCGTCCGGCAACGATTGGCTGCCCGTTCCCGGCGAACATTTTTACACGACGGACGCCTTCACAGACAACGCCATCAAGTTCATCAACGACACCCCGACCAATAAACCGTTCTTCCTCTACCTCGCCTACAATGCACCGCATTTCCCCCTGCAAGCGCTGCCGGAGGACATCGCCAAGTATCGCGGCAAATACAAGATCGGTTGGGACAAACTCCGCGAGCAACGCCACGCCAAGGAAATTCAGCTCGGCATCGTGGACCAGGCGTGGGCGCTTTCACCGCGCTCGGATGTGATCAAAGCATGGGACAAGCTTACGCCCGCCGAACAGGATCGGTTTGACCAGATCATGTCCATTTACGCCGCCTGCGTGGATCACATGGATCAGGCTGTGGGGCGGCTCGTGGCGGACTTGCGCCAGCGCGGCGTGTTCGACAACACGCTCATTCTTTTCATGAGCGACAATGGCGGCAACGCCGAGAGCGGACCGGATGGAAAGTTGCTGGGCAAACCGGCCGGCAGTGGCGATTCCCGTGTCTATTGCGGCGAGTCGTGGGCCAACCTAGAGAACACGCCCTTCCGCCGCTACAAGCATTTCAACCACGAAGGTGGCATTGCCACGCCGCTCATCGCGCATTGGCCGGCGGGCATCGCGGCCAAAGGCGAACTGCGGTCGCAGTTGGGACATGTCATTGACATCATGAGCACCTGCGTAGAGGTGGCGGGCGCAAAATATCCCGCCGAGTTCAAAGGCAAACCCATCCTGCCGATGGAAGGCAAAAGCCTCGTGCCGGCATTCGGAAACCAATCCATCGAGCGCGACGGCATTTATTGGGAACACTTCGGCAACGCCGCCGTGCGCGTGGGCGATTGGAAACTCGTCCGGCTTGGACGAAACGGCGCGTGGGAGCTTTACAATCTAAAAACCGACCGCACCGAACTCCACGATCTCGCCGCACAAGAACCGGCGCGCGCCAAGGAACTTGCCGATAAATGGGATGCTTGGGCGGTTCGCGCCCATGTGAAGCCGTATCCAGCTCCAGCCAAAGGCAATGGTAAACCGATAAACGAGAAGAGCGAATAGGAACATTGATCATTTTTGCGACGAAAAATAAATTGACGATTGTTGCGCGGATTCTCCCGACAGGCTTGGCTGTGGGCGCACCCGCATCGGCGATGTTTGCCGTGTCCGCCGCCGATGCCATCATCAACACCAAGGCCGAGGAGTTCGTTTTTCCGCCGGAGGTGAAGGGGATCATTGACGTGACGAAAGCGCCGTATTTCGCCGACCCCACCGGCAAGCGCGATTGCACCACGGTTTTGATCCGCGCTATTGACGACATGATGCGGGAGGATCACACGCTCACGCAGGAAGCCAGACCGATTGTCTGCGGTGTCAAAAAGCAGGGCAAGGAAACCAAACAGTTGCATTGGGATGAATTGCCGCACCGCGACAAGGAATTTATTGTCATGCCCATGTATGTTGGACAGAATGGGAACAGCAAACCATGAAATACATCGTCTCTATCTTCTATGGCATTGCTGTTCTCGGCGACGCAACTTTTGCCGCCACGCCTGCCAAAAAGCCCAACATCATTATCATTCTGACCGACGACCAAGGTTATGCCGATGTCGGCTGTTTTGGGGCGAAGGGATTTGTGACGCCGAATCTGGATCGGCTCGCGCAGGAGGGACGGAAGTTTTCCAACTTCCATGTCGCACAGGCCGTCTGCTCGGCCTCGCGGGCGGCGTTGTTGACGGGCTGCTATCCCAACCGCATCGGCATCCACGGCGCGCTCAACTCGAAGTCCGGCACGGGTATCAGCGATTCCGAGATGACTCTCGCCCAGTTGGTGAAGCAGCGCGGCTACGCCACGGCCATTTACGGCAAGTGGCATCTCGGCAGCGATGCACCGTTTTTGCCGACGCGCCACGGTTTCGACGAATGGTTTGGCCTGCCGTATTCCAACGACATGTGGCCGGAAACCCCCACCGGTCAGCCGAGCAAGCACCCGCCGTTGCCGATGTATGAAAACGAAAAGGTAGTCATTTCCGCCGTGACGCACGCCGACCAGACGCAACTCACCACCTGGTATACCGAGCACGCGGTAAAATTTATCGAGAAGAACAAGGATCATCCGTTTTTTCTTTATGTCGCGCACAACATGCCGCATGTGCCGCTGCACGTCAGCGACAAGTTCAAGGGCAAGACCGCGCGCGGACTTTACGGCGATGTGATTGAGGAAGTGGATTGGTCAGTCGGGCAAATTCTCGCCGCGCTCAAGAAAAATGGTTTGGAAGAAAACACATGGGTCATCTACACCTCGGACAACGGCCCGTGGCTGCGTTTCGGCAACCACGGCGGTTGCGCCGACCCGCTGCGCGAAGGCAAAGGCACGGCTTGGGAAGGCGGCACGCGCACGCCCTGCCTGATGCGCTGGTCCGGAAAAATTCCCGCCGGGAAACAATGTGACGACATGATCATGACGATTGATTTGTTTCCGACCATCGCCAAGCTCATTGACGCCAAGTTGCCAGAACATCCAATTGACGGCCTGGATGTCTGGCCGATAATTTCCGGCCAGCCGGGCGCGAAGAATCCGCATTCCGCCTACTGGTTTTACTACGAACGCGGACAGTTGCAGGCCGTGACCACCAGCGACGGCCGCTGGAAATTGCAGTTGCCCCACGCTTATGGCTCGCTCGGCGGCAAACCGCCCGGACACGACGGCATTCCCGCCAATCAGATCTCCATCAAGATCGAGCAGAACGAACTTTACGACCTGGTCAAGGACGTGAGCGAAAAGACCAACGTCATTGCGGCGCATTCCGACATCGTCAAACTGCTCGAAGCCGAGGCCGAAAAAGCGCGCATGGAATTAGGCGACGCGTTGACCCAGCGTCAAGGCCGGGGTGTGCGCGAAGCGGCCAGAACCGTTCCACCGAAAAATCCGCAGCAAGATTAGCCCACCAGAACAAATCAATTGTGAAGCGGATACTTGCCATCTTCGCGGCGCTTGCCGTCCTCACTGGCCAGACTATCGCCGCCGACAAGGCGAAGACCAACATCGTCGTCATTCTCGTGGACGACATGGGTTTTGCCGACCTCGGCTGCTACGGCTCGGAAATCAGCACGCCGAACCTCGACGCGCTCGCGGCGCAGGGCATGCGGTTCACGGATGAGCATTCGTCGTCAGGCGTGTGCTCGCCGTCGCGCTATGCGCTGCTCACGGGGCGTTATATCATTGGCGCACGCGGCTACAGACGCGCATCATCGGGATGTGGGATGAGCTGCTGATTACGTCAGACCTGATGACGATCATAACTCTGGCGAAGCAGCACGGCTATCGCACGGCGGCGATCGGCAAATGGCATTTGGGTTGTGGTTCTGGGCCAACGCCGTAATCAAGGAAGGGATTGACCGAGATCCGGAGGGGAAGTCGTGCGTGAGGATCGCCGGGTTATTCCAGGCAGGACCGGCTCGTCAGATCGCTGCCACCTGCGTTTCCGGACGCACGGTAAAACGGCAAAAGAGCATATACATGCTCTAGCGTGATGCGTTTTTCTCCATTACGGTGGTTGGAGTTACCATTGCATCATCAAACGAATAATGAATAACCTCGGAAGAATAGTGCGCTGGTGGGCTGGCGGGGCCGCAGCGTGCTTTTTGAGTGCTGGTTCGGCGTTCGCGCTGGACATTACGGTCACCAGTTCTCCTTACAACGCCGTGGCCGAGGATGGCCGTGATGACAGCACCGCCTTCAGAAACGCGTTGAACGCCATCGTCGTCGCCGGTGGCGGCACGTTGAGCGTTCCGTGCGGCAACTACGATTTCACCAACAAGGTCGTCGTTGACCTCCACGCAGCGAACGTCACGATTGCCGGCGACGGCGCCAACGTCAGTGTTCTCCACTGTGACTCGAATAACACCAGCGGCGTGTTTTTGTTCACCAACTCAAACAATGGAAATCAATTGACGCTGAGAGATTTCACCATCGAGGCGGATCAGTTGGGCGGGACGGCCATCGCGGACTACAATCCCTCCCTGTCCACGAACGCGATCTGCAGTCTCCGGATGGACGATGTGAATATTCTGCCCGCGACCGACCAAGTGCAGTATTTCACAACTACAGTTGACGCGTCCAACCTGAAGTCGCCGGTGTTCTACAACGTCATCGCCGCCGCCAGCATACAGGTTGGCTACAACATGGAGGGGTATCACATCGCCAACGTTGATTCGCCCACCTTCGAGCAGACGTATGCAAAACACCACGCTATCGGCTACCATCTCACGGGTATGCGGGGAACGGCGAATTTTTACCGCTCTTACACCTCCGACGTGGGGTTGGGCTATAGTCTGGCTGCCGCCAACACCAACGCCACCTTGACCATGCGCCACTTCCATTCCGGCGCTTACCAGCAGGGGTTGGATATTTCCGGGTTCGGCCAGGTCGAAATCCTCGAGCACATGTGCTATGGGCCAGGTAATGGCAACACGCTGATTGGTCAGTTCCTTGATCAAGTCTTCACGGATTGCGCGAACGTGAACATCAAAGGCACCATTTATAATCCGCCGTCTGACATTCCGCGCACCATGATTTCACTGAGAGGAAACACGCATGATGTCTATATCGAGAACTGTGTGTTCCGCACGCGCGGCACAGTTCTGGCGCAGGATCCAACTGTCCATGGCGTCATCATGGTGGGGTGCGAGGACGACACCAAGGATCCATGATCATTCCCTGGCGTAACTCGTCTGAAAATATTGGGTGTTATCATGAATAAATTTTTCCGAAACAACCGATGCTGGTGGCCTAGGAAGAGGCTTCTGGCGGGTCTCCTGGTTCTCTTCGTGGCGAATCTTTGCCCCGCGATGATCCACATCAGCGTCGCGAATTACGGGGCGAACGGCACCGACGGCAAGGATGACAGTGCTGCGTTTCAGGCGGCGTTGAACGCCTTGTTTGCCTCCAATCCCAAGGGCGGCTACCTGTATATCCCCAATGGCACCTACGATTTTAATTCGCGGGTCTCCGTCTATGCGAACCGGGCCTGGGATTTGGCGATCCAGGGCCAATCCAAGACCGGCGTCGTGTTGCGCTGCAACAACCCGCTCGGCGTCTTGCAGATCACCAACACCGGCCGCGCGGAACACATCACCCTGCGCGACCTCACCCTAAAGGCCAACATCGCCGGTGCCGGCACCGCCTACGAGGCCACCTCGCCGACGGGCGGGACCCCCGCCGAGCGCATGACCCAGGTGTTCAATGTGGATGTCACGAACGCGCCGAACTGCTACTTCAACAACGGACTCAATCTGTTCGCCGGGAACCGTTCGCTGGTGGATGGCTGCACGATCAGTTCGCCCGTGACCGACGCCGACATGAGCGACAGCTCCATCAACTTCCGCATGCAAAAAGCCATCAACTTTGACGGTTCCTACAACGCCGTCGTCCGCAACACCGTGATCTCTGGGGCCGATACGGCGGTCTCGGTGGTGATGTCCCAGGACGTAAGCACCGAAGGCGGCACGTGCATGAACGTGCATGCCGACCACATCAAAACCGGCTTTGTCTTCAGCGTTGGAATCAACACCCGGGCGTCGGTTGAAGTTCGCAACTGCGACCTCACCGCGCGCGACACTGGGATTCAGTTGATCAACCGGGACATCTACTTTCTGGCGGAGAACACATTCCGGCAGCTTTCGCCCACGAATGCGCTCAAGGACATTGATTTGCAGGGATGTCCGTATGGCACTGTCGTGCGCAACACGTTTATCGGCCCGCTGGCCGGCGGGCGCACAAACGTCTCGCTCGCTCCCAGCGCCAGCTACACGTATGGGGGCGTAACCCACTCCGACATCTGCCATGACGTCATCATCGGCCAAAACACCCTGTCGGGCGCGGCGACCAATGCGGTCACGGCGGATGCCAGTTCCTACGACATTGTCATCACGGGCAACAACGACGTGACCGGTCCAGCCTTCAACACCAACTCGTTTACGAAAGCGAATGCGACAGTCAGTTATGCCTATTCCGGTTCGCTCACGAACACCGCGAGCGATCCTGACGGTGACGTGCTGTCGTTCTGCAAGACCGGCGGCCCGGCGTGGCTGACGGTGCATTTTGACGGCACGCTGTCGGGCATTCCGGGCACCAACGACATCGGCACGAATGGCACGAATGTATTCACCGTGCGCGTCATGGACAACGGTGGCCTGCACGGGGCCGATGCGACCATGACCATCACGGTCACGGCGCAGCCGCCAGGGCTTCTGGTGTGGCCCGGCAGCATGACCTTCGAGTCCATCTCCAACGAAGACGGCACGGTTACGGAATCCGCGCAAGGTTCAGGCGTCGGGGGCGCGACCCAGACGACAACTACCGGCCCCGGTGGCCTGCGGTTGGGCGATACCGCCGCCAACGCCCAGTTCCGATCCTTCGTGTCCTTTGACACGACGTTGCTGCCCGGAGACGCGACGGTTACCAATGCGACCTTGAAGCTCAACCGTTCCACCGTCGTGGGCACGAATCCTTTCACTTGGGGCGGCGCGGTGGCCTATGTGGACATCAAGGGCGGCAGCGGCTTCAGCGGCAGCACGGCGCTGCAAGCGGGCGACTTCGAGGCTGCCGCCGACGCTACCAACGTGGTCACGATGAGCGCTCCGGCAAACAACGGCGACTGGTCGGTGGGCACGCTCAATAAAAACAGTCTTCAATATGTTGCCCGAATAGGAACAGACAGGACGCAGTTGCGCGTTTATTTGACGCCGGCCACCACCACCAACGCCAGCGTGGACTACATGGGCTTTTGGCCGGGCGATGCGACGACACAGACCAACCGGCCCGTATTTGTGGTTGGCTACCTGCGGCCCAACCATGCGCCCGCGTGGAACGCCAGCCCGTTTGCCAAGACCAACGCCACCGAAGCCGCCGCCTACGCCGGCTCGATCGCATCCGACGCCACCGATTCAGACCCCGGCGACACATTGAAGTTCACGAAGGTCTCCGGATCCGAGTGGCTGACGGTGGCCACCAATGGCGTTCTTTCAGGCACCCCGGCCAACAGCGACGTCGGCACCAACACATTCGTGGTGCGGGTGACGGACACCTATGGCGCGGCCGCCGATGCGACGCTGAACATTTACGTCATCAATGTCAACAACGCGCCGATCTGGAACGCCGACCCGTTCGCCAAGGCCGACGCGAACGAAGGTGCCGCCTACAGCGACTCGATTGCGGCTGACGCCTCGGACATTGACGTGGGCGACACGATGACGTTCTCCAAGACCTCCGGCCCGGCGTGGTTGGCGGTGGCTGCCACCGGCGCGCTGTCGGGCACGCCGCAGCACACCAATGCCGGGGTCAACGCCTTCGTCGTGCGCGTCACCGACGCGGCGGGGCTGTGGGCCGAGGCGACCATGAATGTCAATGTAATCGCCGCCAACCATGCGCCCGTGGCGAACGATCAGAGCCTTACGGTCGCGGGCGATGTGGCTACGAACCTCGTGTTGACCGCCACCGATGTGGACAACACGAACCTGACATATTCAATTCTGGCGAATCCAGCTCACGGAACATTGAGCGGGCTTGATCCGAACAGCGGCGCGGTGATCTATCTGCCAGCCACATATTACTACGGTCCGGATGTTTTCACATTCACGGCCAGTGACGGCAGTCTTTACTCGACCGGAATGGTCAGCCTGATTGTGACGGCCAGCGTGACCACCAACACCGGCACCCCGCTGTGGTGGTTGGCCCAATACGGCCTGACCAACTTCAACGCGGATGCTCTGGCGGATCCGGACGGAGACGGGATGCCGACCTGGCAGGAATATATCGCCGGCACCAACCCGACCAATGCCGCCTCCAGTTTCTGGATTGCCAGCGCCGGGACGACACCGCAAGGTGGCGCGATTGTTCGCTGGCCGAGCATTTCGAACCGGTTTTACGACCTTTACCGGACCACCAATCTGCTGACGCCTTTCGCCAGCCTCCCAGGCGCCACCAACCTGCCCGCCACCCCGCCCGAGAACCTCTATACCAATCCGGGTCCGGACGGCCCCGCCGCCTACTACCGGGTCAATGTTCATCAGTAGAAAGAGTGCTGATCGTGCCCGGAAGCAAAAATGCAAAAAGAGCATATCCATGCTATGGCGCGCACGGCCCGTTTCGATCATATTTGTCACGAAGCATTCAAACTAAACGACCAGAAATATCATTCCGATGTGATACATTTAATGGACAACCCACCAAACTACACCAACCGAAAACTATGAGCACAAAATCCCATGCCACTCGCTGGCTCGCCAGTCTTCAACTCATCACCTTTGCCGCTCTCATCGGCTCGCCTTCGGCATTTGCCGCGACCTATTATTGGAGCACGACGACTCAACAAACATGGGGCACCTATGCAGGCTGGTCGGATAATCCCGCCTCGGGCGGCACGTTAATCACCAGCCCGTTGTCAACCGACTCCGTGGTCTTCAACCAATCCAGCGTCAATGGCGCCGAGACTGTTCTTTTGGGTGGCAACACAGCCATAGCGGGTATCACCTTCAGCAACACGGGCACAACGATAATTCAGGCTACGTCCGTGAAATTTATCACGAACGGCAGCGGCGGGATCACCATTGCATCGGGCGCGGGCAGTGTGACTTTCGCCAACGGCAGCACCAGGCCGTTGGCGGTTGCTCTTGGAGCTTCGCAAAGTTGGATAAACAATGCTTCAGCCAAGACATTCTTATTGAACTCTAGCACCAGCCCCGGCTCAGTCGATTTGGCTGGATACACACTGACAATCGGCGGTGCAGGTGCCACGACTATCAACACCGCGATTGGCAGCACTGGCGGTGGCGGTGCCATCACCAAAATCGACGCAGGCATTTTGACCCTCACCAACGCGAACACCTATAGCGGCGCGACGACGATTGGCGCCGGCACCCTGAACACCACCACGAGAAGCAGCGGTGCAGGCAGCTATGCCGTTTCTGACAACGCCACTCTAGCCGTCTCGATTGCCGCCGCAGGCCAGACCTTGAACATGAGCAGTCTCACACTGGGTTCTTCTGCCGGTCCCAGCACCCTAAATATTACTCTCGGAGCCAATGATCCTACGGCCACAGTTGTTACAGACGCCGGTGCGCTGACATTGAACGGTTCGACCACCGTCAATGTCACCGGTGGCGCAAGCCTGACGGGTGCGACCGTCGTCCTGCTTTCTTATGGTTCGCCTGCCGGTGCTGGCAGCATTTCCGCCGGCACCCTGCCCAGCGTGGCCGGCTATACGGTCGCTTTGACGAATGACACGAGCGCGCAACAGTTGAAGCTGGTTTTCACCGCCCTGCCGTCGCCCGTGCAGTGGGCTGTGGGTTCTGGGAACTGGAACACGACGACTCCAAACTGGCAGCCGGCGGGCGGTGGCAGTGCGGTAAATTATGTGGAGAGTAACCCGGTGGTTTTCGATGACAACGGCAGCGGCAGCGGCCCGATCACCGTCACCCTGACCGCAAGCCATACCCCCGGCAGTGTGACCGTCAGTAATTCCGCGAAGGATTATATTCTTACCGGCTCGGCGATTGCATGCACGGGCGGCTTGACCAAGAGCGGCTCCAGCCAGCTCACCCTTTCCGCCGCGAACACCTTCTCGGGCCCGCTCACGATGTTGGGCGGCACGATTAACGGCGCGCTGACCTGCTCCTCCTACGACGTCCAAAGCGGCACCGTGAACGCGGGGTTGGCCGGCGCCAGCGCTCCGTTGACCAAGACCACCACGGGCACGAACACCTTGAGCGGCGCGAACACCTACGGCGGCAGCACCACCGTCAGTAACGGCACGCTGGTCATCAGTGGTTCGCTCACAAATACCGCGGGTGCGCTCAACGTTAGTGGTGGCGCGCTGACGGTGAGCGGTGGGGTGGACACCGGGGCGGGATCCTGGCTGGTCGGCAGCACGGCATCCTCCAGGGGCGTGATCAATATCAATCCCGGAGCCGCGGTTAACGCCACCAACTTCTCGGCTGGCGGGAACGCCACCGGCAGCGGCGCGCTGAATGTCAGTGGCGGCAGTTTCAAAACCGGTGACGCTATATCCTCGGCCATTCCCTTCGCGTTCGGCCGTGGGGGCTACGCGGCTTTGAAAATGTCTGGCGGCACGGTTGCAGCGGTTGATTTTCAACTGGGGACATTAGCGGGGGGAACCGCCGTGGCTACGCTCTCCGGCGGCACCCTGAATATTGGCACCAATTATGTAATGGTAGGCCGGGCCGCCACCGGCGTGTTGACCATCGGTCCCGGAGCCACGCTCAATCACAATGCGGCCAACCTTCCCATTATTATTGTCAATGGCAACGGCCGCGGCGAACTCAATCTGACGGGCGGCACACTTGACAACACTGGCCAGACTATTAATTACAACTCCACCACCGCCAACACGGTAGCCTTACTCAACCTGAATGCCGGTCTGTTGAAAAACAATGGTTTTGTAGCGGCTTCCAGCGCCACAAAGCGTCTGAACTTCAACGGTGGCAACCTTGAAGTGGGTGGGAGCAACCCGAACGTCTTTCTGCCGGCGGCGTTGCAGGTCTATGTTAACGGCCCCTTTGGCACATATGCGGGTGGCGCGGTGATTAACACGGCGGGCTTCGACATCACTAATGCGGCAAGCCTGCTCGCTCCTTCCGGCAGTGGCGTCACTGGTATTGCGGTGGCGACGTCCGGCTCTGGCTACATTGGGGCGCCTTACGTTTCCATCACGGGCGATGGCATCGGAGCCACGGCGATCGCGGACATGGTGGATGACGGCACTGGAAACGGGACGCTCCAAGTGTCCGGCATCCGCATCACCAATCCGGGCAATGATTACACCACTGCCACGGCTACATTCGTGGGAGGCGCGGCGACGACCGCCGCCACCACCGGAGCCGCGACGATCACCGCCAACACCTCGGGCGGATTGACCAAGAACGGCTTGGGACTGCTGGTTTTGGATGGTGCAAACACCTACACTGGAACCACCACAGTGAATGCTGGCGGCCTGGGCGGCATCGGTTCCCTCGCCAGTCCGGTCATCATTGCAGCGTCCGCCACCTTGTCACCGGGCGATTCCATTGGCACGCTCACCATCAACAACAACCTCACGCTTGCCGCCGGCAGCAAGACGGTAATGGAACTCAACAAGGCCAACAGCACCAACGACGCGGTCATGGGCCTCGCCACTGTCACCTACGGCGGCACGTTGACGGTGACCAACCTCGGTGGCACTTTCGCAGGCGGCGAAAGTTATCAGTTGTTTAGCGCGACGACTTACAACCCAGGCAACTTCTCCGCCACGAACCTGCCCCCTTTGGTTCCGGGCTTGCACTGGGTTTGGACGCCCACCACCGGGACGCTTTCGGTCAGTGGAACTCCCACTCCCACGAGCATCACCCCGAGCGTGAGCGGCGGCGTCTTGACCCTTACTTGGCCGGGAGCGTATGTGGGCTGGTCAGCCCAGTCCAACTCGGTGGGTTTGGCAAGCGCAAATGACTGGCATACCATCCCGGGTTCGCAATCCGTGACGAACCTGATCATAACGATGGATCCGGCACTGACGAATGTGTTTTACCGCTTGACCCTGCCGTAATGGTTCTGGCCGGATTGGACAGGGTAACGTGGTTGGGTGGAGGGCGGTTGAGCGTTTTGGGTTCGCTTAACCGCCCAGCTTGACTGGAGAATTTTACTTGCAGAAATGATTATGAAGATTATGAAGATTATGATTATGAAGAAAGGCTCTTCCATCCGCAGGGCCAACGGTCTATTAGCGTTTACCCTGATTGAACTGCTGGTGGTCATCGCCATCATCGCGATTCTTGCCGCCATGTTGCTGCCTGCCCTGTCCAAGGCAAAGGCCAGGGCCCAGCGAATCTCGTGTTTGAGCAATCTCAAGCAGATGGGGCTGGGTGCCACCATGTTTGCGGATGATGACGCGGAAGGCGGACCGACCCAAGATGGGATTGTCACACACAGATACACCGCCATCAGCATCCCAGCAAACGCACAAAATGCTGATTTGAACTATTTGACCACTTATATTCCCGCGCTTAATGTGTTTATCTGTCCCAGCACACGCAATTACATAGACCCGACAAATAAGAATGCCAGCGGGGGGCTGGTATCTTTATCAAGCAATGCGCGCAGTCGCGATGCCGTTACGAATCTGCACAGCTACGCCATGTTCGGAATGTATGGCATTGGGGGGACCTATGTGAAGAACGTGAAAACGATCAACCTGGTTTCAAGGTATGCTCAGCAAAACCTCCATCCGACTTGGCCAATTCCCAAAGGAACCGTGGCCGGCCCGATCAACACCATGATTTTCAGTGATCAGGATGTGAAGGATGCTACGGGTGCCGATCCCACCCGCAAATACAGCAACTATCCGGAAGCCGGCGATAATCACGGGGCGGCAGGAAACAATGTGGCGTATTGCGACGGTCACGCCGAATTTGTCACGCAAAAGAAATATCCCTACATGTTTCAGTTATCGGAGGATCAAACTGATGCCGGCTACCCAGTGCCCAACCCGCCCCCCTGATTTGCTACGCGATTTCTCGAACTGATTGACTCCAGCCTGGTCTGGCAACAATTAAACTTTTAAACCTGTTTGCCAATAGAGAAAAGCCAAACTGAAAAACATGAAACATCTGCCACTCATACTGCTGCTGGCCCTTTGCATTGGAGGTGATCTCGGAGTTGCTCGTGCTGACGAGCCCACTGTAACAGCTTTTGATTCTAAGGTATTCGTCGTGACGGACTATGGCGCGGTGCCGAATGGCGGCGGCGATGCCAGCGCGGCGTTCCAGAAAGCGCTCGACGTTATTGCCCGCGCTGGCAAAGGTCAGCTCCGCATACCGGCGGGCGACTACCATTTCCGCCAGGTTGTCTCGGTCACTTTTGCGGGCAGCGGCCTGGCCATTGTCGGCGACGGACAGGGAGTTTCCAATCTTTACAGCGATAATACCAACGGCGTGCTGCGCATCTCTGTTCCGCAATGCAAGGCGCAGATCAGCCTGCGCGACCTGAGCTTTTTGGCGGCCCGCGAAGGCGCGGGCACGGCGGTCGAAGTAACCTCGCAATCACGCGGTGCGCGGAACTTTCGCTCGCTCACCATGGAAAACGTGGACATCCGCGGCGCGGGCCTGCCGACCCGCAACTACTTTGACTATGGCGTCAAAGCTATCGCGCAGTGGCGTCCGATTTTTGTTAATGTCGTCTTCAGTGGCGTGATGGATCCGGCGCTCTATAAGGACCGAACCGACGCTTCGCCGACCTTCAGTGCCGCTTGCGGATTTGTTGCGGATTTGTGCTACGCGCCGACGTTTCAGCATTGTTATTCATGGTCGGCGCAGACCGGCTACCGCGTCATCTCGGATTCAGGGCCCGAGGGGCCAGAAGATGGCGCCTTTTATCGCTGCACGGCTAACCTCGTGCGGGTGGGCTTTGACATCAGCACCCCGGACGTTGAGCCGCAAATGGTCATTGATTTTTGTCATGCCAACGCGCGCGATGTCGGCATCCGGCTTCACCGGCGAAAATTCTTTTTTCTGACCAACAATCTGCTCTATGGTCTTGACCACAGCGACGGCTTTCCCTACACCGACATCGAGCTGGTTGACTGCAATGTTGGTATCATTGCGCACAACATCTTTCAGTCACCCACCGCCCACAATTTAAAGCCGACGCCGGTGGTGAAACACACCATGATACGCGCCGACGCGAAGTGCCACGACCTCGTCATCTCCGATAATGTTTTTAACGCCAAAGGAGACACGGTCATTGTGTCTCCGGGAGCAAACCACATGGAAATTCGCGACAATCACATTTCCAATCCGCAGGCCAAAACACCAAACTCATCTCATGAATAGCCCGAGCCTGTTCATCGCGCCGCTGGTTCTTGGGTTCGCTACTACCTTTGCTCTGCGAGACAAGGCTGGAGGCGCGGCGATCGCCGAATGGCTCGCCCTTCGGGTGCCCTCCACCAGCGCCTCCCCCTCAGCCTTGTAGCGTATTGATTCCCGGCTTTGAGGTCACGAACTCAGAAACGGCGGGGTGGACATCAAAATTATTCTCGTAAAAAAGTGCCAGCAGAAATGCCAGCAAACCCCATTTGTTAAGGGTTAAATTGAGTTAAAAAAAGTCGGGTGGAGTTATCCTTGACTTAAAACGTAACAGCCTTATAGTCAATCCATCAGCGATGTGATAGCCTGCTGATTTCGAAGAGCTTTTGAGTTGAAAGCTTGAGCAAGCCCGACAACTGGCTCCAGTTTTCTTGCTTCCGGTTCAAGCATTCGCCCGCCGCGCCCAGCGCAATTTTGCCGGGGCCGAACGCGGATTGGCTCTTTGCTCTTCCGCCGAAGCGCGGATGATTTCCACGGAGATCTCCGAATAAATTCCGTCCCGCTGTCCGTCGATAAAAGCTTTCTTCACCCGCCGGTCCTCGCCGGAATGAAACGTCAGAATCGCCACGCGGCCATTGGGCTTTAAGCACGTCGGCAAATTTCGTAGAAAATTTTCCAGCGCGGAAAACTCGTCGTTCACCGCAATGCGCAACGCCTGAAACGTGCGGCGGATGTGCAAGTGATGTTCTTCCTTCGGCACGAGCGGCAGCGAGGCGCGAATGGCCTCGGCAAGTTCATGCGTCGTTGTAAATTTTTTGCCCGCGAGTGCCGCGCCGAGTTGAACCGCCTTGGGTTCGTCCGCATTTTGCATGAGCAATTGCGCGAGCGCAGCGGGCTGAATTTTTTCCAGCAAAGCCGAAACCGGCTGGCCACGTTGGGGATTCATCCGCATATCAAGCGGACCGGGAAATTTCACCGAGAAACCGCGCGTCGGATCATCAATCTGCATCGAAGAAACGCCGAGGTCGGCGAGAATCAGATCCACTCCGGCAATTTGCTGTGCCGCCAAAATCTGCGGCAGGCCGGCAAAATTACTGCGGTGCGCGGTAAAAACTTTCTCGTCAAAACCCAGCGCACGCAAACGCGCTTCGGTTTTCGGCAATTCAATGGGATCATGATCGAGCCCGAGCAATTTTCCGCCGGGCAAAATCTTTGCAAGGATTTCCTGCGTGTGACCGCCGTAACCGAGCGTGCCATCCACTGCGATATCGCCCGGCTTCGGCGCAAGCACCTGCAAAATTTCCTCGACCATGATTGGCCGATGCGTGCCGGCGGGCGTTTTTCCCGCCGCGACCACTTTGGCAATCGTCGCCGCGTCGCTGCCGTGTTCCTTGTATTTTTCCTCGAAGCGGCGCGGGTTTTTTCCGCTGTAACGCTTGCGGCGTTTGTGCGGGGTCGGCGCTGCCGTTGGTAAATTTTCTTCGGACATCAGCAAGATTCTGCGATGCTCCGCGCGTGAGTTCGAGGCAAATCATCGTGGTCGGCGGCGGCGCAGCCGGATTTTTTGCTGCCATCGTGGCGGCGGAAAATGGCGCGGACGTGACGCTGCTGGAAAAAACGGCGCGTTTTTTGGAAAAAGTCCGCATCTCCGGCGGCGGTCGTTGCAACGTCACGCATTCGCTTTTCGAACCGCGCGAATTTGCCACACGCTACCCGCGCGGCGAACGCGCACTGCTTTCGCCATTCCAAAAATTTTCCGCGCGCGACACCGTGGACTGGTTTGCCGCGCGTGGTGTGAAACTAAAAACCGAGGCCGACGGCCGGATGTTTCCCGTCACCGACTCATCGGAAACAATCGTCAATTGCCTTGTAAATGCTGCGCAAAATGCTGGTGTGAAATTGCGGCTGAATTGCGCGGTGGAATCCGTCGCGAAAAATGTCGGCGGCAAATTTGAACTTTGTTTGTCCGGCGGCGAAAAAATTTCCGGTGACAAACTGTTGCTGGCAACCGGCGGTTGCCGCGCGGCGGCAGCGGGACAACTGGCGGCTTCACTCGGCCACACCATTGAAGCGCCCGTGCCGTCGCTCTTCACGTTTCAAATCGAAACGCCGTGGCTGCGTTTGCTCGCGGGCGTTTCGGCGGATGCGGAAGTTTCGGTGCCGCTCGCGAAATTACGCGAACGCGGGCCGCTGCTGGTGACGCATTGGGGATTGAGCGGACCGGCGATTTTGAAGATGTCTGCGTGGGGCGCGCGCAGTTTGCACAAGTTGGATTATAAATTTCCGCTGTTTGTGAACTGGCTGCCGGAATTAAATGAAGAAAAAATCGTGTCGCAGTTTCAAGCGCGGCGCGAATCGGCAGGCGCAAAATTGCTCGTGAATGTCCCGCTGTTTCCGCTGACGGCGCGTTTGTGGGAGCAATTGGTTTTGGCGGCGGGCATTGCGCGCGATGCCCGTTGGGCCGCGCTCACTCGCGCACAGTCGCAAGCGTTGGCAAGGCAAATCCAGCGTTCGGAATTTTCGGTGACAGGCAAAAGTTTGAACAAGGACGAGTTTGTGACGTGCGGCGGCGTGAAGCTGGGCGAATTAAATTTCCAGACGATGGAGAGCAAGCTTTGCCCCGGACTTTTTTTTGCGGGCGAACTGTTGGACATTGACGGCATCACCGGCGGTTTCAATTTTCAAGCGGCGTGGACGACCGGTTTTGTTGCCGGCAATGCCATGGCAAAATAAAAAACGCCGCCAGATTTTTATTCCAGCGGCGGTGATTTGATTTTTCTCCGATCAGCCTTTCAACAGTCCGGCGAAGTTGCTGCGTTTCTGCCAGAGCAAAAACAGCGCGAGCACAGCGACGACGATGGCCAGCGGCAAGCCTTCCCGGTTGAGGAAAATGTGGAAGCTCAAGATGTTCACGATGACCGGGCCAAGAAATAAAAGTCCGAGCGTAGTGAAACGTCCGCTCAACACCAGCAGCCCGCCAAGAATTTGCGTCACGGCGACGACGTAGAAATATTGGCTCATAAAAAGCGATTTCATGAAATCACCCGCGAGTCCCGCCGGTGGCGGCGGCATCGGAATGAAATGCAGGAACGCGTTGGAACCAAACACGACGAAAACGAGACCTAATAATATACGGGCTATGATGGTGGCGACTTTCATTTTTAATTTTTTACTTTGTTTGGAGTTGGAAAAATTATTTTTTCAATTTTACCGCGTATTCCGCGACGCGTTTGCCCAGAATTTCGCCGGTGAGTTTGTCGCCTTCGCTCGGCGCGACATCGGGCGATTCCTGTCCGGCCTGTGCCATCACGCCGCTGTTGCTGCCGAGACGATTGACGCCGTTCGGTTGCAACGGCATTTCGGGTTGACCGATCCAGATCATTCCCTGCTGCATCGCCAGCGTGAAAAAATAATGCAACGTGCTCAACTTATCGCCGCTCGGACTCATCGAAACGGTGAAGCCTGCCGCAATTTTATCCTTCCACGCGCTGGTATACCACTTGCCGCCGGTTGCATCGGCAAAGGCTTTGAACTGCGCCGCCGGGCCGCCCATGTAAGTGGCGCTGCCGAAAATAATCGCGTCACTCGCGTCGAGCTTGGCGAACACCTCGTCGTTTTTGTAACGGCCTTCGACGATGTCCTTGCCGCTGATGGAAATCAGATGTGTGGTGACACCGGCGACGGACGCCGCGCCTTTATTGACGGCTTCGGCGAGTTTGGCGGTGTGGCCGGAGCCGGAGAAATAAATGACAGATACAGTTGGCATAGTTTTATTTTGTTTTTTTGGTTTGGTTGTTTAGTTGAGATCGAACAAAAGCACCTGTGACGCTTTCGTTGCGGAAATGTTTAGCACACTTTCGGCACTGATGCCAATGGCGTCGCCGCCGGTGAGTTTCGTGCCGTTCACATCCACTTCGCCCTCGGCGACGTGAACCCACGCGTGACGTTCCGGCGTAAGTGTGTAATCCACCTTTTGCCCGGCGTCGAGTTTGGCGAACGACAGATTGGCGTCCTGATGGATCGCAATCGAACCATCGCGTCCAGTTTTGCTGGCGACGAGATTTAATTTTCCCGTGGGCGCGGCGGCAAAATTCTTTTCGGCGTAACGCGGCGCAACGCCTTTCGTGTCCGGCTGAATCCAGATTTGCAACAGGCGCAACGGCTCCGTGCGCGACGGATTAAATTCACTGTGTTGCACACCCGTGCCGGCGGCCATGTATTGGAATTCGCCGGCTTTGATGACGCGGCCATTACCCATCGAATCTTTGTGCTCGATCGCGCCGCTCAAGACGTAGCTGATGATTTCCATGTCGCGATGCGGATGCGTGCCGAAGCCCATGCCCGGCATCACGAGGTCGTCGTTGATGACGCGCAGGCTGCGGTAGCCCATCCACTTCGGGTCATAATAATCCGCGAAGCTGAAGGTGTGATAGCTGTCCAGCCAGCCGTGATTGGCGTGGCCCCGTTCATTTGATTTACGAATAATTTTCATGCCCACACTATGCGCGCGGTTTGTGATTTGGGGAAATACCATGTTTCTTGCCTTACTATAATCTTTAGGCATACTAAAAATCGCATGGAATTACGCCACTTCCGTTATTTTGTCGCCGTCGCCGAGGCGGAAAATGTTTCGCGCGCCGCGCTGAAGCTGCACGTTTCGCAGCCGGGTTTGAGCCGGCAGATCCGCGACCTCGAAGAGGAAATCGGCTTTTCACTTTTTGAACGCAGTGCTAAATCGCTCAAGTTGACCAAAGCGGGAAAAACTTTTTTGACCGAAGCAAAGGCGGTTTTGCTGCACGCCGATGAGGCTGTGAAGAAAGCGCGCGCCGTTTCCGGCGGAACGATTGGCGAAATCAATGTCGGTTACGCGCCGTCGCTCACGGTGCAGATTTTGCCGGCGGCGTTGCGCACGTTTCAGGGAAAATTTCCGGGCGTGCGCGTGACGCTGAATGATTTGTCTTCGGAAGAAATGCTGACGCAACTTGGCGCCAAAAAGTTGCAAGTGGCGTTGACGGTGCGGCCGCCGGCCAAAATGCTGCGCGGGCTTGCATTCGTGGAAATCGCCCGCTACGCGATGGTGGTGGCGGTGGCGCCGAGTCACCGATTGGCAAAATTAAAAGCCATCACGCTCCAGCAAGTCGCGCCGGAACCGCTGATTGGCCTGAGCCGAAAGGATTATCCCGAATACCACGTCGAGACGAAAAAACTTTTTGCCGCTGTCAGTCGCAAGCCTAATTTTGCCGAGGAGCATGAAGGCGGCACGGGTATCATCGCGGCGGTCGAAGCTGGTCGTGGGATTGCGCTCGTGCCGAGCAGTCTCGCGTGCATTGTTGGGACGCGGGTGAAATTGATTCCGCTGAAACCGGCTTTGCCGCCGATTTCCGTGGGCGCGGTCTGGCGGTCGGAAGCGGGCAATGAACTGGCTGAGAAATTTGTCGTCTGCGCGCGCGCAGGAAATTGAAAAGGTGGGTAAGACGTATCATTTTGAATGTTCGCATTGTCATTACCGCGCGAAAGTTTCGGGCGGGGCGGATAGTGGCATTCACTGCGAGGTGCAGACGGTGGTGTGTCGTGACTGCCGCGAATTGATTGATGTTTTCGTCAAAGTGCGTCGGTGCGTGGGGGTTAAGGAGAAAATTAAATTTCCTAGCTTCTTTCGGCCAGAAATTCCACCGGTGGTTTTACGCGACGGTTCGCCCACTGACCGGTTGGTGTGGCAAAAGTTTCAACTGACTTGTTCCGTCGCCCTAAAACATCGGGTGGAAATCTGGCAGTATCCAGGACGCTGTCCGCGTTGTGGAAATTTTATGGAGAAAAACGGGTTTCCAACCAAAATTTGGGATTAACATGACATTTTTGGGCGGAAAATAATAGGCGTTGCCTTATGTCCATAAGTGTGACAAATTTGTCCTGTTTTAGCATTGCGAGTAATCAGAATTTGTAGATGTTTTGCCGAAATTAACCCCAACAAATCAATTAATCAGCAAGGCGCTCTCTCGTGCGCTCGCTTTATTTCTTTTTTCTCAACCGCTTGATTCCAAAATATGAAGTCGTTCCCAGCCATGCTCCACCGGTTTTCACGGTTGTTCACCATCGCGTTGTTTTTGTTGGCCGCCATGCTGCCAGCTCGCGCTGTGAACTTGGTTCAGGAATTTTACCTGCCGATGCCGGAAGCCCAGATAAATCAGGCGAATAACGCAATTATTGCCGGCACGAGTTCGACGATTAACTCGATTTTTTCCATTGTGGTGACAGGCACGGGCACGGTGATTTACTATGATCAATGGGAAGATGGTTATGAAGTGAATCTGGCCAGTCCGACGCAGTCCACCACGCAAATCTGGGGCGACGGCAACACGAACAACGGTGTGGCACCGGGATATCCGACCGACATTTTACCGGTGGGCGGGGTCATCACGCTGACGAATGCCGTGCCGCAGCCGCGCAATCCTTCGGTAATTCTGTGGGACGCCCGCGACCGTGTCGCGGCCAATAAAGCTTTGGTCATTTCGCGCGCGGCGTGGCCGGTGACGCCGGGACCCGTGTTTGGCGGTGCGGCGGGGGTATTGTCCACGATTGATTACGGGACAAATTTTATCAGTCCGGTCGGCCAGAACCTGACGAACAACCTCTTCAAATACGTTGGGATGTTCGTCATGGCGGCGCAGAACAATACGGCCGTAACTATTGATCCAAACGGCACTGGCTTGGGCACGACCAGCATCGTTTTGAATCAGGGGGAATCCTATCTTGTAAATGGCGGAGTATTGAAAGGCGGCCGCGTCACGGCTACCAAGTCGATTCAAGCTGATTTAATTATCGGCCACGTGGGCGCGAGCTATGCGGCGGATTGGTTCACGCTGTATCCAGTAGAATCGTGGAGTCCGTCCTATTACACGCCGGTGGGTTCGGCGGCAAGCGTCAACCAGCCCGCCTACGTTTATCTCTACAATCCTGGAACCAATGCCATCACGATCAATTGCACTACCAAGGTTGGTTCCATCCCGGTTTCTGTGCCGGGAACGAACGGGGTTTATCAATTTCAAATGCCCGTTGGTTCCGGTGCGAATTTTGCCAGCGCGGGCAACCAGAATTTCTACGCACTCGAAACGGTCGCGGCTAATAACGGTGCGGACACCGCATACAACTGGGGTTTCACGCTTGTGCCCAAAGGCGGTTTGACCACGGAAGCGACGGTCGGTTGGGGGCCGGGCAGCGCGGATGGCACGGTCAATGGCAGTCCCGTCTGGATCACGGCGCTGGGGAACACGACGTTGTATGTGGATTACAAGGGTGATCACGCCGGGCCGCTGGCTTATACGAATGGCAGCAGCATACAAAATTACGACACGAATTTCACCGTGACGGCGTTGCAATCCCTGAAAATTTTTGACCCGAGTAAAAACCAAACCGGTATGCGGGTGTTTACCGTGGACGGAACGCTAGTGGCCGGTGCGTGGGGCGAAGATGCCGATACAGCCGCGCCGGGTAATCCCTACATTGACGCGGGCACGACGGTCATTCCGTTCCCGACTCCGCTATTGTTTAAATCGGTCACGAATAACACATCCACTAACGGGCTGCATATCAATGACACACTGACTTACACCGTGCAGGTGAACAATCAAGGCTTGTTGCCATTGGGCAACACGGTGGTCATTGACTCGCCGACCACCAATCTTACCTATGTCACTAATACCACCACTTACAACAGCAGTTCCATACCGGATAATCCGGGGCCGTATAACGCGACGAACACCGCGTTTCCGCTCGATGCCTACGGCTCTGCTGGCTACACCATTCCCATCATCTTAAGTCAGGGCGTGAGCACGTTCACTTATCAAGCCAAAGTCAACGCTTCCGGCGCGGTCAGCAACAGTGTGAACATTGGCGGCACCACCATCACCACGCAAACCTTTCTCCCGCCGCCGTCCACCAATTCCGCGCCCTTGGCGGTGAATTTTTCCGACACCAACGGCGTGACGACCAATTTATATACGGCTGGCGCAAATGTGTTCGTCACGATGACCAATGGCGTTGCCAACACCTCCTCCAACACCGTGCAGACCATCAATGTGACGGTGATTGACACCAACACCGGCGATGTGCAGACCATTACTTTGACCGAGACCAGCACGAACAGCAGCGTGTTCCGCAACCTCAGCGGTCTGCCCACCTCGACTTCCTCCGGTTTGGCGCAGCAGGATGGGACTTTGTATGTCGCCCCCGGCGATACTTTGAGCGTGAGTTACACCGATCCGACGTATGGCACAAGCGCCAGCGCCACGGCGCAAATCTTGGTGCCCGCGCCGAATAAGCAGCTTTACCTTACCGCCAATGGCACGCCGGGTGCGCAGCAGATGAACCGCAAAAATCCGGCGGCGTTTCCCGGCAACGGCACGACGAACATCAGCGTGAATTTAGGTTCAGTCACGAATGGTTCGGTGACTTTAGATTCAGTTACAACCGTTTCCAACACTGCGCTCACCGCAACCTTTGGTCACATTACTTCCACGGGAGGCAATCGTTTGATGCTCGTGGGTGTTTCAATGAATCGTGCCACCGGCACTTCGCTTGAAACCGTCACCAATGTCACTTACGCGGGTCAAAATTTGACCTTGGTGGGCAGTCGGACTAACACCGCTTCTGGTGAGGCAGTAGTTTGGATTTACGCTTTGACGAACCCTCCCGCTGGTTCAAACAATGTTGTTGTCAGTTTTGATAAAGCCGACGCGGATGGTGAGGTGATAGGCTGCGCCACATTTACTGGCGTCAATCAAGCTACACCTTATGGAGCGTTTTTCTCCAACACCGGCACCAGCACGTCAGTGAGTCTGACAGTCAATTCCGCTGCTGGTGAATTAGTCTTCGACACGGTCATGTTGCGCAGTTCTGATTTCGGTGCCAGCGGCAGTCCGGGCGCAGGCCAAACGACGCTTTGGAAAACATATTACAATGCCCGCGTTGGCGCTGGCGCAAGCACTCAACCCGGTGCTGCCACGGTGACGGACACCTGGACATCGGCAGCTTCCGTGGATTGGGCCATTGGTGCGGTTTCAATCAAACCCGCCTTGAGCACCGGCACAAACGTCACTTCGTTTGCTCAAACGAATTCATTTGCTTCGGCGTTCAAGATGCCGGCGGGCGGCACGGTTAGCATTACAAATTTCATAACCATCACCAATGGTTCCTTGTCTGCGAGCCCGGCCATCACCGCTACTTTGAAATATAACGGCACAAATTTCATTACGTTGACCAATCCGACTTATGCAGCCAACGCGCTGATCTGGAGCGGTCAACTACCTGGCGCGGTTACCGTTCCCGCTGGACAGCTCATCACCTACGTCATTTCCAATTTCCAATCCACGGCGACATTCCAAGTCAATTACGGCGCAACCAATGTGCCTTCGCAAATCGTGCTGCCCGCGTCCACCATCATTAGCATCACCACCAACGGCGTGTATGACGCGCCGTATCCGGGCGGCAATTTGATCAATTCGCCCGTCGCTGGTTCCACGGTTTATCAGCGAACGGCGGTGAGCGATCCGTTTGGCTATTATGACATCACCAGCCTCGGTCTCGTGGTTACTGGGCCGGTGGGCTTCAGCACCAACTTGACCGATGTCAATGTGGTTTACACCAATGGCGCGGTGAAGATTTATGAATTCGCCGTGACGACCGGGCCGAACACCGGCACTTACAACCTCGCCGTCACCGCGAACGAAGGCACGGAAGGCGTCAAGGTTTCGACGGCCACGAGCGTCACCACGACGTTCCTCGATCTCGGCACGCCGAGCATCACGTCCTTCACCGCCGGTCCGAATGGCGTTGATACCAATAGCTACCTCGCCAACAGTCTGGTCAGCGTCCGCGTCAGCGATTTGAATCGTAATACCAACTCGGCGACCGTTGACACGGTCAGCGTCACCATCACCAACAGCGCCGGTGATTTTGAAACGCTCACCCTCGTCGAGACGGGCACGAACACCGGCATTTTCACCAACTCCATCAACGCCAGCACTAACAGCGTGAACTTGCCCACCAACGGCACGTTGTATGCGCCGGTAGGTTCTGTCATCACCGTGAATTACACGGACCCGACCGATACCAGCGACAGCACCAGCGCCACCGCCATCGTGCAGCCGTTGCCGGGCGTGCCGGGCGTGGTGATGAATAAAACCATTCTGTCGCCGTCCGGTGGTCAGGTGGGCGTGAGCAACAACATCACCTTTAATTTGCAGGCGGTGAACGTCGGCAGCACCACATTGGCGAATTTGAGTTTGAGCGACACGTTCCCGGCGGCGAAATTGAGTTTCGTTTCCGCCAGCCTCACGCCGAGCACGATCAGCGCGGGCTTGTTGACGTGGACGAATCTCGGCGCGTTCACGCCCGGCCAGAGCACGAACATCACCGTCACCTTCCTCACGCTGGCGACGGGCGCAACGACGAATTTCGCCACGGCCAACGGCGGCACGGCGACGAATAACACATTCGTTCCGTTCGCGATCAACCGCACTGCGTTGAATGTCACGAAAACATTGTTAAGTCCCACCAACACGCCCGTGGCGGTCGGCAGCAACGTGGTTTTCCGCATCACGGTGCAGAATACCGGCAATGTCACCGTAAATTATCTGCCGATGGAAGACAGTTTCAGCGCGGCGTATTATCAATTTGTTTCCTCGACCATCACGAACAATGGTTCCGGCGCAGGCAGTTTGATTTGGACGAACCTCGCCAGCCCGACCGCGCTCGTGGCGGGTGCGACCATCACGAATGACGTGACGATGAAGGTGGTTGGTCAAGGCAGTCCGGCCAATAACACTGCCACGGTGGATTTTGCTACGGACATCAACGGCAATCCCGTGCCGACGACCACCAGCACCATCGGCGTCAACACCGCTGCGGGTTCCATCTCTGGGCACGTTTACAATGACCTTGATACGAACGGAATTGTGTCCGCTGGCGATACGCCGTTGGCGGGAGTGACGCTCCAGCTTTACACCGACCCGAACGGTGATGGCAGTCCGGCGGATGGCGCGCTCGTGCAGCTGACGACCACGGATGCCAGCGGCTATTATGAATTTTTGAACCTCAACATTGGTCGCTACGTAATCGTGGAAAATCATTTGCCCGGCTATGACAGCTCTTCGCCGTCGAGCAATCAGAAAGCCATCAATCTGCCGACGCTGACCGCCACGAATAACGTCAACTTTTTTGATTTCCAGCCGCCGCCCAGTCAGTATTCCACCATCAGCGGTCAGGTTTGGAACGACACCAACGGCAATGGCACCAATAATGTCGGCGAAACCAACATCGCCAATGTTTCGTTGCAATTATTTGAAGACAACAACACCAATGGTCTGGCTGATTTAGGTGAGCCGCTCATGGGCAGCGCGACCACCGATGCGAACGGCAACTATTCCTTCTTCGGCGTCACGCCGGGCCGCTACGTCATTCTGGAAACAGATCCATACGGCTACTACAGCACCGGCGATTCGCAGGGCACGAATAACAACCAAATCACGTTTGTCTCCACTAACGGCATCGTCTCCACGAATAATAGTTTCTACGACCGCCTGTCGCCTATCGCCGTCAACGATACGACTTCGGCGCTGTATTTTGTTTCCACCAACATCAGCCCGCTGACCAACGACATCAGTCCCAACGGCGATCCACTGACCATCACGAACGTCAGCAGCACCAATGGACTTGTGGTCATCAATCCCGGTAGCACCAATCTAACCTTCACGCCGACCAATCTCGGTGTGACCACCATCACCTACACCGTGGCTGATGCGCACGGCGGCACATCCACTGCCACCATCACGGTGAACGTCACCGAGTTGGCGAATCTGGCAATCGGCAAAACCGCTTCCAGCACCGTGTTCGCGACGAGCAATCTGACTTACACCATTTCCGTGACGAACCTCGGGCCGACGCCCGCCAGCTTGGTCGTGGTGACGGACACGCTGCCTGTCGGCGTGACCTTTGTAAGTGCAAGCGGTGGCGGCGTGACGAATGCCGGTCTGGTGACATGGAACTTGGGCACATTGACGAATAACCAAACGAGTAATTTGACCGTGATTGTGACCGCACCGGTTAGCGGTTCATTGACCAACACTGCCAACGTAAATTCGCCGACGCCGGATCCGACGCCCACGAACAACGTGACACCGCCGGTCATTACGAGCGTGACGCCCGTGGCGAATGTTGGCTTGGGCAAGACGGCGTTGGCGACGGT
>JBAXIY010000021.1:0-26417 GCA_037138135.1 Verrucomicrobiia bacterium
TGTTGTTGTGAGAAAAGCCCGGAGTAGTGTCCGGGCTTTTTCTATTTTTCAATTCAATTTTGGATTATCAATCCCTGTTCCAACGCCAGCTCAACGGAAAATGTCGGACGCCGGCGGCATTTTCATTGGTGGCCAATTAGAAATCCAGCTTCTCGCCCTTGGGCTTGAGGCTGAACAGAAAGTCGGTGAGATCGCTCAACTCGTTCGTGGTAACGATGCCGCCCCACTTGGGCATGAAATGCGGCGGTTCCGGCCCGTCGGGATTCTTGCGCGGAATGACGCGCTCGCCCCGACTGATGAAGGCCAGTAGTTCCGTCTTGTTGTAACCGTCCGCAACGTAGATGAGGCTGGGAACTTGTTCGGCGGTCTTAGCGTTGGCGTTAGACACGCCACCTTTGCCATCCGGCCCGTGGCATTGAAAACAGCCGTATTTTTTGAAGACTTCATGACCGCGATCCGTCGGTGACATTTTAGCAAGATCGACGGCAGAGGGCGCATTGCCACTGATGGTCGCGCGGGCGGCTTTGGCGTCGGCCTCGGAAACGGGTTCGCACTTGTTGCCCCAAGCGGTGCGGATGTAAGTCAGCACAGCGGCGAGATCGGCGTCGGACAAACCTGCACCCATCGGCGCCATGGCGAGATTCCAATCTTTGCCGGCCACTTTAATCGGCCCGTTCAATCCCATCAGCGGCACGCGCGCGAGGGCGACTACATCTTTAACCACCCATTCAGAACCGGCGAGCGGCGGGGCTTGGCCGGGTTTGCCCAAACCGTCGCTGCCATGGCAAACGCCGCAGACGTTTTCATAAACGGTCTTGCCGCGCGCCACAAACGCGGCATCACCGGACTGCGGTTGGTAAGCGGACAGTTGCTCAATGGAATTGTAAGGCGCGTAAATCTTGGGATCGAACCAGCCACCTTGGCGGTCAAAATAAAAAGCGCCGATGCACAGCAGCACCAGCGCCAGAACGATGAGCCAAACGGGCATGCACGCGCGCGTGGCCGTAGGTTCGGCCGGCGGTGGATAACGGTCAGGCGCTTCGTGCATCGTCACAAATAGTCATGCGGCAACTGGCTTTGGCAAGACGGATTATTTGCCGTCGTATTTGTCGTGAACTTCCTTGATCTTCGCTTCGTCCGCCATTTTTTCTTCGGGTGTAACTTTGGCGAGCTTGGTATCGAGCAACGCTTTTTTGCGGATGCTGGAATCAAACACGAGGAATTCATAAATCTGCTTGGCCTCGGAACTGGAGATGCCGGAACCAGGCTTGCGCATCATGCGCTTGACGTAGCGTGACCATTCGTCGGGCAACGCGTAATCGCAGTTGACCGGGCGGCTCAACTTGTGGCACTGGGTGCATTTCTGGCTGAACAATTCGTAGTTGTCTTTCAAGGCTGCCGGATACTTGGAGATGTCAATGCTAGCCGGGCCTTTTTCAAACGCTTCGATGCGCGCCTTGGTGGCGGCGTCCATAGCGTCTTCGGCGCGAGCCGCACCCGCCCCAACCAAGGCGAGTGCGGTCACGACGAACAACCAACAGTGAGTGGAAATAATTTTTTTCATAAAAATAATTTTAGAAGCCGTAGGAAAGTTGCAGGATCAATTGGTTGGGTGGTAATGCGTTCGGCCCGGTGCTGTGGATGAATTCGTAATCGCCTTCAAACAACAGCGTGTTGGTGATGTAATAAACGTAGCCAATAGTATAGCGGTCAGACTTAGTGCTCAGGCCGTCATTTTCTTTATCAAACCGGCCGACCAACTCGATGTCGCTGATAACGGGAACATCCAGATTCAAACCCGCCAGCTTGTAACCCGCCTGCGCCCAGTAACCCCATGGACGCACCGTGCCAGCATCCGCCGTGCTATACCAAGTATCAATATATTCACCCTTGAGTTCAAAGTCGGGGCCGACGTGTAAGGCAGCATCCAGCACGCAGGCTGACCAAGTATAGCTGCCCGCATCATCCCAGACGCCGCT
The DNA here is from genome assembly GCA_037138135.1 of Verrucomicrobiia bacterium. Taxonomy (GTDB): domain Bacteria; phylum Verrucomicrobiota; class Verrucomicrobiia; order Limisphaerales; family UBA11358; genus UBA11358. The sequence goes on from JBAXIY010000021.1 coordinate 1,980, forward strand.
CTGGCCTGATATGCCGAGTTCCAAATCCTTATGCGCGCCGCCCCACGGAATAAACCAGCCGAGGCGACCACCACCACTCGGAGAGGAATGGAGATTGCCATTATCACCACTGCCCTGAATACCCACGTTGCCGCCTAAATCCAGATTGGAAATTTTATTTCCACCGCTGTCCAGTGTGTAAGCATTGCCGCTGCCATCCACCGAACTCGGTCCGTTCGCACCATAGACTGCATACGTCAGCATCTGGCCGGAATCGCCAACCGCCCAAGCGCCGCGCAGTTGTGCGCCCGCGCCCGCGCCCGGCAAAAATTCGACGCCAAACGGATCGTCTGGAATCTTGTTCAGAAATCCCGCTGTGCGCTCGCTGTAAGTTCCCAACGGCAGCAGCATATAGCCGCCAACAAACATGGCGTAGTCGTTAATGATGTAATCCAACTGCGCGAAGCTCAAACTCACCGAGGTGGAACTGCTGCTGTCGTGCGTGTAAGGTTGGTTGCTGACAATGTTGGTTCCACTGGCCGAACCATTATTCACCGTCACATCAAACCCAGCCTCGAACAAAACTTTTTCATTCGCCTGATAGAGAAAAATTGGCGCGAAATCCGCCAGCACAAAACCATTGTGCGTGCCGTTGCCGTAGGTCTTGGCGAACTGAACTTCCGCATCGCCGACCATCGTAAAATTATGCAGCGCATTCCGTGGTGGCGTTGCCTGCGCCTGTGCCACGGCGCTAGCCTGCACCGCCGCGTTGGTCGCCAGCGTTTGCGTTTCACCAAGCTGTTGCTGTAACGACTGAATTTGCTGCTGATCCTGCTGCCGTGCCTGCTGCAACTGCTGCACCATGTTTTTCAGCGCATTGAAATCTTCATCGCTGACGGTCGCAGCGGCATGCTGCGTCGCCACCAGACCAAGAATACAACTGGCAGCAGCCGACCCGATGAATCGCGGAGTAAAATTCTTTTTCATAAATATTATGCTTTAAACGCAGGTTTAGTTGCCGGCTTCTTCCTTCATGTATTTCAAAATCTCCTTCGCTTGCTTAGCGGGCAGGTTGGCGCGCACCCGCATGTGCGTCATCAAGGTCTGCCACTGGGCGGAGGTGAATTCGGTCGGATACCGCTCCTGATGGCAACGGTTGCAGTTGATCGCGTAAAGCTCCGCGCCGGTAAGTTTTTTGGCGGCGGCAGGCTTGGTTTCATCCGCCTGTGCGACGGCGACGAGGCTAACAATGACGTTCCAAGCGACCACGAAAGCCACCGTCCGAACCAAATACTGCAGGCGTGAATTTTGTTTTTTCATAAAGGTGAGATTCTCTTAACGTTTTGATAATGGATGCTTCCACTGACACCTACTAACCATCTGTAGCCAAACACTAGACAATTCTTGCCATCGTGACCGCAGACAACCGAAAAATTGTAGCTTGGGATTTAGCAGCGACCTATGGGGTAAAACCCTTAGGATCAGAAAACTAAAAACCACCGCCAGGAAATCGGCGGTAGTTTTCAGACCACGAGTAAATTACAAACCGGCTACGGCCCGCCGTTATGACAGTCAACGCAGGTAGGATTGTCATCGAGATCGCCGCCGGGATGGATGAATTTTTGGCCAGCTGGCGCGAGCTTGTTCAGTTCATCGCCCGCGCCTTGCGCGAGAATCGTGTGACAGGTATTGCAGTCATTGGCCTTGATGGTCAGCTTGCGATCTTCAGTTTTGTGCTGACCATCGTGACAGCGGTAACAACCGGGCCAGATCATGTGCCCGACGTTGTCCGGATAACTCGCCCAACTCGCCTTCATCTCGGGGAAAAAGTTGTCGCTGTAAATTTGTTGAATCGTCGCCGTGGCATTCTGAACGCGCGCGTCGTTGGGATACTTTGCGGCCAAAGCGCTGGCGATGCTGTTAGTGGCCTCGGATTCCGTCGCATATTTCCGCGTCAGCACAAACATTGCGTTGGTCTTAATCCAAGGAATCGCCGGATCAATCCGATTCAAGGACATCGCCTGATTCACCGCTTTTTCGGGCGAAAGATAACGGTGCGACGGCCGGTTATGGCAGTCCATGCAATCCATCGTGCGCAATTCTAGTTTTGCGATGTCGTTGGTGAAATTCTTGGTCTTGAACACGGTGACCTTGCCGCTGGCGTCGGTCACGCGCACCCAGGGAATTTTCTGGCGCGCATTGTCAGTGGCGACATATTCCACTTTGTTGCCGGGAATGTTGTGCCAATGAATGCCGCCGACGGGACCGCGTTTCGGATCGCTGCCACCAATCTTCAGCAGCAGCCGAATGGAGTAAGGCGAGTTGGACGCGTCGCTCTGAAAATAATTAAACGTGCGGTCGAGGTTACCGACAAACGATTGCGGCCAGTGGCATTCCTCGCAGGTGTCGCGCGCGGGACGCAAGTTGTGAATCGGCGTGCCGATGGGCGTCGGATACTTGTTGAACGCGACTGAATAAAGCTGATACGAACCGGAGATCTTCGACTTCACAAACCACGAAACGCCTTTACCAACGTGGCATTCCACGCAGGCGACGCGTGCGTGCGGACCGTGGTCGTGGGTGACGAGTTCAGGCTTCATTACCTTGTGGCAAGTTTCGCCACAGAACGTCACGGACTCCGTAAAATTAAATGCGTTGTAAGAACCGATGGCCGAAAGCAGCAGAAACGCCACGCTGCCCGCGATGAAGGTCACGAGCACGCGCCGGTCGCGCGGACGATTCAAATCAATCTGCAAAGACGTTGGCCCCGTGCCACGCGCGCGGCGGCGGCGTTCCAACCACGCGCCGCCAAAGGCAAGGGAAATTCCGCCAATCAAAAACGCCGGCACGAGCATGTAGGTCAGCAGACTGACATACGGATTGGAAAATTTCGCAATCGCGTCGAGGACGAATAACAGCAGAAACGAAAACAACGCACCGATGGCCACTACAGCGCCGATAAAACTAATCCAGTTGCGGAACAGCGAGAGGCGGGAGTTGGACGGCGATTGGTTTTCGGAATTCATGAGTGTAAACAATAGATTTTTGGAGACGGAAAAACTGATTGCTGGCCGGTGAAAATTTCACCGGGTTATTCGTTGTCTATTTCTTCGACCGGGAATCCAGCCGGCCAGCAATCAAAACGGCTTATTTCTTCAGGGTGCGAACGTAGGCAACAAGCGCCTTGATTTCGTCATCCGAGAGTTGGTCGAACGGCTTCATCAACGTCTTGTCATCGTCAGACTTCAGCCCAGCTTTGATCGCCTTGGTGGCGGCATCGTCTTTCATGTCCGCCTGCACTTTGGCGTCGGTAAAATCTTTACAGCCAAGCTTCGTGCCCATCTTGGTATCGCCCTTGCCTTCAGCCCCGTGGCATTTGGCACACAGCGTATCGTAGTTTTCTTTGGCTTCAGCGCCCTTGGTGGTCAGCGCGGCGGTCAGACCAAACATAGCCGCAAGCAGAATCATTTTTTTCATAGTCATGTTTTCGGATTAATTGTGGTTGTTGGTGCGTTGGCACCGGTTACAAAACCAGAATCGTCCAAAGCGGCAAATCAAACTAACCGTCTATTGCCCAATACTAGGCATTATTTGATGAGGTGCTTGCCGGTCTTTATCCGACTGCAGAAATTGAATTGTTTTCGCACGCTTCAGTGCTACGGTAATGCGTTTTGTGACTGAACCCATCGTAAAAATCCGCGCGCTGACCAAGATTTACGCCCAAGGCGAAATTCAGGTAACGGCGCTTGACCACATCACGCTGGACATTGCCGCAGGCGAATTTCTTTCGCTCATGGGGCCGTCGGGCTCCGGCAAATCCACGCTACTCCACATCATCGCCGGCGTGGATCGCCCGACCAGCGGCGAATGTCTCGTGCAAGGCGTGGACGTGACCAAGCTAAACGAATCGCAGCTCGCCGACTGGCGCAACCAAAACGTCGGCTTCATTTTTCAGACCTTTAATTTGATTCCGGTTTTGACCGCGGCTGAAAATGTCGAACTGCCGTTGCTACTTACGCGGCTCACACGCGCGCAACGGCGCAAACAGGTGGAGACCGCGCTCGAAGTCGTCGGCCTCGCCGACCGCGCGAAACACCTACCTCGACAATTGTCCGGCGGACAAGAACAGCGTGTCGCCATTGCCCGCGCGCTTGTCACCGATCCCGCGCTGATTGTCGCTGACGAACCGACCGGCAATCTCGACTCGCACAGCGCGCAGGAAGTGCTCAGCGCGTTGCAATCACTGCGTAGAGACGCAGGCAAAACCATTATCATGGTCACTCACGATCCAAAGGCGGCGGCGTTCGGCACTCGACAAATTCATTTGGAGAAAGGCGAATTGAGCCAGTGACCATTCCGACGTTCATCCTCAAGAACGCCCTACGCAACAAACGTCGGGCACTGCTTTCCATTTCGAGCGTCGCCGTCAGTTTATTTCTGCTAGTCACGTTACAGGTGGCGTTACGCGAACTGACTATTCCTCCGCAAAGCGCAGGCGCAGAACTGCGCGTGGCCGTGCGCAACAAGATTTCCCTGACCAATCCCCTGCCCGCTCGCCAGCGCGGCATCATCGAAAAAATTCCCGGCGTCGAAGCCGTTACGCCGTTCACTTGGTTCGGCGGCAAATACAAAAACGAAGGCGGCATGAGCTTCGCTCAGTTCGCGATGGACGCCGACAAGTTACGCTCGGTTTTCGGCGAGGCAAAAATGGACATGGACGGCTACGAAAAATTTAACGCGACGAAAGACGCTTGCGTGCTCGGTAAAATCACAGCGGACAAATATCATTTGAAAGTCGGCGACCACATCACGCTCGACAGCACGGTTTATCCAGGTTCGCTTACATTCACCATCGCCGGCATCTACGCTGGCACGCCGGACGACCGCAACATGCTTTTCCGTCAGGACTATCTGGATGAATCCATCGGCGAACCCGGCTACGTCGGCATGTGGTGGCTCAAAGTGAAATCCGCCAACGACATGGCTCCCGTCATCAAAGCCGTGAACGCCGCGTTCCAAAATTCCGCCGCCGAAGTGCGCGCGGAAAGCGAACGCAATTTCCAACTCGGCTTCATCTCCATGCTGGGAAACATCAAGACGCTCATCGCGTCCATCAGCACCGTAGTGGTGTTCACGCTCGTGCTCGTCACCGCGAGCACGATGAGCATGGCTGTGCGCGAACGCTTCCGCGAACTTGCCATCCTCAAGGCGCTGGGCTTCCGGCGGCGCGAAATGTTCGCCTTCATTCTCGCGGAAAGTTTTGGTCTCGCGGTCACCGGCGCAGCGCTTGGTATCGGCGGCGCATATTGTCTCTACACGTTTGGCGACATCGGCAAATTGACGGCCGGAATTTTTGTTTCGTTTGAGGTCACCCCGCGCATCATGGGCTTCGCCGCGCTGGTGGCGGCGGTGCTGGGAATCGTTTCCGCCGTCGCGCCGTCGCTATCTGTCGCCCGCATGAGCGTGGTGAATGGCTTGAAAACACTGGACTAAAATGGCTTTGCCGCTCACCTATAATTTCCGCAACGTGCTCGTCCGCTGGCGCGCGACGCTCGCGACCATTCTCGGCATCGGGTTGGTCGTGGCAGTATTCGTGCTGGTGCAGGCGCTCGCGGTCGGCCTCGAAAAATCCGCCAGCAACACCGGCGATCCACGCAACATCATGATAGTCCGCAAAGGCTCGACTGCCGAATCCACCAGCCAAGTTTCGCTCGAACAATTTCAAATCATCCGCTACTGGGATCAGATTGCACGCGACTCGACCGGCGCCCCGCTTGTGTCCGCCGATGTCGTTACGCTCATCAGCCAACCGCGCAGCGACGGACGCGGCGAAGCGAACGTCTCCGTGCGCGGACTCACGCCGGTGGGCATGGCGCTGCGGCCGCAGGTGAAACTGGTTTCCGGCCGCTGGTTCGCACCGGGTAAACGCGAGGTTGCTGTCAGCCAAAAACTGGCGCGGCGCTTCACTGGTTTCCATGTCGGTGACACTTTCCGCACCGCCGGCAATACGCTCACAGTCGTAGGCGAATTTGACGGCAGCAATAGCGCATTTGATTCCGAAGTGTGGATGGACGCCGACGAAACGCGTTCGCTGTTTGACCGGCAGAATTATTCCAGTTTGCTGGTGCGCGCCGCGAATCCGCAGGCGGGCAAGGAAATCATTTCGCGCATCGAGAATGACAAACGCTTGCCACTGCTGGCCGAACCCGAGGTAAAATATTACGGCGATCAGACCGCCACGGCATTACCGATAAAAATCCTCGGCAATTTTCTCGCTACCGCTATGTCCATTGGCGCGGTGTTTGCGGCGATGAACACGATGTATGCCAGCGTCGGCTCGCGCACGCGTGAGATCGGCACCTTGCGCGTGCTGGGTTTCCGCCGACGCACAATTCTTGCAGGCTTCATCATCGAAGGCGCGTTACTCGCAGCCATCGGCGGCGGGCTCGGCTGTCTACTGGCGTTGCCGTTGCACGGCGTTTCCACCGGCACGATGAGCTTTAATTCCTTCAGCGAAACGGTTTTTGAATTTCGCATCACGCCGTGGCTCGCGGCGAAGGGAATGATTTTTGCCGTGGTCGTCGGCATCATCGGCAGTTTGCTCCCAGCCATCCGTGCCTCACGCCTGCCGGTCATCACCGCCTTGAAATCAGTCTGACCATGCGCTATCCATCCCAAAGATTTTCATGAACACAGAAAAATTAAAAGGCCTGCAAATTAATCCCGACGAGAAGCGCCGGCCACAACGCGCCTTCTGGAGCATCGTCATCGTGGTCGCGCTGGTTTTGTTCGCCACGGTCGCTTTCATCCAGCCGTGGGCGAAGGATAAACGAGAAATCTCCAATAAAGACAGGGATACAACGAATAATTCCGTTTCCGCTAATGCCACTACCACTGGGTCAGCCAACGAAGCGCCCGCGCCAAAAACAATTTCCGCCGCCAGCAAAGATAGCGTGCTCACGGTGAATGGTTACATCATCAACCGCGAACGCATCGAGATTAGCCCGCGTTTTCTTGGCGTGGTGAAATGGATTGGCGTGAAAAAAGGCGACGCGGTGACTAACGGCCAAGTGGTCGTGCAATTGGACGACGCGGAATTTCGCTCACGCTTGCTCGAAGCCGAAGGCCAGTTGAGCAACGCGCAGGCCGCCGTGGAACGCGACACGTTAAATTACGAACGCATCACCAACTTGATTCGCACCGCGACCGAATCCCAGCAGAACGCGGATAATGCGCGCCTCGCGCTGGCGTCCGACCGCGCGATGCTGCAATCGGCGCAAGGCAGCTACGCGTTGGCCAAAACCTACGTCGATTGGTGCGTCATCCGTTCGCCCATCAATGGCGTGGTTCTGGAAAAACTGGTGAACCCTGGCGAACTCGTCATGCCGCAAAGTTTCGGCGGCACGCGCGGACCGAGCACCGCACTGCTGGCAGTCGCCGACTTGAAAGATTTACAGGTGGAGATTGATGTGAACGAAGCCGACCTTTCCAAGATTTCGCTGAATCAGAAATGCCGCGTCAGTCCGGAAGCGTATCCGGAAAAAACTTATGCCGGATTCGTCGCCGAAATCGCGCCGGAGGCTGACCGCGCCAAAGGCACCTTACAAATTAAGGTGCAAATCGTGAACCCAGATAATTTTCTGACCCCGCAGTTGAGTGCCAAGGTGGATTTTCTGAAAGATTGATTTAAATTCGCACCGTCAAACCTTCGCCGCGACGACCTTGGTCTTTTTCTTTTTCAAGGCTTGCACACGCGTGGCTTGCAGACGTCTGATGACGACATTGGCAACGCGCTTCATCAACTCATAACCAAGACGCGGATCTTTTTCGCATTGTTCGCGCAGAGTAGTGGCAAAAAAGATAATGGCCTTGGTGGGCTTCACCGCGCGGGCATCAAAATTCCACCGGTAAGGCGGAAACAGCCATGACCAACCCATGACGTCGCCAGCCTTGATAGTCTGAATCAAGTCCGGCTTGCCAACTTTCTTGCTGGCAGATGATTCCAGCGCCACTTCTCCCTTGAGAATGACATAAAAACGATGCGCAGGCAGACCTTCATTGAAAATCATCTTGCCTGCGGGAAATTCCACTTCCATGGCGTTGTTAGACATCATTTCGAGCTGCTGCTTCGACAAACCTTTGAGAAAGGGTTGAGCCGCCAGAATGGTCGTGTCAATTTTCATAATTTTTCAAAGTTTTATGGAGAATCCTAGTTGATTCAACCAGTCCAACACTACGTCCGCCCAATGGATTGAAGCTCTACCTAAATTACTTATTTTTCACCATTTTTTGTTTTCATCCGGCTGGGGCAACGGCATCTGGCAACCGCCAAACTGTATTGAAAACAGAAAACCCCTGATAAATCAGGGGTTTTAAACGGTGGTGGCAGGACCCGGAATTGAACCGGGGACACAAGGATTTTCAGTCCTCTGCTCTACCAACTGAGCTATCCTGCCAACCGTGGGGCGCGAATGAAATCACACTTGCAGGGTGATGACAAGTCGCAAATCCGCTTCAAACAATCTGCGGCTGCACCAGTTCGGGATCCACACCCAAATCTTTGATAGCCTGCGCAACGACTTTGTGGTCGATGAGTTTTTTCTCCGCCAGCGCGTAAAGCGTGCCGATGACAGTGCTTTCGACATCGACACCAAAGAACCGGCGCAAGCGGCCGCGCGTGTCGCTGCGGCCAAAGCCATCCGTGCCGAGCGTGAACAATCCGCCGGGAACCCACGAAGCAATCTGATCCGGCACGGTGCGGATGTTATCCGAAACGGCGACGAACGCGCCCTGCTCTTTTGCAAGCAGCGTCTCGACGTAATTTTTCTTTGCGGGCAACGTCGGGTGCAGCATGTTCCAACGCTGAGTGCGAATCGCGTCGGTGCGCAGCAACTTGTAACTCGTCGCGCTCCAGACATCGGCGCTGACGCCGTATTTTTCCGCGAGAATTTCCTGCGCCTTCAACGCAGACTGCATGATGGAACCGCTGCCGAAGATGTGCGCCTTGATTTTCTTGCCTTCAACGCCAAGCTTGAATTTATACAAGCCTTTGAGAATTCCCTCTTCACAATCCGCCGGCATCGGCGGCTGCGGATAATTTTCGTTGTAAACGGCGAGGTAGTAAAAAATATCTTCCTGCTCGACATACATCCGGCGCAAACCATCGGCTACGATGGCAGCGAGTTCGTAGCCAAACGCCGGATCGTAAGGCAAACAGGTCGGAATCGTGCTTGCGTGAAGCAAGCTGTGCCCGTCCTGATGTTGCAGACCTTCGCCATTGAGCGAGGTGCGACCGCTCGTTGCGCCGAGCAAAAAGCCTTTTGCACGAATGTCGCCCGCAAGCCAAAACAAATCACCAACGCGCTGCGGTCCGAACATCGAGTAATAAATGTAAAACGGAACCATCGGCACGCCATGCGATGCGTAGCTCGTGCCAGCGGCAATAAAGGATGACATCGCACCGGTTTCACTGATGCCTTCTTCGAGAATCTGTCCGTCCTTAGCTTCGTGGTAATACGAAAGCGTTTTGCTATCCACCGGCTCGTAAAGCTGACCCTTGGGCGAGTAAATTCCAATCTCACGAAAAAGCGTGTCGAGACCGAAGGTGCGCGCTTCGTCGGGAATAATCGGAACCAGATGCTTGTTCAAACCTTTGTGTTGGAGCATCAGGCTCAACATGCGACCGAATACCATCGTCGTGGAAGCTTCGCGCGCGGAACCACGCACCATTTCGGCGAAATGATCCAGCTTCGGCACGTCGAGCGTGACGGGTTTGACGATACGCGCCGGCACAAAGCCACCGAGTGCTTTGCGTTTTTCCAAAAGGTATTTCGTCTCCACACTATCCGGCGCGGGACGGAAAAACGGCATGTCAGCAATGACATCGTCGCTGATCGGAATATTGAAACGTTTGCGGAACTCGCGGAGTTCCTTCTCGTTCATTTTCTTCTGCTGATGCGAAATATTTTTACCTTCACCCGCTTCACCGAGGCCGTAGCCTTTGACGGTTTTTGCGAGAACAACTGTCGGTTGACCTTTGTGTTCCGTCGCTGCTTTGTAGGCCGCATACATTTTGCGGACGTCGTGACCGCCGCGCAGCAATTTTGAAATTTGCTCATCGCTCAAATGGTTCACCAGTTCGAGCAACTGCGGATATTTACCAAAGAAATGTTTACGCGTGTAGCTGCCGGGCTCGACGATGTATTTCTGATAATCGCCATCCACGCATTCTTCCATGCGCTTGAGCAGCAGTCCGGACTTATCGCGCTTGATGATTTCGTCCCACTCCGTGCCCCAAATGACCTTGATGACATTCCAACCCGCACCCCGGAACAAACCTTCGAGTTCCTGAATAATTTTCCCATTGCCGCGCACCGGACCATCAAGGCGCTGCAAATTGCAATTTACAACCCAAACAATGTTGTCGAGATTTTCACGCGCCGCCAACGTGATGGCGCCGAGTGATTCCGGCTCGTCCGATTCGCCATCGCCGAGGAACGCCCAAACTTTCGGTTCGGATTTCCAGTTCACCAGCCCGCGAGCCTGCAAATAGCGATTAAAGCGCGCCTGATACAGCGACATGATCGGGCCGAGCCCCATCGAGACGGTCGGAAATTGCCAGAATTCCGGCATCAAATACGGATGCGGATACGATGACAAGCCGCCGCCCGGCGCGAGCTCCTGCCGGAAATTCTGCAAATCCGCCTCATTCAGGCGACCTTCAAGATACGCGCGCGCATACATGCCCGGCGCGGCGTGGCCCTGAAAATAAATCTGATCGCCGGGAAAATCATCGGTGCGACCACGGAAAAAGTGCGTCTGCGCCACTTCATAAAGCGTCGCTGAAGAGGCAAACGACGCGATATGTCCTCCGACGTTTGTATTCGAATTTGCTTTTACCACCATCGCCATCGCGTTCCAACGGATGATGCTCTTGATGCGGCGTTCGATGTCGCGGTCGCCCGGATAAACCGGCTGTTGCTCCGCAGGAATTGTATTGACGTAAGGTGTCGTCTGACCGCTGGTGGGACGCGGCTCGGTGCGCAGTTGCGTGGCAAGTTTTTCGAGCAATTGCGCCGTGCGCTCCGGCCCCTGATTTTGCAGGGACAACTCAAACATGGCTTGCAACGATTCGGACATCTTGTCGCCGTTGGTGGTCGTTGAGGTGGATGCGGAACGCGTTTCGTAAATGTCTTTTTTGGATGATTTCACTTGGCTAAAATTCTTATTTGCGGATAAAAAGCAACGCCGCACAGAATAAACTGGATTTCTGCGCGCAACAACTGCGAAATGTTGCGGCCATGAAACGGATCGACCTCACATTCACCGCTCCTGCTGAAAATCTCGCAGCGGACGAAGCCGTTCTGGACTGGTGCGAAAGCGGCGCGGGCGAAGAAACCCTTCTCTTTTGGCAGCCGCGCGAAACTTTCGTCGTCGTCGGCTACGCCAATAAAGTCGCCACCGAAGTCAATGTCGCCGCGTGCGGAGCTAAAAAAATTCCAATCTATCGGCGTTGCTCCGGCGGTGGAACCGTCGTCCAAATGGTGGGCGGATTGAATTACTCCCTTATTTTACGAATCGAGGAAAACGGGCCGACCCGCTCCATCACCTCCGCCAACCAGTTCATCATGGGGAAAAATCGCGCCGCGATTCAAACCCTTCTGCCAGCATCCAAAGTTTCCGTGCGCGGTCATACTGACCTTTGTCTCGGCGACGTAAAATTCGCCGGCAACTCGCAGCGACGCCGGAAAAATTTTCTACTCTTTCACGGAACTTTGCTACTCGACTGCGATTTGAATTTGATCAGCGAACTGCTTTTGATGCCGTCGTTACAGCCAGATTATCGCGCCAGCCGCCCACATTCTGATTTCGTGACCAATTTGAATTTGCCCGCAGAAAAAATAAAGGCAGCGCTCGCGAATGAGTGGAACGCAAATGAACAATTAAAAAAACCGCTGCTCGCAGAAATTTCCCAACTCGCCCGCGAAAAATATTCTACGCGCGAATGGAATTTTAGATTTTAGAGCCGCGTCGCCAACGCCGCTTGGCTCTTGGCAAAAATTTCTTCATGCAGCGAATTGCCGTGCGCGTCAATCGTCACCACCGCCGGAAAATCCACCACTTCCAATTCCCAGATCGCTTCCGGCGAACCGAACTCTTCCTTGAAATAAACGTTACGGACTTTTTTCACACACTCGGCCAGCACCTGCGCCGCACCGCCGATGCCGTGCAGATACACACAGCCATATTCCTTGCAAGCCGCTTGTGTCTTCGCTCCCATCCCGCCTTTGCCGACGACACCGCGCAAACCGAAATCACGGATGACCTGCCATTGATACGGTTCTTCGCGAATCGAAGTCGTTGGCCCCGCCGCCGTGCATTTGAATGTGCCGTCCGCCTGCGGCATCATCACCGGCCCGCAGTGATAAATGATGCCGTCCTTGAAACTCACGCCCGCCGGCAGCTTGCCACCTTCGTGCAAATACTTGTGCACCGCGTCGCGCCCCGTGAACACGACGCCAGAAATCAAAACTTCGTCGCCGACTTTTAGCGCGCGGATTTTTTCTTCAGAAAATGGGAAACTTAATTTTGTCATAACAAATCAGAGTTGCGCCACCACAGTCGCAACTGCGGTTCAATTGGAAAAGCCAAAAATCATTTCAACAACGCCTCCGCGTGTTTGCGCGCGGCCTCGGTCTGGCCGCCGAGCATCCGCGCGAGTTCCGTGACGCGCAATTTTTTGTCGAGCAAAGTGATTTCAGAAATCGTCCGGCCATTTTTTACCGACTTGCTGACGACATAATGCGCATCCGCCGCCGCCGCGACTTGCGGCAGATGCGTGATGCAAAACACCTGTCGTTTCAAGGCAATCTGCTGCATCTTCTCGCCGACGGCATTAGCCGTTTCGCCGCCGACGTTGGCGTCCACTTCGTCAAAGACTAAAACCGGAATTTCATCTTCCGCCGCCAGCACGGTTTTCAAAGCCAACATCACGCGCGCCATTTCGCCGCTCGACGCAATCGCGCGCAATGGCTTGGCCGGCTCGCCCGGATTGGGTGCGAACTGAAATTCAATTCCGTCCTGACCGGAAGTAGACGGCTGCGCGGCTGTGGAAATCGCCACATCAAACTTGCTTTGCTTGAAGCCCAAATCTTCCAATTGCTTACTCACGGCTTTGGCAAGTTGTGGAATCACTTTCTTGCGCGCGGCGGAAAGTTTTTTGCCCGCACTCGCAATTTCTGAATCCAGTTTTTCCAGCGCCGCATTCAACCGCGCCAGTTCCGCGTCGCGGCTTTCGAGCGATTGCAATTTGGTTTTTGCCTCGTCGCCAAACGCGATGACTTCTGCCAGCGTCGCGCCGTATTTGCGTTTCAAAGAGTGAATCAAATTCAAACGCTCTTCAACTTCCGCGAGCCGCGCGGGATCCACGTCCACTTTGTCGGCGTAACGCGACAATTCCGTCTGCAGCTCGCGCAACGTCTCGCCCGCCTGCGCGTGCAACGCGACCAGATTTTCCGCACCGACATCCACGCGCTGCAATTCCGCCAGCACGCGGCCAATGACACCGGATTGCGTGAGCAATGAACTTTCGCTTTCGCTCAAAGCGTCAATCGCCGTCTGACTTAACTGCAATAATTTCGCGGCGTTGCTCGCGCGGTTGAATTCTTCCGTGACCGACTGCTCCTCGTCCGGCTGCAAGCGCGCGGCGGAAATTTCCTGAACCTGAAAACGCAACAAATCTAATTGCTGCGCGTAAGTTTTTTCATCGACGATGAGCGCGGATTTTTCACTTTCCAAAACGCTGCGACGGCGAACGAGTTCGCCAAATTCTTCGCGCATTTTTGCCAGACCACCGAACGCATCGAGGATCAAAAGCTGTTTACCCGCGTGCAGCAACGACTGGTGATCGTGCGGGCCGTGCATGTCCACGAGCCATTCGCCAATCGTAGCGAGCGTGGCGAGCGTCGTTGCGGAACCATTGATGAACTGGCGATTTGTGCCGCTCGCGGAGAAATTACGTTTCAACACGAGCTGATTTTCCTCGCACGGTTCCAAACCGTTTTCTTCGAGAAAGTTTTTTAGCGGCGCACGAAGTTTCTTTACGTCAAAAACGGCCTCGACCGAACAACTTTCTTCGCCACTGCGGATGAGCGTGCGGTCGGCGCGTTCGCCCAAAACCAGATTCAATGCGCCAATGATGATGGATTTGCCCGCGCCGGTCTCGCCGGTGATGACGTTGCAACCGGGCTGGAGTTCCAGCGTGAGGTCGCTCACGAGGGCGAGGTTTTTGATGCGCAAGGTCGTCAACATGGCCAAATTTCGAGCCACAGCTAAACACAGATTGGCGCAGATGCAAAAACGAAAATGTTTCGAGCATTTTGAATTCGCCGAATTTTGCGATTCTGCTAATTTCCAAACCGCATGGCGTTTGAATTCACATTTCTCGGTAGCGGCACTTCGCAGGGCGTGCCACTCATCGGCGTGGAGTATCCGCCGGAATATCTCGCGAATCCCAAGAACTGGCGCACGCGTCCGGCGATTTATATCGCGACGGACAAAGTGAAGCTCGTCGTGGACACGCCGCCGGAGTTCCGGCTGCAATGTTTGCGCGAAAAAATCAATCATCTCGACGCCGTGCTCGTCACGCATGCACACGCCGACCACATTCTCGGCATGGACGATTGCCGCCGCTTCTGCGATTTGAACGGCGGCACGGCGCTCCCAATTTATGCGAGCGAAGCGACGATGGTGCATCTGCGCCGCGTGTTCATTTACGCGTTTCATCAAGGGCCGTGGCCGAAAGGTTATTTTATTCCCGAAGAAAAAGTCATCAATGGTCCGTTTGAAATTGGTGATCTTAAAATAACGCCGTTCGATTTGCCGCACGGGCGCATGACGACGACGGGATTTTTGTTCGAGCAGGACGGGAAGAAACGCCTGACTTACTTGAGCGACTGCAAGGAGATTCCGGATTCGGTCATTGAACAAGTTCGCGGCGTAGAAATCGCCGTGCTCGACGCGCTGCGCTTCAAGCCGCATCCCACGCACATGTGTCTCGACGAAGCGCTGACTGCTGCGCGTCGCATCAACGCCGACAGAACTTTTTTTACGCACCTCACGCACGATTACGACCACGATAAGTCGCAGGCAGAATTACCGGCAGGCATCACGCTTGCGTGGGACGGATTAAAAGTGACGAGCGAAGAGTGAAATGAAAAAACGCTTCATTCTCAAAGGAATTCTCATTTTGGCAGCCGTGCTGTCGCCGTGGCTGGCACGCGCTGGCGGCGAGGAGGTGGTGGTCATTTACAATTCGCGGCTGCCGGAATCCAAAACGGTGGCCGAGCATTACGCGGCAGTGCGGCATGTGCCAGCGCGACAAGTTTTTGGTTTTAACCTGACGACCAACGAAGTCATCACGCGCGCGGACTTCACGGAATTTTTGCAGAAACCGCTGGCGGACCGGCTAGTCGCCGCTGGCCTGTGGCGGTTTGCCGAGGTGGCCGTGCGGGATGCCAAGGGCCGGGTGGCGACGACGGAGGTTCACGTCGTGGAATCCAAAATCCGCTACGCCGTTTTATGCTACGGCATGCCTTTGAAAATCGAGGCAACTTCCTTGCCCGATGAATTTGAGCAGAAAGTCATGCGCGCCGAATTCCGCCACAACGAAGCCGCCGTGGATTCCGAACTGGCGTGGCTGCCTCTGCTCAAAACGAGAATTCCCCTGACAGGACCGCTGGTCAACCCGCTTTACCTTTGCACCAACCGCACCGCGTTGAACTGCGCCAACGGCCTGCTGCTTGTCGCCCGGATTGACGGCCCAACCATGGAAATTGCCAATCAACTCGTGGATAAATCCATCATCGCGGAAAATACCGGGCTGTGGGGACGCGCCTATTTCGACGCGCGCGGATTGTCATCGACGAATAATTATTTTCTCGGCGATCAATGGTTGCTCACGGGCGCGGACATCTGCCGCCAACTCGGCTTTGAAACCGAAGTGGACACGAATGCCGACCTTTTGCCCGCGACGTTTCCAATGAGTCATATCGCGATTTACGCGGGCTGGTATGCGTTCGATCCGTGCGGCCCGTTCACGGCGGCGAAAATGGAATTCATGCCCGGAGCGTTCGCATATCACCTAAATTCCTTCAGCGCAGACACACTGCGCAGTTCCAGCCGTAACTGGTGCGGTCCGCTGCTCGCCAAGGGTGCGACTTGCACATTGGGCTGCGTGTATGAACCATACTTGCAATTCACGCCCAACATCGCCTTCATCCTACAGGCGCTCGGCAACAATTTTACATTTGGCGAAGCCGCCTGGTCGGCGCAAAATGCGTTGTCCTGGCAAAACACCGTCGTCGGCGATCCGCTGTATCAGCCGTTCAAAAAATCGCCGCCGGAACTGCACGCGCTGCTGGCACGCACTGGCAATCCGCTGATTGAATGGTCTTTTGACCGGTTGTTGTGTCTCGATCTCGCTCACGGGTTGCGTCCGGCTCAACTCCAATCCTTTCTCGCCAACCTACCCGCCACCGCGCAGAGCGCCGTGCTCAATGAAAAACTGGCCGATTTATACTGGGCGGCTGGCAAACCCAATTCCGCCATTGAAGCGTGGCAGAATGCGTTGAAATTAAAACCGTCGCCGCAACAGAACATCCGTCTGCGGCTCACGCTCGGCGAAAAGCTGACCGCGCAAAATCGTAACGCCGAAGCAGCGGAGAATTACCGCGCGCTGATCGCCGAAGCGCCGGGTTATCCCGGAAGATCTGCCATTGACGAAAAACTTCAGGTGCTCGAACAAAAAATTGCCGCCGCCAAAAAACCCTGACGCCATGGCTATTTTCTTCGACACCCACGCCCATCTGGATTATCCGGAATACGAAAAAGATTTCGTAGAAGTTCTCGCCCGCGCGCACGCCGCCGGAATTTCCAAAATTATTTCCATCGGCACGAGCCTAGACAGCAGCCGCCGTGCGGTTGCGCTCGCTGAAAAACACTCGTGCCTATACGCCGCCGTTGGCTGGCATCCGAGTGAGGCACTGACTGCGCCGGCCGATTTGCGCCCCGCCCTGCGCGAACTGGCGCGGCATCCGAAAGTCGTCGCCATCGGCGAGACGGGTTTGGACTATTATCGCCTGCCGAGTTTGCAAAACGGCAGCGCGGCAGACGATGTCCATTACAAGCAACGGCAGGCGGAAATTTTCCAGCAACAACTCGAAGTCGCAGCGGAAACCGGCTTGAACTGCGTTATTCACCAGCGCGCTTCCTTCGGTGATACACTCGCGCAACTTAAACCTTTCGTCGGTAAAACCCGCGGGGTGTTCCATTGCTTCGGCGAAAGCATGGAACGGCTGAACCAGATTTTGGCCATTGGATCGCTCGTCAGCTACACCGGCATAGTGACCTTCAAAAACGCGCTGAATGTTCGCGACGCCGTGGCCGCGACGCCGCTGGACAAGTTCATGTTGGAAACGGACTGCCCGTATCTTGCGCCCGTGCCGCATCGCGGCCAGCGCGGCGAACCGGCGTTCGTAAAGGAAGTTTCCGAGACCGTCGCGCGGGTGAAACTCTGTTCCCTCGATGAATTAAGCGCCGCCACCTGCCGCACCGCGCACGAATTTTTTCCAAAGCTCGTATGACCAAACAGCAAATCCTCGACCTCTACTTTCTCGACGCGCGCCACAAACTAATCGAAATTGCCGCGTTTCTCGACCGCGCCGACCGCGCTACCGGCAAAGATGATTTCCGCCTGAAAAAATTTTGCGCCGCACTCGCCAAGCTGGATGGCAAAAAGAAAAATCGCGCGAAGAATGTTTTGCTTATATTCAGTGACCCGACGACGAAACCGATTGCCAGCGCCACCGGCAAAGGTGCCAGTGGCGCTTTCCGAAAATGAAATACATCGAACCGCACGCCCACATGGTCAGCCGCACGACGGACGACTACGAACGCATGGCGCTCGCCGGCTGCGAGGCCGTCTGCGAACCGGCGTTCTGGGCGGGCTTCGACCGCACTTCCGTGGGCGGCTTTTACGATTATTTTTGCCAGCTTACCGAGCACGAACCGAAACGCGCCGCAAAGTTTGGCCTCAAACATTTCTGCTGGCTTTGTATCAACTCCAAGGAGGCCGAGGACGTGAAATTCGCCGAGGAAGTTATCGCTTTGATTCCAGAATTCATCACGCGCAATAATGTTTTGGGCATTGGCGAAATCGGTTTGAATAAAAATTCCCGGAACGAATTGTGCGTCCTAGAAATGCAGGTGGAACTCGCGGCGAAGTTTGACCAGCTCATTCTCGTCCACACGCCGCATTTGGAAGACAAATTTAAAGGCACGCGGCTGATTCTCGACGCGTTGAAGAACAACAGGCGTATCAAACCGGAGCGCGTCATTATTGACCATGTTGAGGAACACACCGTCGAGCTGGTTTTGGACAGCGGGATGTGGGCAGGCATGACGCTTTACCCGGAAACCAAATGCACGCCAGCTCGAGCAATTGACATTTTAGAAACTTACGGCAGCGAAAAGATTTGGATGAACAGTGCGTGCGACTGGGGCGTAAGCGATCCGTTGGCCGTGCCGAAAACCGCGCTGGAAATGAAACGGCGCGGGCATCTCGCCCGCGCCATCGAAAAAATAATCTTCGCCAACCCGAAAACCTTCCTGCGCCAGTCACCCCACTTCAAACTCACCACCTAACTGCCTGTCTGAAAAGGCATGAAGCGTGAATGGTCAAACGAGGTGGCGGAGTTGAATCTGAATCATAGCGATGTAAATCCAAGCTGCAGTGCTGACCTCGGTGGTTTCGTAACCACCACCAAACGCTCTTGGTGCATCAGCCAGCCGAAGCTGCGCTCGACGACCCAGCAGCGCGCCAAAAATTCAAACTGCTGGCTTGGTCGGAGCATTTGATGGCTGCGCGCACCAGTTTGAGTCGGGGTTCCTTGACCTAGCGATCCGGCGACGATCTTTGGGCGGACGTCCGCGCTTGGCGGGTTTGGGGAGCAGCGGTTGGAGGGTAGGACTATTGGGCATCCGTGAGGGTCGTGTCGTAAATAGCGATTTTCATCGCCTGACTGGCGCTGCCGCGAAAACAAAGTGGTTTTTTACCTTTAAAGCTAGCGCTTGCTCGGCGTCCAAGACTCGTTCTCCAATAGTTCGATGCCCGGTTTCGTGAACGCAATGCGGCGCGTCTTGTATAATTTCCCAAGCGCCTGCTTGAACGCCTTTTTGCTCACGTTAAAATTCTGCCGAATCTCCACTGGCGAACTGTTGTCATCAAATGAGAGCTTGCCGCCGCTCATTTTCAGCGCGGTCAGAATCAAATCCGTCAGCGGCGCGACGCGTTTGTAGCCAACGGCATCAAGGCTCAAATCAATTTTTCCATTCGGGCGCACGGTGCGAACGAAGCCTTTCAATCGCGCGCCGATTTTAAGCGCATAGGCGAGCTGGCTTTTGTAGAGCAAACCGAAATGCGCGTTGTCCACGATGGCGTTGTAGCCAAGCGGTGTTTTGGCCGTGACTAAAATACTTACCGGCTGGCCATCGCGATACGCGGGCGTGTCGCGGTTGAGATGACGATTGAGCCGCGTGCTGGCGAGAATGCGATTCGTCTGCGCGTCGAGCGCGACGTAGACAATCGCCCAATCGCCGACGCGCAACGGAATTTCTTGTTCGCGGAAAGGCACGAGCAAATCTTTCGCAAGACCCCAATCGAGAAACGCGCCAATCTGCGGATTCACGTTGATGACTTTCATGCAGCCGAATTCGCCGACCATCGCGTGCGGTTTTTCCGTTGTGGCGACGAGGCGGTCTTCGGAATCGCGATAGACAAAAACGTCAAGTTTTTGCTTGGGCGCGAGACCGGCGGGAATGTAGCGGCCGGGCAAAAGAATTTCGCCAAGTTCGCCGCCGTCAAGGTAGAGGCCGGGCTGGGACGCGCGGATAATCGCGAGCGAATTGCGTTTGCCGAGAATTGCCATGCGCAGACAGCGTAAGCGCGAAGCGCGGGCAGCGGTAGAAAAAACGACGCCAATTGTCGGTCGGCACGCCTGCGCGTTGACAATTTCCCTGCCCTGCGACACTCTGCTGCGATGTCAAAACCTGCATTAGGACGCGGGCTGGGCGCACTGTTGGGTGGATCCCCGGCACTCTCGCAAACGGCGACCGCGCCGTCCATTCCGACGGCTGCGCCGTCGAGCGCGCCGGATAATCGCGAGCGCGTGCTGCGCGTGCCGCTGCAACAAGTCCGTCCATCTGCGCTGCAACCGCGCAAGGAATTTTCCGACGAGGCGCTGCGAGAACTGGCTGATTCCATTCGCGAACAGGGCATTGTGCAGCCGCTCATTGTGCGGGAACGTAAGGGGAAATATGAACTTATTGCCGGCGAACGGCGCTGGCGGGCGGCACAGCTTTTAAGTTTGCCGGAAGTGCCGGTGATTGTCCGTGTGGCCGATGACCGCACGGTGCTGGAATTGGCGCTTATCGAGAATTTACAGCGCGAAAACCTCAACGCGCTGGAAGAAGCCCTCGGCTACGCGCAGCTCGCAGAACAATTTAAACTGACGCAGGAAGAAATCGCGGTGAAGGTCGGTAAGAGCCGCGCCGCTGTGGCCAATGCCACGCGCCTTCTGAAACTGCCCACAGCGGTGCAAAGTTTTATTCGCACGAGTCGGATTTCCGTCGGTCACGCAAAGGTGATCCTCGGTTTGCTGGATGAAAAATCACAGCAACTCGCCGCCGAACGCGTCATCAAGGACGGCTTGAATGTGCGGCAGACGGAAGGTTTTGTGGCTAAGCTCCAGGCCCGCACTAGCAAAATTTCCACCGACAACAACCGGACGCCAGCCGTGGTGCCGATTAATTCCAACATTGGACGGCTGGAAGAAAAGTTACGCGAGAAGTTTGGCACGAAGGTTCATTTGAAATACGCCAAGGGCAAAGGCACGGTGGAAATTTCATTTTTTAGCGATGATGAATTGCAGCGTGTTCTGGAAATCCTCGGCGTCAACGCGGATTAATCTACTTCTTACCCAGTCGAAAAAATGATTTTAGAAATTGTAAAATACGGTCATCCCGTGCTCCGAAAAAAAGGTGAACGCATCGAAAGCATCACGCCGGAGATAAAAAAACTCATCGCCGACATGTTCGCAACGATGGAGGACAACCACGGCGTCGGCCTGGCGGCGCAACAGGTGGGCGTGGCTAAACAGCTCACGGTGATTGATGTGCGCGCGGTGACAGATCGCCCGTCCACGCTGGAATTGGCAGGCAAACCGGCGGACGTGGCGAGCATCATGCCGTTGGTTTTGATCAATCCGGTTATCACCCCAGTTGGCCAGCCAGCGACCGGAGGCGAGGGTTGCTTAAGTTTTCCGGAAATTTTTGCGGAAATAACTCGGCCGGAAACGGTGGATGTGCAGGCGCTTGACGCCAAGGGGAAACCCATTGCCTTTCGCTGTGGCGGCTTGCTTGCGCGCGCAGTGCAACACGAGACGGATCACTTAAACGGCCTGCTGTTTATCGACCGGATGGATAAAAAGACCAAGGCGGAATTACAGCCGGAATTGGACGACCTACAGGCAGCGACCAAAAAAGCGCTGGCCAAAAAATAATTATCACCAATCACTACCGCTCAGGATTTTATCTTGCCTCCATGCTCAAAAACAACGTAGTATTTTTCCGTTGCCGAGCAGGTTGAAATCTACCGGCGCTATTTGGAGATTCACCAAGCATCTCGGATATAGCTTTTATTTAACTGGATGGGGTCTTAGCTCAGTTGGTAGAGCGTCTCGTTCGCAATGAGAAGGTCAGGGGTTCGAATCCCCTAGGCTCCACCATCAAGATTTTTCTTTAATTTTGCTGGGGATTAAAAGCAGCTAGGCGAAAGTGCAATCAGCTAGATAATTTCCCTGCCTTCAAGAACCAATCGCTTTAATTTTGGCCATAGAGCGAATCAAGTTCGGCTTTGACCACGCGATTTGAGTTTAGTCATTTGCCGCAAACTCGGGTAAGCAAGCGGGGCTAAATGTCTGAAGTTCAGTGCCGTCGGTTTACGTCAGTTTCCACGGCGCGCGGTATTCGCGAGTGAGCCACGCGGAATCACCCGTGCCGTCGGCAAACTGCTCGGTTTGAGGATTCCATTTGAAACCTTTGCCGCTGAAATAAACTGCGTTGACGAGATTGCAGACCGTCGCGGAGCGCTGGCCAGTCTCGACATCGCAGATGGGCAGCTCGCGAGACTTCATGCACTTAATCCAATCGGAAATCTGGTTGGTGCTGCGATAAACCCGCACGGCATTCGCGGGCAAAAGTTTTTTTAGTAGCGGTGAATAATCATCCATCGGCTCGGAAACCAGCTTGTCATCAAGCCATAGTTGAAACTTGCCACGGTTAACGTAGAGCTTGCCCTTGTCGCCGTAGAAGGTGACGCCGTTACCTTTTTGATGCGTCACTTCTAGGCCGGTCGCGTAACGCCAGCGCACGCCGGATTGCGCGTCCGCCGTGGCCGCTGGGAAAAATTCCACCGGCCCGGTTGTGTCAAAGCCGAAGGCCCATTGCACGATGTCAAAATGGTGCGCCCCCCAGTCACCCACGCCGCCGCTGCCGTATTCGCGATAAAGCCGCCATTGCGGAAAGTTTTTAGGCATACCGCGCGGGCTCATGACGGAATTGTAAGGCCGCAGTGGAGCCGGCCCCAGCCATAAATCCCAATCCAAACCGGGTTCCATTTTTTCTTCCGGCAGATTGCAGAAAGTCGGCGGCCCACCGACGGCGGCATCCACTTTGGCCACATTGCCGAGGACGCCGTTGCGAACTAGTTCGCACGCGGCGCGAAATTCGCCCATTGAACGCTGCATGGAGCCGACTTGCAAAATTCTTTTGTTTGCGCGCACCGCGTTCACCAGCGCCCGGCCTTCGAGAATCGTGTGCGTCATGGGTTTCTCAAGGTAAATGTCCTTGCCCGCATTGGCCGCCGCAATGGCGATGAGCGCGTGCCAGTGATCCGGCGTGGCAATGACCACGGCGTCAATGTCCTTGCGCGCCAGCAAATCGCGGAAATCGCTGTATTCGTCGCAACCTTTGTAAGTGCCCGACTTGATGTCGTTGGCGTATTCCGTTTCCACCGCCAGTTTCGCATGCTTGCGTCGGGTAGTATCCACATCGCTCACCGCCAATACCCGAAAATCGCTGCGCGGCAGACAGGCCTTCAGCAGTCCGCTGCCTTGTTTGCCCATGCCGATGAAACCTAGCGTGAATTGTTTGCTCGGCGCGGTATCGGCGGCGAATAAACCGGAACGCAAAATCAACGGCGCACTGCCCGCGATGATGGCGGTCTTAAGAAAATTACGACGGGTGATGGAAAAAGATGAATTCATGTAGATATTCTGGGAATGTTCGTTGCCACAAGAGACTGCCTTTGGCGAGCGCCGGTTACAAAAAAACTGAAACCACTTTTACGGCGGGCCATCAACCATCACCACAAACTCACCCTTCAAGCTGCGCTTTTGCGCAATCTCCAATAACTGGGCGGGTTTGCCGCGCAAAAATTCCTCGAACTTCTTCGTCAGCTCCCGCGCCAGCACCACATCGCGTTCGGGGAAAACTTCATTCAACTCGCCGAGCAGCTTTTCAATACGATACGGCGACTCGTAGAAAACCAAAGTGGCCGCGATAGTTTTAAGCGATTCCAGCTTGTTGCGCCGCTGACCGGATTTGTGTGGGAGAAAACCGACAAAATAAAATTCCTCCGTCGGCAAGCCGCTCGCCGTGAGCGCGCCAACCAAGGCGCACGCGCCAACCACCGCCTCCACGCGAAAGCCGGCGGCGATGGCGGCTTTCACCACGCGTTCGCCCGGATCGCTGATGCCGGGACTGCCCGCGTCCGTGACCAGCGCCACCTTCTCGCCGCGCCGGAGCCGTTCGATGATTTCCTCACTGCGCCGCGCTTCATTGAATTGGAAATAGCTCAACAACGGTTTGCTGATGCCGAAATGTTTCAGCAACTGCCCGGAATGCCGCGTGTCCTCGGCCGCCACCACATCGCACTCGCGCAAGACGCGGAGCGCGCGGAGCGTAATG
The DNA here is from genome assembly GCA_037138135.1 of Verrucomicrobiia bacterium. GTDB lineage: Bacteria > Verrucomicrobiota > Verrucomicrobiia > Limisphaerales > UBA11358 > UBA11358. Next base: position 26,043 of record JBAXIY010000021.1, read on the forward strand.
TCCTCGAGATTGCCAATCGGCGTGGCCACGAGGTAAAGCGTGCTGGCGGTAAGCGGCGGCAAAACGGCGTCCATGCCGAGACTAAAACATAAAACCGGTGGAAAATAAATTGGATTCATTTGGTAAAACCCACGGAACGGCGGCGAAATCCCTCGTTTCGCTCCCGCAACCAGCCTAAACCGACGCTTGGCCGGCTGCGCCGCGCTCCGGACGGGTTGCGACGGGGTGCGGACGACCTGCGTCGCTGGTTTTTCCAGTTGCGACGAGCTGCGGACGACTTGCGACGCCCAAAACCGGGCTGCGACGGCCATTTTCCGACTTGCGACGGCCATTTTCCGACTTGCGACGGCCATTTTCCGACTTGCGACGGCCATT
>JBAXIY010000022.1:0-26333 GCA_037138135.1 Verrucomicrobiia bacterium
CCGCCGGAAAAATCACGGGCGTGTCCAAAGTGGCCCGAGACATCACCGAGCGCAAGCTGGCAGAACTACGGTTGACTGCGTCGGAGAATAAATTCCGTGGACTCTATGAGAGCATCACAGACGGGATTGTCAGCGTGGATATGGCTGGTCAGATTCGGGAGTTTAATCCGGCCTATGTGCAAATGCTGGGCTACTCGGATGCGGAGTTAGTGCGGCTGACCTATCAAGATTTGACGCCGGAAAAATGGCACGCCTTCGAAGCCAGCATCGTTCAGGAGCAGGTCTTGCCGCGCGGCTTCTCCGAGGTTTATGAAAAGGAATATCGCCGCAAAGACGGAACCGTTTTTCCGGTGGAACTGCGCACCTTCACAATCAAGGACGATGCCGGTCAAATCACCGGCATGTGGGCTACGGTTCACGATATCACCGTGCGCAAGCAGGCGGAGGTAAAAATTCAAGCAGCGGCGGATTTTAACCAAGAGACCATTGATTCGCTGCCGGAACATTTGTGCGTGGTGGATGAACAGGGGAAAATCTTGACCACTAACGATGCGTGGAAGCGCTTTACCCTTTCCGGCTCAACGCCCGCCCAAAACGCCGATGTGGGAGCCAATTATCTGGCAATTTGTGATGCGTCCGTCGGACCGGAAATGACGGATGCGCAGACCTTCGCGGCGGGCATTCGCGCGGTGATCCGTGGCGAACGCGACGCTTTCTCGCTGGAATATCCCTGCCATTCGCCCACGGAACAGGTTTGGTTTTTGGCTTCCGTGACGCGTTTCAAAAAACACGTTCCTATCCGGGTGGTGATCACCCATAAGAACATCACCGCACGCAAGCAGGCGGAGGAGAATATCCGAGAAAACGAGGCTCGGCTGCGCACCTGGTTCGAGATGCCGCTCGCCGGCATCGCCATCACCTCGCCCGGAAAAGGCTGGCTACAGGTCAACGACCGGTTGTGCGAAATGCTGGGTTACACCCGGGAGGAACTTTATGGCATGACTTGGGCGCAAATCACCCATCCGGATGATATGGCGGAAAACACGGTCAATTTCGACCGCGTTGTGCGCGGGGAAATCGAAGGTTATAGCATGGAGAAACGCTTTCTCCGGAAAAACGGCGAATATCTGACGACGGATTTGACTGTCCGTTGCACTCGTTTGGCGGACGGGAAAATGGATTATTTTGTGGCGCTGATTCAAGACATCACTTTGCGCAAGCAGGTGGAAAGGGAATTATTGACGGCCAAGGAAATCGCCAGCCAGAAATCCGCCCTGCTCAAGTCCATTTTGGAAAGCCCACAAAGCGTTGTCATTTTTTCGCTGGATACCAACTACTGCTATACCGAGTTCACCCAGTCACATAAGGCTACAATCAAACAGATTTGGGGCGCGGATATTGCTGTGGGGGTCAATATGCTGAACATCATTGGCGACCCCGCCGATCGTGCCAAGGCCAAAGCCAATTTTGACCGGGCTTTGCGCGGCGAGTCGTTCCTGCTGGTGGAGGAATACGGCGACCGTTCACACCGGCGAACATTTTTTGAAGACCGTTACAGCCCCATCTATGGCGCTAACGGTGAGGTGACCGGATTGACTGTGTTCGTCATCGACATTACCGAGCGTAAACAGGCGGAAGCTGCACTCATAAAGGCGCGCGATTTCCACCTACAATTGCTCGAGAATGCGCCCACTCTCATCTGGCGGGCGGGCACGGATGCCAAGTGCGATTGGTTCAACCAGACTTGGTTCAATTTTACCGGCCGCACCATGGAACAGGAATTCGGCGATGGCTGGGCGGCGGGCGTGCATCCGGATGACTTGGACGACTGTGTGAAACGCTATCTGGCTCACTTTGAAAAACGCGAGCCGTTTATGCTGGAATACCGGTTGCGCCGGCACGATGGCGAGTATCGGTGGATTTCGGATTACGGCCAGCCGTTTGATTTGCCCGACAGCGGCTTTGGTGGCTACATCGGCTATTGCTATGACATTCACGAAATCAAAAGCGCACAGGAATTATTGGAAAAGCGCGTGGCTGAGCGAACCCGTGAAATTGCCCAGCTGTCGGAAGTGATTGACCAATCCACGGTAGGCTTCTCCATGTCAAACCCGGATGGCAGTTTCATCACCGTCAATGAATCCTATGCCCGGCTCACCGGCTACACGCGCAACGAAATTCTGGGCAATAAGTTAAATTGGAACAAGGAACTGACGCCGCCCGAATGGCGCCCCATCAGTGCCGAAAAATTGGAGGAATGTTTGCGCACCCGGCAGACGGTGCACTTTGAGAAAGAATACCTCCGCAAAGACGGCAGCCGCGTGCCGGTGGAAGTGTTTGTGCAGCCGATTTTCGAACCGGATGACAAACTTTTGCATCTCCGCGCGTTTGTGACGAACATTAGCGAGCGCAAACAGGCCGAAGTCGCGCTGCAGAAGTCACAGGCCCGGGAACGTTTGTTGGCTGAGGTGACTGACACCTCCGAGATGGCCTTTTGCGTGGGGACGGCGGATGGCAAATTGACTTTGGTGAACCAAGCCTTCGAAAAACTTACCGGCTACAACCGCCAAGAGTTGACGGCGGAAAGTTTTAATTGGATTGAAAAATTGACGCCGCCCCAATGGCGGGAGGCGGAATTATTTTTGCTAGAATCGCGCATTCGCACCCACCAGCCAATTTCCTACGAAAAAGAATTTATCCATAAAGACGGGCATATTTTCCCGGTCGAATTATTCATCCAACCGGTTTTTGACCCCGCCGGGAAATTGGTCAACTTCCGCGTCTTTGTGTCGAATATTTCCGAACGCAAAAAAATTGCGGACGACTTGAATGCGGCCGTGCTGGCCGCGGACCGCGCCAACCTCGCGAAGAGCGATTTTCTGGCCGCCATGTCTCATGAGATCCGCACGCCCATGAATATTATTCTGGGCAACACCCAGTTATTGCAACGCATCTCGGACTTGCCAGAGGAGGTTAAAAATAAAATCGCAACCATCAACCGAAGCGGGGAACATCTCCTCACCATTCTCAATGATATTCTAGATCTGGCCAAAGTTGAATCCGGACAGATGGAGCTGCATTTGGTGGAATTTGAATTAAGCCAGTTGCTGAATGATCTGACTCACTTGTTTAATACAGCTGCCTCAGTCAAACGGTTGGCATTGACCCTGAAAACGGATGGCGAGCTCCCAGAATTCATTAAAGCGGATAAGCAAAAAATCCAACAGATTCTAAACAATCTGTTGAGCAACGCGGTTAAATACACGATTACCGGCAGCATCGAATTGGTGGTTTCCGCCCAGCCCGATGCCCCCAACAAGGTGCTTCTCATCTTTGCCGTGGTGGACACCGGGCCAGGCATCGCGGCGGCAGAACTGAACCACTTGTTTGAGAATTTCCAGCAGGGCAAAGCCGGGCGGCAGCAAAAGGGCGGCACGGGTTTAGGGTTGGCGATTTCCAGTAAATACGCCGCCCTTATGCAGGGGCGGATTGACGTCCAAAGCAAACTGGGCAAGGGCAGCACTTTCCAGCTTGAAGTTCCCGTCGAGACTGCGTCCAACACCTCTCATTTTGGCACAAAAAATTTGCCGGAAGCCAGCCGTCTGCCGATTGACGCCTCCGCCTTTCATAAAAAAACTATCTCGGCAAAACTGTTAGCGGCCTTGCCGCCGAGCTGGAGTAAAGAACTGCGCGAGGCGTTGCTCAATGCTGACGCTGACAAAATAACCGCCTTGCTCAAGGCCGTCGAACCACATGATTCTGAAACCGCCAAATGCTTGTTAATGCTCGCCAGCGAATTTGACTACGAGAACATTCTCCAGCAATTGGATACCGGCGGACTTTGAATAAACAAGCGGAAGCTATGGTGGGCGTATGAAACTTCTCCAAACACTCCGATTGTGGCTGGCTCAGTGCCGGAACCAAGCAACCTTGCGTTGCTGGCATTATCTGGCCTCACGGTTGGAATTTTGCGCCGGAAGCGTTCTGCAAATTAATTCGCAGTCGTTTTGTCACATTGACCGGCCTCGGCCATCGTTTATTGTCCACATCGAATCGGAAAAGCTGACATAGCCGCCGCCGGCCAAAACCAGACCGATTCAATCAGTCGGACTTAATCAAATCCGAAACATTGGAGCACCTTTGACAGCATCCGAACTAATGGTTTCGGACTTAAATCCCAAAATCTCTTTTCCAAAACCTTTATCATCATTTTATCATTCGCCCCCTTCAAATAGTTGTAAAGTGGCTTTCTATACTTTCTTACAACGTCATAATGGCTGGCGAGGAGAGCGCTCAAGACGGGCGCGCCGCCGACCCGCACCATTTCCACTAATTCATTACACGTTATATTTTCCATATTGAATATTCTCATGACTTATTTTAGTGCGTAAATATTTTTTTTGTGAAAAAATCTGAAAATATTTTCAATGGTGTTTTTTCCTGTCCGGCGGGAAGGGCTTCTGCCACTTTTAGCCTTCGATGAAACCGAAACACAGTTCCATTCGTCTGGACGATGCGACGCAGGCGATAGTCGAGAAACACCAGCAGCAATTCGGCGACGCGCCCAGCATTAGCGAGACCGTCCAGCGGCTGATCCAGGCGGCAGACGGTAAGAAGTTCGTCACCGTGCTGTCCACCTCGCTTGCGCCGCACGAGGAATTAAGTTTCTTTGCCGGGCAACTGGATAAGACTCGGATGCTTTGGCGGGAAATCAAATCCCGTCTGAACGCCCCACGTCCGTTGGATCAGGCTGACACCGCCGCCCTGACACAATGGCGGAACAACCGCCAGAAGATTGAAAAGTTTTATGCGGAGTGCGATTCACTGTGGAAGAACGCGCGCGCCCTGTCGGAAACCCTGACCAAGACCGCGCCGACGGAATGGGCGGTGATGCAGGACGCCGCCGACAAGCTGAAGGCGTGGATTGAATACTACGAAGGCGTCGCCAAGAAGGAGAGCGACCCCGGACGGAAGCAGGACAGCCTGACCTTTGTCACCGAATGCGAAACGATTGCGGCGCTGCTCCACCAGTTGGGCATTGACCCCAAGCCGCCCAAACCCGTTGCCCCGCAAAAGAGCCTGCTCCGGTAAAAAGAGGTATGCCCTACGCTAAAGTGCTGCCCATCAGCTCGGCAAAAATGTTGTCGGGCAAGCTAAAATACCTGACGAACACCACCCACCGGAACCACCGGGACAAGACGATAGAAGCGGCGGTGTGCCACCGCACCGCGAACGCAGCGAGTTTTCTGGCGAAAACCGTGGCAACCATCCGCAACATGAATGCGCGCCAGCGGCGCGGGCGTAAAATCAGGAATCTGGCGGATGAAGTGATTATTCGGCTGCCGGACTGGTCGAACCCGACCGCCGCGGAACGCGCCCGGTTCTTTCAGGACACGGTTGACGCATTTTGCCCAGACTCGGAGGCCATCGGGGTATGGCATATAGACAAGTATAACGGTTCCGCCGACCTGCACCTCATCGTTGCCAATTACCTCGATGTTTATCCGCCGAAAGTGCGGCGCAGCTCCGCGTTCAACCCCATCGCCCTCGTTCGGGCGGCGTCCGACAAAATCACGGACGCCGTGAACTTGCGACGCCGGGAGCAGAGTGTCGTCCCGATAGTCACGATGAAGGAGGTGCGGAAAGCCCGGCTGAAAGAACGCGGCTTGAAAACCTTGGCGGAGCAGCTCGCGCCGTTGCTGCCGTTCCCGGCAGCAGACCTGCCGGAGCGAATCGAAAGTTTGGGGTATAAGGTGACGCGGTATAATGCCAGCCGCAACAGCATCAGCGTATGCCTGTCGGAGGATAAAAAGGCGCATCGGTATTTCCTCGACCGTTTGTGGCAGGAGACGGTTTCTCTCGGCGTGAACCGGGCGGCTAAAATCTTGCCGCCATCTGTCCCTAAGATACCGCGTCCCAAGCCGCGCCCCAATGCCAACGAGATAGGGTTTGATTAGTCTGCGCGCGTATGTTTTGCGGGCGTTTTCCCCTGCGCATAATCGTGGTGGATAATAACGCGCAAAACCGCCGCGTAGTTCCCGCCGAGGCAAGCAACATTTCTCGCGCACAAAGTGTGCGCGAAAATGTGCTTGTTAGGGGCGCTTTGCTCCCCTAAAACCCCGTGTGCGCCGTTCCTGACGCACCGGCTTTCGTGCCACGCTTTCAGCGTGTCTTGTGCAAGGCCTCGCTTGCAGAAACGGACTTCGGCCAGTTCGTTAAAACGCCACACTTCTCGGCCATAAATGTTATAGCCGCCGTTGACATGGCCGGGAGAGTCAGCCCGCCCACCTTTGCCCACCGGGACATTTTGCGAAGACACCAACTCCTAACGCCATGCGTTAGGTTCCAGCAGGTCAGTCCGCGACGCAAATCCAATGTTGCCCCGATGCCGAATAAACGCAGCTTGACCGACAATCCGGCGTTGCTTTGGGGCAGGTTCTTTCCTTACGTGTCCATCCCGCTGATTGACGCTTTCTCTGGCATCCTCATCGCCCTTGCCGTCGCCTTTAATTCCCGGTGTTCATGCCAACACTGGCAATTCAGCTTCGCGGTCTATTGCCCGTCTGTCGTGCGGTCGTTCAGATGGATTGACGCCCGCGACAAAAACTTCTCTGGCTCCACTCCGCGCCGTCCGGGACTCAACTCCGCTTGTGTGCTCGCCCGTCGCGTAAAATCCACCCGCCCACCGGCCAGACTTACGGCCAGCGGACAGACCGCAAGCCGCAAGACTGGCCTGCCCCAAAACCCCGCGCGACCGGCTCCGCCACCGCTGCGTTTCGCCCCTGCCGTCGCTCCTTTCCGCCAGCAAAGTTTCGTCGCTTCTGGGAATTGATTGGCCGGAGACTGCGAAAAGTTGCCACTACCGGGAAAAATCCGGGGTGTCCCGTCCGTGGCAATTTTCCGCAGACTCCGGGCAGGATAAAAAACGGCCCTGCCGGGGACAGAATTTTAGGGTGATTGTCTTTCGCCTGTTTTACGCCCGCCATCATCCCGCCATTTGCTGCTCGCTCGTCCGACACCGCGCCGACTTTGGGAGCGAGATCAAAAACCGCGCCAGCGTCTCCATCTTGCCCTTCCGCCGCTGTCACGGTTTTAGCTTTCGCTGATTTATTGAACGCGCTCCCGCGCGCGGAGCGCTGTCTCCCGCACCTATGAAGCGAGCAGCAAACGGCAGGATGACGGACAGCGGTTTCAAAAAAAAGCGATGAAATCACCAATCTTTATGCGGGAAGCGTCAGCACCGGCGAATGGCCGGCCATCGTCGGTTTCAAAATCGGAAAACCTTTTTACGAAAGGAATTTTGTGATTTTTCTTGAACAGCAAAAATTTTTGCTTGGCGAAATTTCGGTTTCAGCGGCGGCGTTGCGCGGCCTCGACGTGGACACGATTTGCCGCGCGATTGATGCTCATGTGTGCGGCGATTTCGAGGTGGTGGAATCGGAATTCGTTTCCGTTTTCCGCTCGCCAGCCGGGATTGAATTTTGCGTTTCCACTTCGGCCACCGTGACCACCGTGTTTTTGGCCGGTGAAAATTGAATGAAAACGCCAAGCCGCATTTTGCATTTTGACGCGGACAATTTCTTTGTTTCGTGCGAGGAGTTGCTTTCGCCCGCGTTGCGCGGTCGCCCGCTGATTGTTGCCGGAGGGCGTCGCAATGATGGCATTGTCCTTTCGGCAAGCCGCCGCGCGAAGGCGTTTGGCATCAAGTCCGGCACGGCCGTTTTCGTCGCGCGGCAGTTGTGCGCGGAGTTGGTTGTGTGTCCGGCGCGGCCAGATGTTTACCGGCAGATTTCGGCGCGGATGTTTGCGCGGTTGAATTATTTTTCGCCGCTGGTTTTGCCGGTCTCCGTTGACGAGGGCTTTTTGTCGGTCGAGCGGGACGGCGCGGAACTGTGGCGTGAGTTGAGCGCGACGATTTTGCGCGAAGTAGGTTTGCCGTTGTCTGGCGGGTTGGCGAATTCGCGCTGGTTGAGCAAGATTTTGACTGACGCGGCCAAGCCTGGCTTTCTGGAAGTTGCCGCAGGTGCAGAGAAAGATTTTTTGGCGGCTCGTAGTGTGCGCGAGTTGTCCGGCGTTGGCGAAAATCGCGCGGGCGCATTGGCCGCTTTGGGCGCGCGGACGTTTGCCGACGTGGCCGCGTTGCCCTCGATGCTTTTGAAAGATCGGTTTGGAATTTGGGGGCAAAAACTTTGGCTGTTTGCAAATGGCCAATGGTCGGAAAAACTTTTGGCCGAGGCGCGGACGCGCACGATGATTTCCCGGCAGAAAACGTTTCCGTTCGACGTGATTGATTATGGTCGCGTGTTGCGGTTCGGTCAGGCCGAGGTGAAAAAACTGTTGGTGCAGTTGCGGCGCGAACAGCTTTTGCCGCGCGAGCTTGGCGTGGTGGTGCGATTTTCCGATTTCAGCGAAGTCGCCGCGAAGCACCGCTTCCGCCAGCCGCAGGAGCGCGACGAACTCATTTGTGATGCGTTCGCCGCGCTATTCGCCGAGTGCGTCGCCGGCCAATCAAAGTCCGCGCGTCAGCTTCGATTGGCGCTTTGGAATTTGTCGCCGATGGCTTTCCGCCAGCCATTCTTCCGGGAGTTTTAATTCCCCTTTGGCTTTGATCACGCCGCGCTGTTCGTCCGTTAGCGGCTCATGGATGCTCGGCAACTGGCCTTCGCCCTGCTCCCACGCCTGACACCCATCCCACCAAATCCAAATCGGATGGCTGCCCACCAGCTTCACCTTGTAGCACATCATCCCGTAACGGTCGGGATAGACCGCGACTCGCAAATCGTCCGGCACGTCCAGCACCCCCGCCGGAAAAATGTCAATCCGCTCGATGACCCGATGGAACAATGTCCGCAGCGACAGCCGCGCTTCGCGCGTTTCCGCGCCCAGCAGTTCAAGAATGCGTTGGTGTTCTTCCTCGAAGCTGTCCATCGTGTATTTTTGCCGCCGCTCCTTGTCCGTAGCCGCTTCCAGTTCCTTCGCCAGCCGTCGCGCCGTCGCTTCCCGCTTGTTGATTTGCTCCATCACCACCGCCGACGGCTCGCCGCTTTCCAGCGCCTTGACCAGATTTGCCAGCGCCTTGTCGTTCTCCTTCTGGTCATTTTCCAGCAACCCGATCCGCGACGACTCTGCCGGTGTCCGTTCCGGCAACGCCTCAAATAGATCGATCTCCGAGAAGTGCCGCAGGAAGTGCGCCTCAAATTCGTTGTAGCGGATGGTTTCGCCCGACAATGGACGCGGGCCGGGTTTCTCGCCTTTGGCTATCGCTTGCTGCCGTTCCAGATAAAGCGGATCAACGGTCGCGTAGTCGCTGGACAAATAAATGTAGCCCTTTGCCTTGTCCTGCATGAAAAACTTCATGCGGAAATCCGGGTTGTAGCCATCGTAAAGCAGCCCGGAAAAAAGGTTGTTCGCGTCGCTCTGCGGTCCCGCGTTGAATGTTTTTATTTTTTTTGGCTGTATGGATTGCCACGTCGCCTCGTCGATTATTGCCGGATAATAGCACCTAATAACTTCGCCGGTGGCGCGCTTCCGCCGTTGCAATTTTAATTCGCCCACCAATGCCCGCGATTTGATCACCTCAAGCAAATAATTATCCCGCCAACGTTTCGCCCAGTTTTTGTTTTTGTAATGCTTGTCGCTCCCCCAAGTCGGCACTTTTTCCGCGTCGAACATCCGCGCGATTTCGCGTTTGCCTTTGCCCTCTTTGATCAGCTTGATGATGCGATGGACGATGGCGACCCGCTCCGGCCTCACTTCAAAGCCCGTCTTGTCCGCGTTGACTTTCAGCCACGGCGGGCAGTTCCCATTCAGGATGCCCTTGCCCGCAATCGCCTGTTTCCGCTTTTGCTCGCACGCCGCGCTGATCATCCGGCTCTTGCGCGAGCTTTCCTCATTGGCACGCTCCATGATGACCAGCGACGTGATCAGCGTGGTGAACTCGTTGTAATTTTCGGCAGTATGGAACTTGCCGTCTTCCAGGGTGACGACATCCACGCCCGCCTTGATGATTTCGCCTAACTTCGTGTAGGCGTCCATCGGCTTGAGACGCGAAAATCGATCCCAATTTTCCACGATGAGCACCGAACCTTTGGGAATCTTGCCCGCCTTTAACGCCGCGATGAAGTCGCCCAGCGCCCCCTTTTCGATGTTCTCGCCCGTCCACCCCGACACGCCCAAGTCCTCGTAGCGCGTTTCGTTCAGTTCGAGGTTGTGTTTTTGGCAGAATTCCTGGGCTTTTTCAATTTGCCGCCGCGCAGAATCCCCGGAGGCTTGCGTTAAACTGCTGAACCTCGTATAACTGTAGCAATTACGTTTCACGTATGGATATATTGTCGTTTTCATTTGTTATACCATGATTTGCTTGTTTATGCAAATCACACGACAATCTGTGTCAATCTGTGGCTAGAAAAGAATTGCAATGACGACGACTGAATTGAAAACCCGCCCGCGTTTGCCGGAATGGCTGCGCATCAAGCTGCCCACGTCCGACACGTTTTCGCAGACGCGCAACTTGCTCGGTGAACTCAAGCTGCACACGGTCTGCGAGAGCGCCAAGTGCCCGAACCATTGGGAATGCTGGAGCAAAGGCACGGCGACGTTCATGATCGCCGGCGACCGCTGCACGCGTGCTTGCGGCTTTTGCGCCGTGGCCACGGCCAAACCGCTCCCGCTCGAAGCCGATGAACCGCTCCGCGTAGCCGAGGCGACGCGCCGGATGAAATTGAAACACGTCGTCATCACCGCTGTCGCCCGCGACGACGTAGCCGATGGCGGCGCTGAACATTTCCGCCAGACGATCGAGGAAGTGCGCAAACTGAATCCCGGCATCGTCATCGAAGTTTTGGTTCCAGATTTTCAGGACAGCGACGCGTCCATCGATCTCGTGCTCGCGGCGAAGCCGCAAATCTTTAATCACAACCTCGAAACCGTCCGCCGTCTCACGCCGAGCGTCCGTCATCGCGCGACTTACGATCGTTCGTTGAGTGTGTTGAAAAAGGTGAAGGACAAAGGCTGCAAAGCGGTTTACACCAAGTCGGGCCTGATGCTGGGTCTCGGTGAGCGCGAAGAAGAAGTTTTGGAAGCGATGCGCGATTTGCGCGCGGCGGGCTGCGACATTCTTACGCTCGGCCAGTATTTGCAGCCGACGTTGAAGCATTTGGCGATGGTGGAATTCATTTCGCCGGCGAAGTTTGCGGAATACAAGTTGCGCGCCGAAGAAATGGGCTTTGTGCACGTCGCCAGCGGTCCGCTCGTGCGCAGTTCGTATCACGCCGACGAGTTTGGCGCGGCGTCAGCGACCTGCTAACGGGTGGCGGAATAGCAGGTAGAACGCGATTGCGAAGCCGATGAGGCTGATTGCAAAAAAGATGACAGTGAAGAAGACGCTTATTTTACGCGCTTTCGCAGCCACATCTGCCGTCTGTTTCTTTTCACTTTCCATGAAGCCAGCAAATTGATTGTTTAGCGCAGACTTGATGGCGTCCTCGTTTTTTAATTCGAGCGTGAGCCAGCGACCATCGAGGCTTTTCCATTCTTCCGGCAGACGTTCCAGGATTTCCGCGTGGGCGGGCTGAAATCCCCAGTGGGTCCAGAACGGCGATTTTTCCTGCGTCCAGATGCGGAAAATGCCGTGATTGGCGGCCAATTTCTGAAGGCGTTCCCAAAACAATTCGCGCGCAGCGTCCGCAACGGAGAAATCCGTGTAATCCTCGCTATGAACCCGCGCGTGCTGGCGGGCAATCTGCACGCCGATGGCTCCGGCAAAAGTTCCGTGTGACTCAACGACATGAAATTCCGTGAGGCGATTTTCAAGTTCCTCCGCCGATAGCCGCGCTGCCAGCCAGAGTGACTTCAGCGCGGGCAGGTCGTCCACAGTGGCGCGGCGGATGTGCAGTTGCGGCATGAGTTGATTCTGCAATAATTCTTTTCAGCGCGAAGAAAAATTTGCATTTTGGGCAGCGTGTGTAATTGTTCGCGGTCAATTGAAATTAAATTTATGAGCCAAACCAAACAACTTCTCGACGCCTTGCAATGGCGCTACGCCACCAAGGTTTTTGATGCGACCAAAAAAATTCCCGCCGACGTGTGGGGCGCGCTGGAGCAATCCCTCGTGCTGACGCCGACGAGCTACGGCCTGCAGCCGTATCACTTTCTCGTCGTGCAGGACGCGGCGAAACGCGCGGCGCTGCTGCCGAATTCGTGGGGACAAAAACAGGTCGTGGACTGCTCGCATTTTGTCGTGTTCACGGCGCGCACGGAAATGAAAGAAGCGGACGTGGATCGCTTTGTCAAACGCTCGGCCGAAGTGCGCGGCGTGCCGGCGGAATCATTGGCAGCCTATCGCGGCATGATGCTGGGCGACGTGGTCAACGGACCGCGCGGTAAAATCGCGCACGAATGGGCGGCGCGCCAATGCTACATCGCGCTGGGAAATCTCATGACTGCGGCCGCCGTGCTCGGCGTGGATGCGTGTCCGATGGAAGGCATCAATCCGCTGGAGTATGACAAGATTCTTGGTCTCGCGGGCACAGGCTACAAAACGGTGGTCGCGCTGGCTTTGGGTTATCGTGCGGCCAGTGACAAATACGCAAGTCTCGCCAAGATTCGCTACGAAACTTCGGAGCTGGTGAAGGTGGTTTAATTTTAAACGGAAAACGAAAAACTTCCGCCACGCGAAATCGTGACGGAAGTTTTTTATTTTTGAAATTACAGTTTTTCCGGCTGCTTCATCAAATCGCCGATTCGCGAAAGCAGCCGTCCCGCCGCGCCGCCGTCCAGCACGCGATGATCGAAGCTCAAGGTGAGATACGCCTCCATCACCGGCACGAACTGGCCTTTGGCCTCGTCCCAATGCGGCATTTTGCGTCCGGCGCCAAGGCCTAGCACGAGCGTTTGTTCCGGCAGCGGAATCGGCGTCGCCCAAATCAAACCGAACGTGCCGAAGTTGGTCACGGTGGCGACGGAACCGCCGGTGGCGTCCGCCGGCAATTTTCTTTGGCGCGCAAGTTCGACGAGTTCGTTGTAGCGCGTGGTCAATTCTTTCAACGGCTTTTTGTCCGCGCCGCGCAACACGGGCACGAGCACGCCGTCTTCGGCTTCCACAGCAAAACCAACGTCAATGGCGTTTGGATGAACAATATTGCTGCCGACCAAACGTCCGGCGACGGCGCTGTTTTCTGCAAGCGCAACGGCCAATGCGCGCAAGGCGTAAAGCGCGGGGCCGGGTTTCGGTTCGCAGGTTTTGCGGTGCGCGAGCACGGAATCCAATTGCACGGGTAGACCGACAGTCGCGAGCGGACGCGTCCAACTGCGGCGCATGGCGTCCGCTACGGCTACGCGCATGGACGAGGCTTTGCTCAACTTTTGCTTGTCGAGGTGCGCCATGAATTTTTCAAAATCCTCGACGGTCACGCGTCCCGCCGCGCCACTGCCGGCGATGCCTGCGAGGTCGGCGGCGCTCAGGCCAAGTTCGTGCATGCGCGCTTTGAGACGCGGCGACATGTAGCTCGCGCCGGTGGCGTTGGCGGGCACGGGCAATCCACGTATCGTCGGTTCTACGCGCGAGCCGGTGGCGTTGCGCGATTTTTTGGAAATGACTTCGGAGTCGGTGTCGCAACTTTTCGCCGGCGCGGGAATGTCGAGGCCAAAGCGCGCGGCTTCTTCTTTTGTGGCTTCAATTTTTCCCAACACATCGCCGACAGCGTAACTTTCATTCAGCACCGCGCAAAAACTTTCCACGCGGCCGCCGCAGGGCGCGGTGACGGTCATGGTGGCTTTGTTCGTTTCAACTTCGATCAAGTCCTGTCCGCCCTCGACCTGGTCGCCGGGCTTGACGAGAAAATTGATGATGGCGGCCTCGGCGATGGATTCGCCGAGTTGCGGCATGATGATGGAAATCTGCGGCATAAAATTAATAGCGGATAAGTTTTCTGGCGGCAGCGGCCACGCTGCGGGCGGTCGGGCGATGCGCGGCCCACAAATTCGGATGATACGGCACCGGCGTGTCTTTGGCGTTGAGACGTTGCGGCGGCGCGTCGAGCAGGCCGTAACCTTCAGCGGTCACGCGCGCGATGACTTCGGCCGTCACGCCACCCCACGGCCACGCTTCACCAACGCAGAGCAAACGGCCGGTGCGTGCGACGCTGGCGACAACGGTGTCGGTATCGAGCGGTTTGATGGAACGCAAATCTACGACTTCAACCTGCCAGCCTTCCGTCGCGAGTTCGTCGGCGGCGGCAAGTGATTCATGAACCATCGCGCTGTAAGTGACGATGGTGAGGTCGCGACCTTCGCGGGCGATGCGCGCTTTGCCGATGGGCAACGCTTCACTCGGCAATTTCTCGGCCTTGAGATGGTAATAAAGAAATTTGTGTTCGCAGAAAACCACCGGGTCGTCAATCGCCACGGCGGAGAGCAGCATGGAATAAGCGTCCTCGACCGTCGCCGGTGTCAGCACGACGAGGCCGGGATAATGCGCGTAAATCGCTTCCAAACATTGGCTATGAAACGGTCCGCTGCCAGACGTGCCGCCGAAAGGCAGGCGCACGGTGATGGGACAGGGAACATTCGTGCGCCAAAATAAAGTTGAGGCTTGGTTGACGATTTGGTTGAACGCGACCGTAGAAAAATCCGCGAACTGCATTTCGATGATCGGCCGCATGCCTTCAATCGCCGTGCCGACGGCGAGTCCGATCATTGCGTCTTCGGAAATGGGCGAATCCAAAACGCGTCCCGGAAATTCTTTCTGTAAATTTTTGGTGGCTTTGAACGCGCCACCGAAAGCGCCGACGTCTTGGCCGTAAATAAATACGCGCGGATCGTCGCGCAAGGCGTGGGCTTGCGCTTCGCGGATGGCTTCGAGATAGGTAATGCTCATCGCAAATTAAGATTCTTCCCGTAGTTCGTTCAAATGTTCCGAGGACAGCGCGCTCCATTTTTCTTCATACGGATCGGGCGCGGGTTCGCGTTGCGCCTGTGCGACGGCTTCGTCGATTTCGCGTATGGCTTCGCTTCGCCAGACGGCAATCTGTGCGGCATCGGCAAATTCTTTTTTCAATAAAAAATCTTCGGCGACTTTCAAACAGTCGCGACCGAGCTTGGAATTTTTTTGTTCCGGAGCGATGTAGCTGGCGTCGTCATGTTCGCCGTGACCGCAAAGACGGAGCAGGGTGGCGACTACGAGTTGCGGGCCGTGGCCGACGCGGGCACGGTTGATGGCAGAAGCAACCGTTTCCATGCAGTCGGAAAAATCCGTGCCGTCCACCGAATGCGCCTCGACCCCATAACCGGTGGCCTTGTTTGCGAGGTCAGTGCAGGCAAACTGATTACGGGTTGGTGTGGAGTAAGCAAATTGGTTGTTGGCGACGACGAGAACGAGCGGCAGTTTTTCGACGGCGGCTTGGTTCAATGCTTCGTGAAACGAGCCGGTGGAAGTCGCCCCCTCACCGAGGCAGGCTACGCCAACGATGCCGGTAATGCCTTTCATGCGGCGCGCAAACAGAATTCCATTCACAACCGAAATCATCGCGCCGAGGTGGCTGATCATCGGTAGCAATCCTTCTTGCGGCCGGCCGCGATGCACGTTGCCATCGCGCCCGCGCATGGGGCCGAGCGCGGAACCGAGATAAGTGCGGACGGCGTCAATGATCGGTTCGCCAAATGCCATCCGGCCGGCGGCATCGCGGATGAGTGGCGCGAAGACGTCAGTTTTGTTGAGGTGAACACCGATGGCCGCGCTCAAGGCTTCCTGCCCGCGCCCGAGGAACACGCCGCCATGGATTTTGCCGGCGCGATAAAGCGCGGCAAATTTGTCATCCAACAGCCGCGCCCGCAACATGAAGCGGTAGGCCGCCCGTTGCGTCTCGCCGACTGCGCGAGACCCGGAGACAGTTTGCAACATGGCAAAAGTTTATCGCCGCCGGCGCAGACCAGCAATAAATCTTTCAGGGACGGAAGAATTATTTTGAAAAAATTTCTCGCAGGGATTTCAACCCTGGCGTAAAACCTTGCCGCCGTTGGATTCTAACGCCGGCCTTTGGCGTGGTTGCTGCCGCGTGGATGGGATTTTTTGCCGCGCTCGCCGCGATTTTTTGCAAAGGTCGGCTTCGGTCCGCCCGCTAGCCGGACAAACGGTTTTCCACCCGGTTTGCTGGTCGGACGAACGTAAGGTTTGCCGCCCGGTTTCCCCGGTGTCTGGGCGATGGCGCGGAATTTCCGTTTTGGCATGACGGTTTTGGGGCGTGCCTTCGGCACCAGGACAATCGGGCAACCTTCGTAACCGAACGCGGTGCGTAGCTCGTTCGCCAAACTTTTCTTGTATTGGTCGGAAAATAATTCGTCGCGGTTCACGAACAGCAGAAACGTCGGCGGCGCCTGCCGCACTTGCGTGGCGTAATAAAATTTCAGCCGATGACCGGCGTCGCTGACGGGTTGGCGGCGTTCGATGGCGTCGTTGATGGTGCGGTTGAGAATCGCGGTGGGAATTTTCTGTTGTAATTGTGCGGCGACGTAGCGCACGGCTTCGAGCAAACGGTCGAGGTGAAAACCGGTCGTGGCGGAGGTGAAAATCACCGGCGCATAATCGAGGAAAAACAGTTTGTCCTGCACCCACGCGCCGAATTCGCTGAGCGTGGTCAGTTTTTTCGCCGTGCCTTCGGTGCGTTGTTTCGCCTCGCGCCGGACGATTTCATCTTCGCGCGCCTTGCGGATTTCTTCGGCGAACAAATCCCATTTATTGATGACGAGGATGCACGCGCGGCGTTGTTCGACGATGGTGTCGGCAATTTTTTTGTCCTGCTCCGTCACGCCGACTTCGGCGTCAATGACGAGCACGGTGATGTCGCTGCGGGCGATGGATTCCGTCGCGCGTTGCACGCTGAAAAATTCCACGGAGTCGTCCACCTGCCGGGCTTTACGCATGCCGGCGGTATCAATGAGAATATATTTCGAGCGCACGCCGTCAGTTTCCACCTCGAACGGCACGTCCACGGAATCGCGTGTGGTTCCCGCAATGGGCGAGACAATGACGCGCTTGGAATTGGTGAGCGCATTGATGATGGACGACTTGCCGACATTCGGGCGGCCAACGATGGCGAGTTTCAATGGTCCAGGTTGAAAGTTGCGGGTTGAAGGTTTCGTCTCGCCGTCCGTATCTTTATTTTCCGAACCTTCAACTTTCAACTTGGAACTTTCAACTTGCGGCAAAAACGCCGCCGCCGCGTTCATCAAACTTTCAATGCCTTCGCCGTGAATGGCGCTAACGGGAAAAATCTTCGCAAACCCGAGTTGGACGAATTCCATGGCGGCTTCTTCCAAACGGTGCGTATCCACCTTGTTGACGGCGACCAGCACTGGCTTGCCGCTTTTGCGTAGGCGTTGCGCCACTTCGCGATCCAGCGGGACGATGCCGTCCTGCACGTTGACGACGAGAATAATGGAGTCCGCCGATTCGATGGCCATGTCCACCTGCTCCACAGCGGCTTTCACAATCACGTCGTCGGATTTTTCTCCGCGCAGCAGACCGATGCCGCCGGTGTCCACGAGTGAATAGGGTCGTCCCTGCCATTCGGCCTCGACACTCACGCGATCGCGCGTGACGCCCGGCTGATCGTGCACAATCGCGATGCGTTTTTTGACGATGCGATTGAACAGCGCGGATTTACCCACGTTGGGGCGACCGACGATGGCGATGAGTCCTGACATGGTGACAGTTTGCTTGATTTTACGCGGGCGAGAAAGTCAAAACGAACTGGCTGCTTGTTTTTACGGCAAATTTTTCTGACAATTGCGCGCCGCGTGAACCAAACACTCATCATCGTGCCGACATACAATGAACGGGAAAATCTTCCGCGCATGGTGGCGGCGCTGCTGGCACTGCCGGTGAGCGTCGACGTGCTCGTGGTGGATGATAATTCACCAGATGGCACCGGGAAGATTGCCGACGATCTCGTCGCCCAGCATCCACAAATCCACGTTTTGCATCGCGCGGGAAAAAATGGTTTGGGCCGCGCCTACATTGCCGGTTTCAAGTGGGCCTTGGAGAGAAATTATGAATTCATCTTCGAGATGGACTGTGATTTTTCACATGACCCGGTGGAGATACCGAATTTCCTCAAAGCCGTGCAGAATGCCGACTTGGTGCTCGGCTCGCGCTACGAGGGCGGCATCCGCGTCATCAACTGGCCGCTAAAACGGCTGATGTTGAGCCGGTTTGCGGGCAAATACGTCAAAGTCGTCACCGGCATGCCGTTCAGCGATCCGACCGGCGGCTACAAATGTTTTCGCCGCCGCGCGCTGCAAGCGCTCAATCTGGATAAGATTGAATGTTACGGCTATGGTTTTCAGATTGAACTGACAAACAAACTTTGGCGCGACGGTTTTCAAGTGGTCGAAGTGCCGATTATTTTCACCGACCGCACGGCGGGACAATCCAAGATGGCCGGCGGCATCATCAACGAGGCGTTTTGGCTGGTCTGGCGTTTGTGGCTCCAAAACGGAATGCGTCGCTGGCCGCGCAAAAAATCATTGGCTCACTAAATCCCTGAAACCATTAAAAACACTATGAAATTAATACTTCTCCTGACTATCGGGTTACTTTTTGCGGTCACCAACATTTTCGCCGTCATACCGGCGGCGGGCGATAAGGCCCCAGCGTTTGCCGCGCCAGATCAGGACGGCAAAACGGTCTCGCTCGCCGATTTTGCCGGTAAGAAAATCGTGTTACTCTATTTTTATCCGAAGGATTTCACCGGCGGTTGCACCAAGGAAGCCTGTGGCCTGCGCGACCGCATGGGCGACTTACGCACGAACAACGTGGAAGTCATCGGCGTCAGTTTTGATTCCGCCGACAGTCATAAAAAATTCATCGAGAAATATAATTTGAACTTCACCCTGCTGGCCGATACGGATGGGAAAATCGCCGAAGCATACGATGTGAAAATGCCGGTGATGAAGATGGCCAAACGCGTCAGCTTTCTTATCGGCACGGATGGCAAAATTGTCCACGTCACCAATGCGGGTAATCCGGAGACGCACTTCAAGGAAATGCAGGCAGCGATTGAAGGGGTGAAAAAATCAGGTCAGTAAAATTAACTTTCCAAAATCGCCGTGGCGGCGGCGCAGTCTTCTGTGTGTGTCAAACTGATATGCAACTGCCGTGCGCCCCGCGCCGCAAATAGTTCCGCGCCCTTGCCGTGCAGCACCACGAACGGTTCGCCCGATTCCTTGCGGCGAATTTCCATATCTTGCCAGCCCAGTTGCGCGCCGATGCCGGTGCCGAACGCCTTGGAGATAGCCTCCTTCGCCGCAAACCGCGCGGCTAAAAACGGCGCCGGGTTTTTATGCGACAGACAGTAGGTAATTTCATCCGGCAGCAGCACGCGCTTCACGAAGCGCTCACCAAACTGGTCATACGACGACGCAATGCGCGCCACTTCGATGAGATCAATGCCGGTGCCGAGAATCATTTCGGAATTACGATTTGCGATTTACGATAGAAGCGCAAGCAAAGTTGCCGGCTTTCATTCTCCGCGATAGACCGCCCGCGCCGTGCATGTTTCAGCCACGACAATTTCCGTGAGCAACGGCAGCTTCGGCTTCAACTTTTTCCAGATCCAAGCAGCTACAACTTCGCTCGTCGGATTTTCCAGACCGGGAATTTCGTTCAAGTAATAGTGATCGAGCTTTTCCCAGAGCGGCTTGAACGCCGCCGAAATATCCGCGTAATCCATCAGCCAGCCGAGCTTTGGGTCACACTCGCCCGCCACAACGACCTCCACGCTAAAACTGTGGCCGTGCAGCCGACGGCATTTATGCCCCTTTGGCAATAGAGGCAAAAGATGCGCGGCTTCGAACTGAAACGTTTTTCGTAATTCCATTTTCATAATTCAAAATCGGTCCAAGTGACTAAATCTCCAAGCGCCGGTCGTCCGTCGTGACGCCAGGTAAACGGTGGGTTCTGCATCTGTTG
Organism: Verrucomicrobiia bacterium; assembly: GCA_037138135.1. Taxonomy (GTDB): domain Bacteria; phylum Verrucomicrobiota; class Verrucomicrobiia; order Limisphaerales; family UBA11358; genus UBA11358. The sequence goes on from JBAXIY010000022.1 coordinate 19,967, forward strand.
CAGCGGGCAAATGCGGGTCGCGCCCCAATGGGCAAATTTCACCGCAAGCTCCTTCATCTTCTCCGTCGGCGCAGCGATGCCAACCGTCGAGACCTTGCCGCGAATTTCGTCCACGCCTTGCAGCGCGGCAGCGATGTCCGGCACGGGTTTCACATAAATGAAACGATTCAGGCAGGAGAATTGAAAACGCACGTCGTGCTCAAACACAACCGTCCACGCTGTCGAATTTTGACTCGCCCAGATTTTCGCGTCCGCGCGATGCACGGCAATTGCCTCATACGTTGCGCGACGCGAGGCGATGATGGCGGATTCCTCCACAGAAATTTTTCCGCGGGGCTCGGTGGTTTCCCGCTTTGCAAGTTCTAGTGCGAGCAACTCCGCAAATTTATCCGACTCCACCACGCCGCGCTCCTCCACATAGATGACTTGCGGCGATAGGCAGCCATGTTGATCCCACGCGATGACCGCGTCCGCCGCGCTCGTGATGACTTGGGCAATGCTTTCATCGCGCAACACTTCGCGCGACACATAACCAAAACTCACCCGCTGGCCATAGCCGAGCATCCGAACTTTTGACGGCAACTGGCCGTGAATCGCCGCGAGCGTTTCGTCGCTACCAGTGGCCGTGAGGCAATCAGAGTGGGCAAATAAAGTGTCTTCCAATTCACGATTGCCGCCGCGCCATTCGGCGATTTCCAGACACGCAGCCAGCTTGGGATCGACCTGATAAATCGAATGCGCGAACAGCCGTGGGATGAACGCCGCACCGCTGGCGCACTTCACAAATTGCGCCGAGCGCGTGAGCAACCCCAGCACCACGCTCATCAACGCCGGATTCGGCAAATTACCGGCGGCGATATGGATCAAAAATTCTGGCCCCCGCACCATCGTCAGGCGATGCTCGCCCGCGATTCTGTCGCTGGTGAATTCATCCAAACGCTGGACATGGCCTAGCTCCTGTTCGAGCAAGGCTTGAAAATTTTCCGGTGTGAACCGACGAAAGAATCCGTCCAACCCCTTTTCCAGAATGGCACTCGAAAAACCGGTTTCCGCCGGCCCAATTTCCACCACCAGCTTGCGAAAGAGGTTGTCGGGTTGCAGCCAGTCATTCGCCACTTCGCACAACGTTTTTACCACCGCCGCCGTGGGGCGCGGCAGCAGATACTTATCGCGATTGCGCTTCAACGTATCGCACGCCGCGTGGATCATCGCGGGCGAAAGCGTGGCTTCCGGCGGCAGGTCGGCGAGAAAGTAATTGGGCAGGTTCACAAGATTTTTTTGGGGATTTTGGATTTATGATCTCATGCCGTCATTAGCGAACAACCACGCGGCTCAGCCAATTGCGCGCGGCCGATGAGTTCAAATCCATCACCTCTGCGCACACCCAAATCTTCGGCCTGGATGGCGGCGACGGAAAATACATTCGCCAGATCAAAAATCCGGATCAATCCAGTTTCACCATCGGCAACTTCTTTTCCAGTCTCCGGCGAAATGATTTGCACACGCGCCCAGGGCGGGAAACGAAAAACGCGAGGATGGCGGATAGCGGATGGAAGATAGACTTCTGAATCATAGGCCTGCGAACTCAACTCACTCATGCCGTATTCGCAGAGGATGTTTTCGCGCGGAACACCGAGGCGATCAGTTATGAGCCCATGCAATTCCGTTTTCGGCATCGAGCGTGAGCGATTTTTGTAGCCGCCGGTTTCCATCACCCGCGAGCCCTCGGGCAATTGAAATGATCGATTCTGCTCGGTTAGACAATCCACCAGATGAACGAAAGAGAAGGCAGTTCCAAGAAGTTCCACCGGCTTTCCCAACAGACACGCCAGCTCCAGCCGCTTCAAGATGGATTCAAAATCCAGCACCCACGAACCATCAGCGCCAAGGTCGGCCAGAAACGCTGATTCCGGCAGGCCAAATTTCTGACGCACGGTGTCGAACATGTGCACCAGCGACGAATGCGGCGCCTGTTTGGCATTCGGCGTCAGGAATAGAAATTCAACCTTATGATCGAATCGGATTTGAAACCATTGCCAAAGGCTCGCCTCGTAAATGGCCAGCGATTCCGGGCAATGAAAATGGCGGCTGGGCTTTTGCTCCGTGGTGCCGCTGGAATAAAACACGGAGGTATAATCCTCTGCCGGAATGCTCGTCAGTTCCAACTCCTTGAACGCGGAAGTAGGCACGGCGGGAATTTGCTTCCAATGCTGGACGGTTTGTAGCGTCAATTGGCGCGCCTCGCAAAGCTTGCGGTAAGCGGGGTTGTTGGTGAACTGAAGGGCGAATAGCTCTATCGCAAGCTCGTCAAATTGACCGTGCCAAGGCTGTTCGCCAGCGAAAAGTTCGTGCTGACGAATCAATTCACGCAAGCGCGTGGCGTAGTTAGAAAGTTCCTTATTCAAGCGGTGTTTGTTCGTGGCTGGTTTTCCGCGACAGCCGAAAAGCATGGTATCACGCAACGTTTACGCCGCAAGCGATGATTGCCATTGGTTCATTTGTCCGCCAAACTGTCCTTCTTAATGAGCAAACGGTTTTACATCACCACGGCGATTGATTACGTGAACGGCCAGCCGCACCTCGGCCATGCCTACGAGAAGATCATCTCGGACGTCATCGCCCGCGCGCGGCGCAGTCTGGGGCAGGAAGTTTTTTTCCTGACCGGGTTGGACGAGCACGGCCAGAAAGTCCAGCAAGCAGCTCAGGCACAGCAAATGAATTCACAGGAATACTGTGACAAGCTTGCAATAGACTGGCAGGCGTTCGCCAGAAAACTGGAACTGACCAACGATGATTTCGTCCGCACCACGCAACCTCGCCACAAGAATTTTGTTCAAGCCACGCTTACAAAACTTTATGCCGCCGGGCAGTTCTATAAAACCACTTATTCTGGATACTATTCGTTGAGCGCTGAATCATTTATCACCGAAAAGGATCTTCCGTTTGGATATGACTCAAGCAACACCAACATAATCAAGCTAGAGGAAGAAAATTATTACTTTAAGCTCAAAGAGCATCAGCAATGGCTGATTGATTACATCGAGGCGAATCCGGATTTCATCACGCCATCGTATCGTCGCAATGAAGTGCTCGGTTTTCTCAAAAACAATTCGCTCGAAGATTTGTGCATCTCGCGTCCGTTGGCTCGGTTGAACTGGGGCATTCCCCTGCCCTTTGATCCAGAGTTCGTCACTTACGTCTGGTTTGACGCGCTGGTGAATTACGCGAGCATCGCACAAGCGCACAAGTCGCTCGAACTTTGGCCGGCGGACATCCATGTCATCGGCAAAGACATCGTAAAATTTCACGCCGTCTATTGGCCGATCATGCTCAAGGCGATGTGCCTGCCACTGCCGAAACAAATTTTGGTTCACGGCTGGTGGCAGAAAGACGGCGCGAAAATCAGCAAGAGCACCGGCAACATCATTGACCCGATCGCGGTCATCAATGAATGGGGCTTGGACGCGTTCCGCTTTTACGTTCTGCGCGAACTCGACATCGGACCGGACGGCAATTGGACCGACGCCGGTTTCCGTTCGCGTTATCAAGCCGAACTCGGCAACGGTCTCGGGAATCTCGTGAACCGGTCGCTCTCGATGCTGAAGCGTTATCGCAACGGTGTCGTGCCCGCGCGCTCCAACGAGCTCGCCGCCGATGCCGACAAAGCAGCCGACGAAACCCGCGCCTTGTTCAAGCAAAGCCAGCTTCAAGCCGCGCTGCAAAGCATTTGGACGCTCGTGAATCGCGCCAATAAATACGTGGATGAAACCGCGCCGTTCAAGCTGGCGAAAGACCCTGCGCAGGCGCAGCGGCTTGACGAAGTGCTCTACAACCTCGCGGAATCCTGTCGCGTATTGGCAGTGTTGTTGAATCCGTTTCTACCGGGAACATCTGCCAAGATCTACGCGCAGCTCGGTTTGACAAACGCGCCGGATAAACTCGCGGATGCGTCATGGGGCGGGTTGCAAGCCGGTCATACGATAGGCGAACCCGCGCCGTTGTTCCCGCGCAAAGACGAAAAATAATTTCACCGGCAATCTCGTTTTAGAAAATAAAAAAGCCCGCTTGAAAAAGCGGGCTTTGGTTTTTAACGATTAAAACTTCAGATTTTACCGAAGGTTTCTTCGATTACTTGTTTGAAATTATTTTCGCCCGGCTTGACGATGCCGAACTCGCGCTTGGCGTTGTCGGCGGAATCGCTCGCATGCGCGGCATTGACCATGATGGTCGAACCGAATTCGCGGCGGATGGATCCAGGCGGGGCCTTAGAAGGATCAGTCGGTCCGAGGACGTCGCGAATTTTGTTCACGGCGCCAACGCCTTCATAAACAAGGGCAATACATTTCTCGGTGCCGGGCTTGGTCCAGTCGGCCTGCGGAATTTCGCCGGGCGCGTGGCCGGACATGAACCGGACAATGTTGTCGAATTGAGAATCGCCTTGAATCGGGCCAAGAATGTCGCCCAGTGCCTTCTGGTCAACATCGGCAATCTTGAATCCGAATTCCTTTTCGAGAATTTCCTTGGCCTTGGCACTGACGCCGTCTTTGAGTTTGGCGCGGAGGAATTCACGGACAGGCCCGTAAAATTCCATCGCTTGGGCGGTGCTCATGCGAAGCACTTTTGCGCCAACGATGTAAAGACCGGTGCGCGAGAAGAAATCAATGACGTTGCCGGGACGACCGGTGGCGAACTTGAAATTGTCCGGCTTGATGAGAACTAGCGTGCGTTCCGGCGCATCGCCGGAAGCATAATTGATGACGTTGTCCAAAATGCCACCGTCTTTATCCGAATAGCGACCCCAGAGCTTTAATTTCTTTTCGGCTTCCTCGGCGTTGGGTGCCGCCAAAACGGCTGGCTCGAAGTAACGAACTTGGCCGTTGTCATCGAGAATAAGATCGCTGTATGTATCGCGAATGGTTTCCCCACCGCGCCGATCGGGGCTTAAGTTGCCAACAACCGAACGAACCTTGCGCACCGCTTCATCGCCCCGAAAGAGCAGCATCATTACGCGGCGACCCTGGCCGGTTTTCGGATCGGGCGCGAGGTTTTTAAGGACGTATTCGCGGAGCAGTTCCTGGATTTTACGGTCCTGCGTATCGTGCGCGGAAACGATGGTTTCCGCGTATTCCTTAACCAATTCGTGGCTCGGCGCAAACATCCGCAGGCCGACAAGGTCGAGGCCGGTGCGGGTGATGAGGCGGCTCAGGATGCCGCCGGTGCGAGATTTGTGGAGGGAATAAGGGGTAACAATGACGTAGGCGAGCTGTTGCGACATAAATCAGGCTTGCGGCGTAGGATTGGGGTTGGCCGGGGCAGGGGCAGCAGCCGACTTGCCGAGGATTTTGAACATGACCGTGCCGCAAGTCGGGCATTTGCCCTTGATGGCTTTGCGACCGTTTTTCATGGTTTCTTCCACGCCATCAGAAATCTCTTTCTTGGCCTTGCACTTGACACAATATCCTTCTGCCATAAATTTTTTATCGTCCAAGCTTCATGCCCGGAACAGTTCTGATAGCTTACCGGCAACCGGCGATAGCGTCAATTACCAAAGAAAACCATTGATTCACAAAGGGTTTTCCGTGTTTGAAACGTCGGGGTTGACTGACTGTTTTTCGCCAAAAACAAAAAGGCGAGGCCGAAGCCTCGCCTTGAAATTTGCCGGTGCGAATTACTTCGCCGCCGCGACGGTCTTCTTTTCCAGTTCCTTGACCAACGTCGCGCCCTTGCCGATGCGCTTGCGCAGGTAGGTGAGCTTGGCGCGGCGGACATCGCCCTGGCGCTCGACTTCGATCTTGTCCACGCGCGGGGAGTGATACGGGAAAATACGTTCCACGCCTTCGCCGTAGCTGATGCGGCGGACGCTGAACGTTTCGTTCAAGCCCGTGCCGCGTTTGCCGATAACGACGCCCGCGAAAATCTGGATACGTTCCTTGTCGCCTTCGACGACTTTGGTGTGCACGCGAACGCTGTCGCCCACGTTGAACTTCGCGTTGTCTTTGCGAAATTGTGCCGATTCAATTTTGAGTTGTAATGCCTGGTTCATAACTTTTTTAAATTTTTTATTTCAACAAATCTGGTCGCTGCTCTTTCGTCTTCAACTTTGCCTGTTCGCGCCGCCATTTTTCAATCTCGGCGTGGTTGCCGTTCAGCAACACCTCGGGAACTTTCATCCCGCGAAAATCTGCCGGCCGCGTCCACTGCGGATATTCCAGCAATCCGTGACTGAACGATTCATCGCGCGAACTTTCGTCGTCACCCAAAACTCCGGGCAGCAACCGCGCCACCGCATCAATCAACACCATCGCGGGCAAGGCGCCGTTCGTCAGCACATAATCGCCGATGGACAACTCGTCGTCCGCCAGCGCTT
>JBAXIY010000023.1:0-25633 GCA_037138135.1 Verrucomicrobiia bacterium
CGCGCTTTCAAAATTGCCTCGACCGCCGCTTCGCCCACGCCTTTGATTGCGGCCATGCCGAAACGGATCGCTTTGCCCTCGCGGGCGGGCGCGAAGAAAACGCCGCTCTCGTTGACGTCCGGACCAAGCACTTCGATGTCAAACTCGCGCGCTTCAGCGATGTATTCAGACAATTTTTCCGTGTTCGCCATGTCGTTCGTCATCATGGCGCAGAAAAATTCCACCGGATAATTCGCCTTCAGATACGCGGTCTGATACGCGACGATGGCGTAAGCGGCGGCGTGCGATTTGTTGAAGCCGTAGCCGGCAAATTTTTCCAGCAAATCGAATATCTGATTCGCCTTGGTTTTGGGGATCTGATTTTTTTCGTGGCAGCCTTTCACGAAATCCTCGCGCTGCTGCGCCATTTCTTCGACCTTCTTTTTGCCCATCGCGCGCCGCAGCAAATCCGCTTTGCCTAGCGAATAACCGGCCAGCAACTGCGTGGCCTGCATCACCTGCTCCTGATAAATCAGGATGCCGTAAGTTTCCTTCGAAATAGATTCAAGCAGCGGATGCTCGTATTTGATTTCAATCTCACCGTGTCGCCGCTTGATGAAATCGGGAATCAAATCCATCGGGCCGGGGCGATACAACGCGACGAGCGCGGTGATGTGCTCGACGGAACTGATCTGAAATTTTTTGCATAGATCGCGCATCCCACCCGATTCCAACTGGAACACACCGAGCGTTTCCGCGCGGTTCAGCAGGTCGTAAGTTTTTTTATCGTCGAGCGGCAGCGTGTCGATCGCCACGTCGATGCCCTGCGTGCGCTTGACCATTTCGCAGGTGTTACGAATGACGGTCAACGTTTTCAGTCCGAGAAAATCCATCTTCAACAGGCCCAAATCGCCGACCGGCCCCATCGCGTATTGCGTGACCACGCCGCCGTTTTCGTCCGTCTTCAGCGGGAGCAAATTCACTAGCGGTTGATCACCAATGACGACGCCAGCCGCATGAACACTAGCGTTTCGCGTGAGGTCTTCGAGAATGAGCGCCGTGTCGATCAACTCGCGCGTGACTTCTTCGTTCTCGTAAGCCTCCTTGAATTCCGGCGATTGCTTGAGCGCTTTCGTCAAATCCATTTTTAGATCGAACGGAATCATTTTCGCCAGTCGGTCGCAATCGCCATACGGCAAACCCATCACGCGACCGACATCGCGCACCACGGATTTTGCGCCCATCGTGCCGAACGTGATGATCTGCGCGACGGAATCTTTGCCATATTTTTGACGGACGTATTCGATGACGTCTGCGCGCCGGTCGTCGGCAAAATCAATATCAATATCCGGTGGATTAACGCGTTCGGGATTCAGGAAACGTTCGAACAGCAGGCCGTAACGAATCGGGTCCACGTTCGCTATTTCCAAAAGGTAAGTGACGAGCGAACCGGCGGCGCTACCGCGCGCGACGCAGGAAATTCCCACGCTGCGGCCGTAGCGGATGAAATCACCGACGATGAGAAAGTAGGAGATGAAACCAGTCTTTTCGATGACTTCCATTTCGACCTTCAAGCGGTCGATCACCGTTTTGATGGCGGTGGTTACCAGCGGATGCTCGAACGTGAGATTATTTTCCGTGCTGGCCACAAGCGTCGGCAGGCGCTTCGGATTATCCACGCCCGAGACGACAAATTCATTTCCCACCGCCTTCGCGTGAATCGTGTAGCGCGTGAAAAGTCCTTCCGCGAGCCACTGCCGCAAAAAGCCTTCGCGCGTGAAATGTTCCGGCGGATGAAACACCGGGTAATGCAAATCCTTCGTGGCTTTCGGAAATTTGATTTCCAGATTGCACATGTCGGCCACGGCGCGCGTGTTCAAAACCGCCTCCGGCACTTCGGCAAAACGCGCCTTCATCTCGTCCGCGCTGCGCAGATAAAATTGTTCCCGCACATAGCCCGCGCTCATGCGCTTCGGATCGCTCAACATGGATTGCGTGCCGATGCAGACGAGACAATCGTGCGCGTGCGAATGACTTTTCTCGATGTAGTGAACGTCGTTCGTCGCGATGAGTTTCAGCCCAAATTCCTTGGCAAATTGAAGCAACTGTTTGTTCACCTTCGCCTGTTCGGGAATGCCGTGATTTTGTAATTCGAGGAAAAAATTCTCCGCGCCAAGCGTCTGCTTGAAAAAGTCTACCACGTCGCGCGCCTTGGCGATTTGATCCTTCATGATCAAATCCGGAATCTCACTCGCCAGACAGCCGGACATCGCAATCAAACCTTCGCTGTGTGCTGCCAGAATTTCTTTATCAATGCGCGGCTTGTAATAATAACCATCCAAGTGCGCCGTGGTCGTGAGCTTGATAAGATTTTTATAGCCGACTTCGTCTTTCACCAGCAGCCCGAGATGATGATATTTGTCGCCCTCGACTTTTTTGCGTTCCAGCCGCGAGCCGGGCGCGACATACATTTCGCAGCCGATAATCGGCTTGATACCTTTCGCCCGTGCAGCCTGATAAAACTCAACGACGCCGTGCATTGCGCCGTGGTCGGTGATGGCCAGCGCGGGAAATTTCAGTTCGTGAGCCCGGTCCATCAACTTGTCCAAACGGCACGCACCATCGAGTAGCGAATACTCGGTGTGCAAATGCAAATGGACAAAATCAGCGTGCGACATGGGGACAATTTACCTTTTGCCGACCGGTAGCGGCAAGCGGCGCGTCACATTTTTTTAGGTGGCTTGTGTATGGAGACATCGCTTGATATTTTTCGACAGCGACCTGAATGAAAATTTTTATTCTGCCCGGCACACTACATTGCAATAATTTGGGCGATCTAGCCATGCTGCAAGTGGCACTACAACGACTGAAAAAAATCTGGCCGAATGCAGCTTTTTTCGTTCTAACCGGAGCCGAAGCTAAGTTAAAGATTTACTGCCCAGAGGCTGTGCCGGTTCCCGTTCATGGGCTCAAGTGTTGGTTGAAAGCCGGTGCTTTACCAAAATATTTATTCCCCGGAATAAAAGCAAAAGTGCGCCGCAAATTTCCGTTTGGCCGCCACAAACTTTTACCGTTGGCCCGATTATTTAATCCACGCGCTGGCCTAGCGGCCAACCGGTTTGCCCGGGCTTTTTTTAAAGCGGATCTGGTAGTTCTCAGCGGTTGTGGATTGATCACCGACGCCTTCAAGCAGGATGCCCTGCTAATGCTGGATGGATTAGCAGCGGCCAAGTTCGCTGGTATTCCTGCCGTGATGCTAGGACAGGGTTTGGGGCCCATTCAGGATCCCGGCCTGTTGGATCGGGTGAAGCAAGTCCTGCCGAGCGTGGACATGATTTTTCTGCGCGAACAGATTGCCAGCCTAGAACTGCTCCAGACCATTTATGTTCCCGATAAAAAAATCTTAGGCACGGGTGATGATGCCGTAGACTTGGCCTATAGTGAAAGGCGTCCGCATTTAGGCAAACTGATCGGCATCAACCTCCGGCTGGCAACTTATGCTTCATTGAATGAAGCAGCCTTGCCAATCATCCGGGAAGTCTTGCAGGCGAAGGCGCGGCACTTTCAGACAGACCTGATTGGTTTGCCTATCCTGCTCGGATCGAAAAAATCAGACGTGCAAGCCTTGGAGTCTCTGGTCGAAGCGCACAACGCTGGCGTTAATCTCGCTTCTCCCATCGATGTAATCAGGCAAGTTTCTCATTGCCGGATAGTGGTGACAGGTAGTTATCACGCCGCCGTCTTTGCGCTCGCCCAAGGCATTCCCGTAATTGGAATCGCGCAATCGAAATACTATCAGAATAAATTTCGGGGATTGGCCAATGAATATGGCAGCGGATGCGCCATGCTTCAGCCGGACGATGCAAATTTCTCTAAAAAATTGGCGGCGGCGATTGATCAATTATGGGGACAAGCTGAAGAGTTAAAGCCCAAGCTATTGTTGGCTGCCGAGCGGCAAATTCAAAATGGTCGGTCAGCCTACGCCCGGCTACCGGAACTGATGAGCACACAGCACGCGGCAATCTAACGTTCACACCCAATTCACCGCGCCGACAATTTATTTTGCAGTGCGGCAAAAACCTGTTCCGGCGAAATTTGCGCGAGACAATGTTTCTGGCTGGCGCAGGCGAAAAGATTTCCGTCGCAGCCGCAAAATCCACCGGTGAGTGCGAGATGCTTTTCGCCAATCGGCGCCCAACGCGTCGTCGTCGTCGGGCCAAAAAGAGAAATCGTCGGCACGCCTAAGCCGGCGGCGAAATGCAGCGGGCCGGTGTCGCCGGAAATAAAAACAGCGGCGCGCGCCAGCACCGCTAAAAAAAGCGGCAGGTCGGGAATCAGCGGCAGAATCACCGCATCCGGCGAGATTTTTTTTAATTCCATCATCAGCCCCGACTCGCGTTCGCCGCGCGCGGTGGTGAAAACCAGTTTTATTCCGGCATCGGTGGCGAGTTGGTGCAATCGCGCCCAGCGACCAAGCGGCCACTCCTTTTTCGGCTGGCTGGAGGCGATATGGCAGATGACGGCGCGTTCGGCGGGCAGAATTTTTCTGGCGGCAGATGTCAGGGTGGGGTCGGCGTAAAGTTCGGATGCCAGCGAGCTGGGTAGTGGAATCTGCCAGCCAGATAAAAGCTGTGCCAGCCGGATGGATTCGTGTGGCAGGTTTGTTTCCGGAACCACGCGGTCGGTGTAGAGAAATTTCCGGCCGAAAAATCCGCCGCGCTCCGCCCAGCCAAGCCGGCGTTTGGCACCGATAACAAAACTCAAGATGGCACCGCGATCATTGCTGGCGAAATCCACGGAGCGGTCAAAACGTTCGCGGCGCAAGGCATAGAGAATTGGCCAGGTTTCGCTAATACTGGCTCGGCCACGTCGGCGTGGCATGGGCCATACCTGATCCAGCCACGGCAACGGCTGGAACAGCGGCGCTGCTTCTTCCGGCACAAGCAGGTGCAGTTCGGCTTCAGGAAAATTTTCGCGCAGCGCGCGCAGGGCGGGCGTGAGCAGCACGGCGTCGCCGAAGTATTTGAATTGCAGTGCGAGAATTTTTTCCGGCCGTGGGTTCACGAGGCGAATTGCAGTTCGTAGAGTTTCTGATAAACGCCGCCGCGTTTGACGAGTTCTTCGTGGCGGCCCTGCTCAACAATGCGGCCCTGATCCAGCACAACGATGATATCGGCGTGTAACACGGTCGAAAGCCGATGCGCGATGCAAATGGTCGTGCGGCCTTTCATCAGTTCATCGAGCGCGGCTTGCACGGCGCGTTCGGATTCGGTGTCGAGCGCGCTGGTGGCTTCGTCGAGGATCAGGATCGGCGCATTCTTCAAAACAGCACGGGCGATGGCGAGACGCTGGCGCTGGCCGCCGGAAAGCGAGACACCTTTTTCGCCGATGATGGTATCGAAGCCTTCGGGTTTTTGTTCAATGAAATCAATGGCGTAGGCGTGTTTGGCGGCGGCGACAATTTCTTCGTTTGTAGCCCCGAGACGACCGAGCTCGATATTCCGGCGGATGGTGTCGTTGAACAAAATATTTTCCTGCGCGACGACGGCAATTTGATTTCGCAAGTCGCGCGTCGAGAGATCGCGCAAGTCCACGCCACCAATCTTGATGGTGCCATGCGCAGGGTCATAGAAGCGCAGCAGCAGATTCGCGAGCGTGGTTTTGCCGGAGCCGCTGGAGCCGACGAGCGCGACAAGCTGGCCGGCTTTGACCCGGAGATTGATGCCGTGGAGGACAGATTTTTCGCCGTAGCTGAAATCTAGATTTTCAAACACGATGTCAGCCTTGTCGGCGTGGAGCATTTTTGGCGCAGCGGGTTCCGGGACGGAATTTTTGGTGGCGAGTAATTCGAAGACGCGTTCGCTGGCTGCGCGCGCCTGATTGATTTGATTATGCAGCCGCGAAAGATTTTTCATCGGCGGATACATCAGGAAAATGCTCATGATGAGTTGCGTAAAATCGCCGGTGCTGGGGCGCGCGCCTGGCGTAGAATTCATGTAGATAAGCGCGACGGCCATGCCGGTAGCCCCCAGCACATCAATGATGGGCGATGTGATTTCGTTGGCGCGGACAATGCGCATGAAGTTGCTGGTGGAGCGGTCGGCCGTGGCGCGAAATTCCGCCGTGACGACGGCTTCGAGGTTATAGGCTTTGACGACGCGGTGGCCGGTGAAGGTCTCGGTCATGACCTGCATGAGCCCGGCGCTTTGCTGTTGCAGTTCCTTGCTGGAACGGCGGACTTTTTTGCTGAAGATGGAAAGCGGGATGATGCAGACCGGCATGATTACGAGTGAAATCAAGGTCATCATGCGGGTCTCGGGACCCAAGAGCAGAAAGACCAGAATACTGACGAGCGTGACGGGATCGCGGACAATGACAGACGTAGCGTTGTTTAAAATGGCATACAGAGCCGAGATGTCGTTGGTAGTCCTAGAAATTAACTCGCCGCTCCGGTTCTGGCTGAAAAAACCAGCGGACAAGTCAATCAAGTGCGCGAAAAGCTTTACGCGCAAATCATTCACCGCGCGAATGGCCGCCCATTGCAAAAAGTAAGTGTTTAGATACGTCACCACGCCGCGCAACAACATGACGAGCGGAATCATCGCGACGAACAGGATGAGCGCGCCGCGATGTTGGTGCAGACCGCTTTCCAGTCCGATTCGCGCATCGTGCAGCCATTGCACGATGAACGGCGGCAGCGACGATAATTTTTCCTCGATCGGCTTTTGGTTAGCTGTTGGAAATACGACGCTGGCTACCAGCGAAATGACGATAATCATCAGCGGCGACATCAGTCCGGCCAGAAAACCCATGAACACGCCAAGAAACAGGCGCGCGCGGTAAGGCCGCACGAGCCCCCAGAGTTGGCGGAGAAAAGCGATCATCGCCGTCATTCTGGCAATGGCGGCGGAAAGTGAAAGTTTTGTTTTCAACTTGGCGCGGCTGACTGGCTTCTTTAACTTCGCGTGAACGTCTAATGATTTACGACTGCTTCATATTTTTCAACGAACTGGAACTGCTGGAATTGCGGCTGAACGAACTCGCTGGCGTGGTGGATAAATTTGTCATCGTCGAGGCGAACGAAACCCACACGCACCAGCCCAAACCGCTGCACTATCAAGAAAACCGCGCGCGGTTCAGCGCGTTCCACGACAAAATTATCTATGTCGTCGTGGATGACATGCCTGCTTCGCCGAGCGCGTGGGTGATGGAGCGGTTTCAGCGCAACGCCATCGCGCGCGGGCTGAAAGATTGTCGCCCCGATGATTTCGTGCTCGTGTCTGACATCGACGAAATTCCCCGCGCCAGCGTGGTGAAAAAGCTCGCCCAGGAAATTCCGTTCCAGAATAATTTTTTCAGTAATGCCGCTCACGCCGTTTTGAACTCCATGCTGGTGAAAAGCATCTTTCATCGCAAAGCTCTGCGGCATCAGTTGCGGCGGAATCACCCCTTCATCTGGCGGTTTCATCAGGCGCTCTACCGCCATTACCTGAATTGCCGCGCAGTCGAGACGCCCTTCAGTCACGGCACGCGGATGATGCGGTTCCGCGATTTTTCCTGTGCCGAAGAGATGCGCCATAGCGGTTACAAAACTGTCGAGGACGCTGGCTGGCATTTTTCGTGGATGGGCGGCGTCGAGCGGATTCAAGAGAAACTTGCGGCGTATTCCCATCAGGAACGGAATCGCCCGGAAATCGCCGATGCCGGCAACATCGAAAAGTCACTCAAAGAAGGTCGCGTGTTTTTCAACCAAAACCAGCGGCTTGAATTTGTGAAACTCGACCATACATTCCCGCGCTATCTTTTAGAGCATCAGGATAGATTTTCCAGCTGGATTAAGCCGCTCTGAGCGGGCGCGCCTGCTACCACCGGTTCCGAAATCTGGATTTACATTGCCGCGCCAAAACCCAATGATGGTTGGGCGAAATCAATGATTGTCTTTTTGCACATCCCGAAAACCGCCGGTTCCACTTTCCAGTTCATTCTGGAAAACACCTTCGGCGTTTCCGCCTGCCACACTAACCACACCAAACAGGATTTTTTCCGGCAAGACGATTTTGAATTTGCGCGCAAATTTTTCCCGCGCATGAAAAGTCTCGCTGGCCACAACCTCGTGGATCCGCTGGCGCTGACCGTGCCGCAGCCGTTTCATCTGACTTTTTTGCGCGAGCCGGTGGCGCGAGTTTTTTCGCATTATCAGGACATGATTTTGACCGGCGGCAAAACGTGGACGTTTGAAGAATTCATGCGTGAGAGCGACGTCGCCGAAAATCTTCACGTCCGGCTCATGGCAGGCGGCCCCAATCTTGATAAGGCCAAAAAGTATCTGGAGCGCTGCGACTTTGTCGGCCTCACAGAGAAATTTAATCTTTCGCTCCACGTGCTGGACAAATTGTCGCCGTATCCGCTGAACTTGAATTACAAGCGCCGCCGCACTGCCGCGACCAATATGATTCGCCAGCCTATCGCCAAAGACCCGCGCATGATTGACCTCGCGCGTGAACGCAACCAACTCGACCTCGCGCTTTACGATTTTGCGGTGAAAGAAATTTTTCCGAAGTTCTGCGCCAAAGCCGGTTTCACGCCGGATTCCGAGGTGACTTCCTTTGATACCTACACCAGCGACCGGCACGTCCGTTACCGGCTGTGCCATCTTTACAATCTTTTGATTTACCGCCAGCTCGGCAAGCTGCGCCGCCGCCCATGAAACTGCCCGTTTCCGTCTGCATCATCGCTGGCAACGAGGCGCATCGCATCACACCCACCTTGCAAAGCGTCGCGGACTGGGCGAGTGAAATAGTCGTTGTTATCAATCACGACGTGAACGACGGCACGGATAAAATCGTCGAATCCTTTGGTGGAAAAGTTTTTCGCGAGCCGTGGAAAGGTAATATCGAACAAAACCGTTCCGCTTCCGAAAAAGCCACCGGCGAATGGCTACTAGCACTTGATGCCGACGAAGTCGTTTCCTCCGAATTGGCTTCGGAAATTAAAAAATTATTTTCCACGCCAGAAAAACTCGGGCGCTGCGCCGCCTATGAATTTCCGCGCTGCACCTTGTATTACGACAAGTGGATTCGTCACGGAGAATGGTATCCGGACCGTAAATTGCGCTTGTGGCGGCGTGGCCAAGGACAGTGGGGCGGCGTGTTCCCGCACGGCCGCGTCGTCGTGGCTGGAAAAGTTGGTCGCCTGCGCGGCGAACTCTTGCATTTCAGCATGGAAAGCGTCGAGCATCAGATCAAAAAAACCGTGCGCTACGCCGACGAATTTGCTGAGACTTGCCGCGCCGAAAATCGTCAAATAACTTTTATTCATCTGCTTTTCCGTCCGCCATGGCGCTTTTTGCGCGGCTACATTTTCAAGCTCGGTTTTCTCGACGGCTGGCGCGGATTGACGATTGCGTGGCTTACGGGCTTCTACACTTTTCTCCGCTACTTCAAAGCGTTTGAAGCACAAAACCGCAAATCCTCGCCGTCCAAATGACCGCGTCCGCCAATAGTAAAAGACATCTGTTGCTTTACGAGCCGCGCACCGAAGGTCACCACCTCGGCTGGTTGCGTTTCATCGCTGACGATTTACTGTCTGTCAATTTTCAGCTGACCATCGCCGCTGACTTGCGCGCCGGTTCACGCGAACGCGTTGAACAAAATCTCGCCGGATTGCTCGGTGAAGTGAAATTGATTTCCGCCTACGACGCGGATGGACGCCGCCACCTTGATGGCAAAGCTCGTTCCGTTGCGCACTGTTTGAAAACTAGTGGCGCCGAAAATGTTTTTCTCTGCGCGCTCGACGAAATCGCTTCTGATTGCTGGCGCGGCGCGACTTTTGGATTTCGTCCGCCGCCGGAATTGCGCGGACGAATTGGCGGCATTTATCATCGCCCCCGTTTTCTCGAAGCGCCTCATTGGTCGCTAGATCGCTTGCTCAAAATTTCCGGTTTTAACCGCCTGCTGCGCGAAGGTTGGTTGCAACAAGTTCTGTTTGTGGATGAATTTCTGGCAGCAGAAATGCAAAAGAAAAATCCGGCCGCACCCATTTTTTTTCTGCCCGACGCGTGTCCATCCGGCTACGACGGCGACACACTCACGGCCAGAACCAAACTAGAAATTTTGTCCAACCGGAAGGTCTTTCTCTTTTACGGAACCGGTGCGCGACGCAAAGGCTTGCACGTCGCGGTGGAAGCCATGTTGCAATTGCCGCCGGAATCCCCAGCGTTTTTGCTTTGTGCCGGCCAGCAAAATCCTGCTGGCAAAACCGCTGACGGCATGGCGCAACTCGTCCGCCAAAATCGCGCACGCCTGCTTGATCGCTACGTCACCATTGAGGAGGAAAAGTTATGTTTCGCCGCGAGCGACGCGGTGTTGCTGCCTTACCTGAATCATTTCGGCACGAGCGGCGTCTTGTCGCGAGCCATGTCTGCTGGGAAACCCGTGATTGTTTCTGACGAACAATTACTCGGTCGCCTTACGCGCGAACATCAGCTCGGTCTTGTATTTCCGTCCGGCAATGTTTCCACACTCGCGCAACGACTAAATCAGGCGACCCAATTTTCCATGGCCGACACGGATCAGTTCTCGGCAAGCGCCCGGCATTACGCCAAAACATATTCGCGCGCTGCGTTCCGCGCCGCGCTGTTGCGGTCTTTGGCCACCAGTTGAAATGGAAACCCACGCGCGCATTTTAGTCATCCGGCTGACGGCCATCGGGGATGTCGTGCTGACGTTACCAGCGATTTCCGCGCTGCGGCAAAATTTTCCGGCGGCAAAAATCACATTTCTTACGACCAGAGAAAACGCTGCGCTGCTGCAGGGTTTTCGCGATGTGGATGAAACCATCGCACTTGACCGCGCTGTGTTCCGCAGTGGCAATCCATGGCGGATCGGCGAGGAACTTTTCCGGCTGGCGGGCGCGTTGCGCGCAGGAAAGTTTTCATTGGTCGTGGATTTGCAAGCCAATGGCGAGAGCGCGTGGTTAGCCTGGCTGACCGGCGCACGCCTGCGCTGGGGTTTCGTTAAAAAATCACCACGCCGCTGGGCCTACACTGACACCCTTGGACACCCGCGGCTGCATCCCGCCGAAGCAAACTGCGCGTTGCTTAGCCATTGCGGACTGGTCGTTGACGTGGTGAAGAACGAATTTTTTCTGCCAGCAGCGGCGCTGGCAGCAGCGCAGAATTTTTTTGCGGCGAATAATCTTGTTCCTGGCCAGCCGACCCTGTTTGTCCAGCCGTTTACGAGTGCCGTGCACAAAAACTGGCCGCTGGAAAATTTCTTGGCGCTGGCCAAACATTGGCAGGCGCGTGGCTGGCAGATAATTTTCGGTGGCGGCCCGGCAGACATCGCCGCGCTGGAACCGGCGCGGACATTGGGTTTTGTCATCTCTGCTGGCGTGCCGTTACTGGTGACGGGCGGGTTGATGCAATTATCCACGCTCGTCGTCGGCGGCGACACCGGCGCGTTGCACCTCGCAGTGGCGCAGGGTAAGCGTGTCGTGATGTTGATGAATACGAATCGTCCGGGACGACCACATCCGTTCCGGCACGCGGAGTGGGCACTCGCGTCGGCCGTGGAGCAAAAAGGCATCGCCAGCCTCGAACTTGCTGTGGTAATCGCGGCGTGCGAAGCGGCCGTGGGCTGATAATGGTTGCGCCGGAAAGTGCCTCTACCACATTATATCTCCATGTCCGTTCGACATTATTCGCTATCCATTGTTATTCCCGTCTACAACGAGGAGCCGGCCCTGCCTGCACTCTTCCGGGAATTGGAACTGGCCTGCGATACGATTCTCCAAACCCACGGCCCGATTGAAATCGTGCTGGTGAACGATGGCAGTCGCGACCGCAGTTGGGCGCTGATGGCGGAGCAATGCGCTCGTCGCCGTGATTGGGTGGGCGTAAATCTGTCGCGCAACTTCGGGCATCAACTGGCACTGGCGGCCGGTCTCGAAACCGCGCGCGGCGAAGCGGTGGTTTCCATGGATGCCGACCTGCAAGACCCGCCCGCCGTAATTTTGCAAATGATTGAGGCGCATCGGCAGGGCTACGACGTGGTCTATGGCACACGTAAAGATCGCGGTCAGGAAAATTTTACCAAGCGCATCACGGCAAAAATATTTTATCTCCTGATCGAGAAATTGAGCGGCGTGGCCATCCCGCGCAACACCGGCGATTTCCGATTGTTGAGCCGGCGCGCATTAACGGAATTATCGCGGCTGCACGAGTCGCACCGATTTTTGCGTGGGCTGGTTCCGTGGATTGGCTTTCCGCAGACTCAGGTTTTTTACGACCGCGCCGACCGCGTGGCGGGCGAGACGCATTATCCGTTTCGAAAAATGCTGCGGTTCGCGTTCGACGGCATCGCCTCGATGTCCACCAAACCACTGCGGCTGGCTTATGTGCTCTCGCTGCTGCTGTTCGCGGTGTTTGTCGGTTATATTTTCTACGTTCTGTTTAACCACTTTGTCCGGGGCAGCGAACTAGTGCCGGGCTGGACGTCCATCATGTCAGCAATTACGATTTTTGGGACAATTCAACTGCTCTTGCTTGGCGTATTCGGCGAATATATTGGCCGCATCTACGAACAGGCGAAAAATCGGCCGCTGTTCATCATTCAGGAAGTTATGCGCGCCGAAGAAAAATAATCGCCGCCGGCTTACTCCCAAAAAATAAAATGCTTTCGTTTCTGCGCCAAACCAGCCCCGTGCGGCTCGCGATTTTTTTGCTGTTCGCCCTCACCTGCTATCGCCTGTGGTTCATCACGCAGATGGAAATGGTGCCGGACGAAACCTACTACTGGCTCTGGTCCAAACATCCGGCGTGGTCGTATCGCGACAAGGGACCGGCCGTTGCGTGGGTCATCGCACTGGGCACGGAACTGTTCGGCCACACCGTTTTTGGCATCCGTTTTTTTGCCGTGATGTTGAGCACCGGCACCGGCGTGCTCCTATTCCTGCTGGCAAGGCGTTTGTATGACGACCGCGTGGCGCTGTGGTGCCTGTTGCTCGCGTCGGTGATTCCAATGATCGTCGTGGGCTCGATTCTGATGACGATTGATTCGTTGAGCGTTTTTTTCTGGGCCTGGGCGACGCTGATATTCTGGAAAGCCATTCATCGCGACAAACTTTCCGACTGGTTTTGGATGGGCCTCGCGATTGGCGCGGGTTTTCTCGCCAAATTTACTAATGGCGTGCAGCTCGGATGTGTCACCTTTTTTCTGCTATGGTCGAAGGAACATCGCCCGTTGCTGTTCAGCCGGAAAATGCTCGTGCTGGGCGGCGCGTTCAGCCTGAGCATCCTGCCGATTCTCTGGTGGAATATGCAAACGGGTTGGGTTCACGCCATGGCGCTGCACGCGCGCAGCGGGGTGGACAAAAGTTTTCAGATCCACCCGTTGGAATTGCTCACGTTCCTCGGCGGACAATTCGGCGTCATCTCGCCGCTCATCATGGCCGGCATGGTTGTTGCAGCTGTCGCCCTTATTTGGAAAGAGCATGCTGACTTGCGCGTCCGTTTTTTGTTGAGCCAATTTCTACCGCTTTACGCTTTCTTTGCCTTCTTTAGTCTCAACAAAGCTGGGCAAGCCAACTGGGCGGCGCCAGCGCTGGTCACGGGAATTATTTTCACCGTTGTATTTTGGCGCGAAGTTGTAGCGAGGCAGCCAGCGTGGCGCTGGGGCATTGGCGCAGCTTTTGGTATCGCACTGCTCATGACCGTGGTGATGCACAATACCAATCCGCTGTTGGTGGTCGCCAAACACGTCACCGATTCGCTGCACTTGCGACCGCTTCACGATCCCTTGCGCCGCGCCCAAGGCTGGCGTGATTTCGCAAAGCATGTGCAAGCGGCGCGGGAGCAAAATCAAGCGAACTTGTTGCTCGCGGACAATTACGCCCAAGCCAGCATGATGGCGTTTTATCTGCCAGACCAACCCACAACCTATCTGTTGCCAGCAACCTACGGCGACACGCAATTCACGCTCTGGCCGGGCTACACCGTCCAAACCAATACGCGTGCCCTGTATGTGACCACCTCGCTACGGACACCGCCAAAAGGGTTGCAGGAGCAATTCGGCAAAGTGGAACTGATCGAAGATTTCTGGTCACAATACCACGGGCGGCCAATGACGGAATTCCACATTTACCTTTGCACCCATGAATGAACGTCGTGGTTAATGACCAATTGACCGCGCCTCCAATAACCTCGAAACTTTGACCCGCTATTCGCTACGCCATGATTTTTTTCCTGCACATCCCGAAGACCGCCGGCACGACCTTTCAATTCATTTTGGAAAACAGTCTCGGCATCAGGCACTGCCATCTTGGCCACCTCGGTTACAAAGTAGCTGACCAGCGCGATTTCGATTTTGCCCGCAAATTTTTCCCGTGGATGCGAAGTATTGCCGGCCACAACCTGGTTGATCCGATGCGATTTATTGCGCCCGATCCGTTTTACATCACATTTTTACGGGAGCCGATTGCCCGTAGCTTTTCCGAGTATCAGGACAACGTGACGCGTGGAAACAGCAAGCTGACATTTGAAGCCATGCTGCGCGCCGACGAAGCCATGACCAACATTCAGGTCAAACGCGTCGCGGGCAAAGCTAATCTCGACCGGGCGAAACGGAATCTGGAGAAATTCAGCTTTGTCGGCCTCACCGAAAAATTTGATTTGTCACTACACATGCTCCAAAAAAGTTGTCCCATTCAACTAAATTACGGTTATAAGCGCAAAGTTACCGCGCGGGATAATTCCATCCGTAAGTCCCTTGAAGCCGACAGCCGTATGGTGGATATGGCGCGCGAACACAACCGGCTGGACCTTGAGTTTTATGATTTTGCGGTGAAGGAAATCTTCCCGAAGTTTCTGGCCCAGACAGGTTTTGCCGCCACGGACAAGGTCGCCTCATTCGACAAATACCAAAGCGAACTTCAGCCGAATTTCTTGCTCCATCGGTTTTACAACCAGACGTTGTTTCGCAATGTCTTGAAGGTCTATAAAAGACGCCGTGCTCGCGAACAGGCAGCGCCGAAATAATTTCAGCGCACCAATCGGTAATGTTTCTTGTCAAAGCGGAAGCCGAACATTTGTTCCAGCCACATCATCCGGCGATGTTTCTTTTCACGCGCGGTCAGTTGGTGGTCCGGGCTGGATTGGAATATTCCTTCCGCGTTTGGCAACCAGTCTTGCACGACTTTTGGATGCGTGCCGGGAAATAATTTTAGCACGGCGGAATCAATCTGCGCATAGTCCATCGGCTTGGGCTTGGAATCGTCCCAGTATTTTTGCACGGTCGCGGATTTTAAATTCATCTGCGCTTCGCTGCGCACCCAGCCGTAATGAAAGATGGTTGCGCCCGCGTGCGCTGCGCGCGGATGACGAGATTTTTTATGGCCGTCCACGATGTTGAAAAAAAGTGCCTCGCTCGACCACGCCGGAATGGTGTTGCGGATAATCCTGACTTCGCTGCGATACCAGCCGGGCGACTGCGCGACGGTGTTTTTGTTTCCGTAAAAATGGAGATAGTCGAACGCTAGCGCCTCGACGTGTGCATCGGGCAAATATTTTTCCATCGCCGCGCGAATTTTGGGCAAATCACTTTCGTGTAGCACCTCGTCCGCTTCCAGATAAAACGCCCAGTCGCCGGTGCAGTTGAAGAGCGCAATGGATTTCTGCTGGCCATAGACGAAGCCACCCACGCTGTAATCACCGCGCATTTTTTCGTTCCAAGTCGTTGGGATGATGCGGATTTTGGGGTCGGTGATGGCGCGCACCATTTTTTCCGTGTCGTCGTCGCACGGGCCGAGTGCGATGACGAACTCATCCACGAGCGGCAAAAGGGAGCGGATGGAGGCGATAAATGGATAGCCAAGCTTTTGGCCATTACGAAGAAAGGTAAACCCGCTGACTTTCATAGCAAGATGCTAACTTGCCGCAGTTCAATCGCCGAACAATTTTTTCGCTGGTCTCGTTAATCGGCAGGCAAAACAAAAACCAGTCTTACCAATGTTTCCATGCGGTTTGAATTTTTTCAGCCACGGCCTGAGGGGGAATGTGATTAACCCCTCTGGTATCTTCCAGTGTTTCCATAGAGTGATTTGGTGGCAATGCTATTTCCGGAGTAACCCAGTTGCCATACAGCACGACGCCGGACAGCTTCAATGCATTCGCGCAGTGCATGAGCCCACCATCTGCACCAAGGTAAAAATCACACTCAGCGAGTAGGCGGACGGTCGTTCGCAAAGATAAGGCATCAACCAGCGAAACCACCTCACAGCCATCGAGGGCTGCCTTGGCGGATTCAACATATTGAAGTCCATTTTGTGAACCAATCAGAACAAATTGGGGAAACCGCCGTCCCGCCGGCCACTGCTCGCGTAAATGGCGAATCACTTCCGGCCATTGGCGATAGGTTTTAAAAGAGGCCATGCCGCCCAGCGTCAAGGCGACTCGTTTCAGTCCGTTCTTAGCCGGCAGCGGACAGGGTTCGCTATTGACAAAAAGTTGCGGCGACAAGAATGACTGCAATTCAGCCTCCGAATGCGGATACCGGAGCAGATGGTGAATGCGATAGCAGGAAAAAAGTGTCCGGTTGACTGCCGGCACATGAAAAAGGCCGTAAATGCTCGCAAACGGCAAGGTTGGAAACCATTTGCGCTTGAGAGAAATGGCGCGGGTGTTGACATAGTCCAGCAAGGCAAAATCATAATCGGCCGGGTTAATTGCATCTGGATCGGTGAAAACTTTTTTAAAAAAACGATCGGTGGAAAAAAGTTCCGCCTGTGATTTATCAGTCAGCAAATCCACATCAAACGCACTGAGCAAGGCGCGCCCGGACAAATCCATAACCGAATCGCCGATTCGGTTGTTCAATAAATTCAGCCAGAGTATTCGCGCCGGAGGTGGCGGTAGTTGGTCGCACAAAAGGCCAGCCTGGCCACTGGTCTTGAACATCAGCCACCGCTTGAACAACTTAAAATCCTGCTGCTGCCTTCGCCAAAACCCCTCGGATGCCAGCAAGGCTTCGGCATTACTGGGCAAGGAATGGCGAAAAGGCGGGCGATAGCGCTGGGCCAAAAGATTGGCCAAGGGATTCCACGGATTTGCCGCGCCCGCCAAATGTTTACTAGTTGAGTTCATCCGAAGTCAAAATTTGCCGCCTGCATCCGTCCGCGAACCAGTTACTGAGTTTCTAGCGTTGTCGCGGTTCAATCACCAAACAATTTTTTTAAGTGTGAGCGCGCTGCATCTTCGCGCGCATTTTTAATGTCCTTCCCCTCCCAACGGCGGCGCGCGAATTCAAAAAATTCGCAGAAATTTCCCGCCGCCTTTTCCAGCACCGGCTCCGCTCGCCGCTCGCGGCATTGCTGCGCCACGCGCGGATCGTAGCTTTGGCAATTCAGGCACACACGCAGATCCGCGCGGCATTTCATGCACACTTCGCCACGTCCGGGCTGGCCGGAAATCACCCAAGGTTCACCGCAGTTATGGCAATGGCGCGTCATTTGAATTTACGGTTTGCGATATACGATTTACGATTGCGCGCAGAAAAACAAGACCCACGTAAATCGTAAATGAATTCCCAAGCATCCGTCCTACGCCAAATTCTCCAGCCCGCCGTCATCGTCGGCGCGCTTGGCTATTTTGTGGATGTTTATGATTTAATTCTGTTTGCCATCTTGCGCATTCCCAGCCTGACGGACATGGGATTTTCCGGCAAGCTGCTGGTGGATCACGGCATCCTGCTGCTGAATCTGCAAATGCTCGGCATGTTGGCCGGCGGTATTTTCTTCGGCGTTCTTGGCGACCGCGTCGGGCGCGTGGCACTGCTCTTCGGCTCCATCCTGCTCTACTCCATTGCCAACATTGCCAATGGCTTTGTCCATTCCATCGAAGCCTATGCCGTGTGGCGATTTGTCGCGGGTTTTGGTTTGGCGGGCGAACTCGGCGGCGGCATCACGCTCGTCACCGAAGTTTTGCCCAAGGCCTTGCGCGGCTACGGCACGACCATCATCGCCACCGTAGGCGTATTCGGCGCGGTGATCGGCGGACTCGTCGCCCAAAAAGTGGATTGGCGCACGGCCTATTTCATCGGCGGCGGACTGGGTTTGGTGTTGCTCGTGCTGCGCTTGAGCGTGGCGGAATCCGGAATGTTTCAGAAAATAAAAAGTGGCCCGGCGCAAGCCGCGCGCGGAAAATTTTTAATGCTCTTCACCAGTGCCACGCGTTTCATGAAATACCTGCGCTGTATTCTTATCGGCCTGCCACTCTGGTGCATCGTTGGTATTCTCGTGACCTTCTCACCGGAAATTTCCCAAGCGCTGAACATTCAAGGCGAAGTCAAGGTCGCCCAAGGCATCGCGTTTTGTTATCTTGGAATCACCTTTGGCGGCTTCGCCAGCGGTTATTTCAGCCAATTGCTCGGCTCGCGACGAAAAATTCTGTTTGCTTTCCTGTTGTTCACGGCGCTGGCGATGGCGGCTTATTTTTGCACCGCTGGCCAATCCAACGGCACATTTTATCTTGTGATTCTGCTGCTCGGTTTTGGCGTCGGCTACTGGACCGTATTCGCCACCATCGCCGCCGAGCAGTTCGGCACCAACATTCGCGCCACGGTGGCTACGACCGTTCCAAACTTTGTGCGCGGAGCCACCGTGCCGCTCACGCTTGCCTTCAATCATCTCAAACCGGCGTGCGGCATCGTTGCTGCTGCGGCGGTGATTTCCTTCGCGTGCGTCGGCATTGCGCTTTGGGCGTTGCGCGGATTGGAAGAAACCTACGACAAGGAACTAGATTATTTGGAGCCGCTGTAATTGAGTTGCGCGCGACAGATGGAAAGTTGAAAGTTGGCTTGCAGCGTTCGTCTGCAAAATCTGGAACCTGCACACGAAATATGAAATTAGGAATCTTTGGTGGCTCGTTTAATCCGGTTCATCTTGGCCATTTGCTGATGGCGCAGGCGGCGATGGAAGAGCTTGGCTTAAATTGCCTTTTTTTTGTTCCGGCGGCGCAATCACCGTTCAAGGCTGAAGCCAAACCCGCGCCTGATGCCGTGCGCTTACAATTGCTCCGGCTCGCGCTAGCTGGCAAAACCGATTGCGAGGTGGACGACCAGGAAATCCGCCGTGGCGGCATCTCCTACTCGGTGGATACGTTGCGTGACTACGCCAAAAAATTTCCCACCGCCCGCCTGTTCTATCTTATTGGCGCGGATAATGTCCCAATGCTCAACGAATGGCGCGAACCGGTTGAGCTGGCGCGGCTGGCAGAATTCGTGGCCATTCCCCGCCCCGGCGGCGCGTCGCCAATTTTCCCGCCGCCGTTTCGCGGACGGTTGCTGCGCGGTTTTCCCTTCGCTGTTTCGTCGTCGGAAATTCGCGCGCGAGTGAAGGCGGGGTTGACGATTGAAAATCTGGTTCCCGCCGCCGTCGCAGAGGCGATTCACGCGGCGAAGATTTATGTTTGAATTTTATCCGTGTCCATTCGCCTCCTTCTGTGGTTAAATACTCCCGCAACTATGGATTCTAAAAAACTGGCGCAACTGTGCCGTGATTACGCGGACAATAAAAAAGCCGAAAATATTGCCGTGCTCGACGTGCGGAAACTTTCGTCCGTGACGGATTTCTTTGTCATCGTCACCGGCACCAGCCAGCCACATCTTCGCGCCATCGCTGAAGAAATCTCCAGCCGGCTTCGCGACGAACATGATTTGCGCCCGGCGCGGGCCGAAGGTGCCAGTGGCGGAATGTGGATGGTGATGGATTATTTCGACGTGATTGTTCACGTCATGCACACCGAGGCGCGCGCGCGCTATGATCTCGAAGGTCTTTGGGGCGATGCCAAGCCGCTCAAAACCGCCAAACCAAGAAAAAAGAAAACACCGGCGAAAAAATAATTTCGCCGGTGTTTGGAAAAGTATAGTTCAGGCCTCGGGTTCCGGCGGCGGGGTTTTCACCGGAATGCTCTCGGACGCTTTCACCATTTCATCCAAGAGTTTCTTGAATTCTTCCAGCCCGGTGGAGGGAATTATGATGGTGTCCCGCCGGCCACCCACATCCTCCGTGATACGCAGGAAACGGCCGCGCGGATTTTCCTTCAGGGTAAAAACGAAATTCTTCCGCTCAATTTGCACTTCCCCAGTCTTCAGCGTGTCTTCATTGACCGGCGGGCGCGGCAGGCTGTTGTATTTGGGGGCGCCATAACCTTGAGGTTGATAAGGGCGGCGACCATACGGTGACGGACGTTCGTTTGATATCATAACGTGATGAAATTTGTTACGCCGTGAACTTCTCCCGACTGAAGCAAATTGTCAACCGCCAAAAATAAGGGTAGCGACAAGATGCAACCGGCACTTTTTACCGACAACGGGAAGCCGTTAATTTCGTTGAGGTTGAGCCGGGCCACCCCCATTTAAGCTTAAAGTATGTTGGCTGCCAACTCGGCCAATTCAGAGCGTTCGCCCTTCTGCAATTCGATGTGCGCGGCAATGGGCTGATCGCGGAAACGGCTGATGATATAGTTGAATCCGTTCGACGATGAATCCACATAAGGATTATCAATTTGATACGGGTCGCCGGTAAAAATGATTTTCGTGCCGCTGCCGACGCGCGTGACGATGGTCTTCGCCTCCAATGGCGTCAGGTTTTGTGACTCGTCAATGATCATGAACTGGTTCGCGATGCTGCGACCACGAATGTAGCTCAAGGCCTCCACCACGATGCTGCCGCTCCGCATCAAATCCGCCGCGCGCCGATGCTCATGGCCCATGTTCAAATCGCTCAACATTTCCAGCGCGTCATGAATCGGCTGCATCCAGGGCGCGAGTTTTTCTTCGAGCGATCCGGGTAGGAATCCGAGTTCCTTGCCCATGGAAATCGTCGGACGCGCGACGACCAAGCGGCGGAATTCCCGATCGCTCACCACGCGTTTCAAGCCAGCGGCCATTGCGATCAAGGTTTTTCCCGTGCCCGCTTTACCCATTAGCGTCACGAGCTTGATGCGATCGTCCAACAGCGCGTCGAGCGCGAAATGCTGTTCGCGGTTGCGCGGCTTGATGCCCCAAACCCCTTCACGGCAGTCGAGAAGCGGAATCAATTTTGTTCCGGTCGCATCCACCTTGGTCAGCACGGCTTTTTTGGGATTCGCCTCGTCGGTCAGGGTGCAATATTCGTTGGGAAAATATTTTTTGCCGGTATCCAAAGCCAGTTCGCCTTTGGCGCGAAACGCGGTGATTTTGTCCG
Organism: Verrucomicrobiia bacterium; assembly: GCA_037138135.1. Taxonomy (GTDB): domain Bacteria; phylum Verrucomicrobiota; class Verrucomicrobiia; order Limisphaerales; family UBA11358; genus UBA11358. Next base: position 21,217 of record JBAXIY010000023.1, read on the forward strand.
CCGAAACCGTCCAGTCCACCATGCCGGTGTAAAGGTCGGTGACGAATACACGATCGGTCTCGTAATCTTCCGCCATCACGCTGATGGCATCGGCCTTGATGCGCAGATTGATGTCCTTGGAAACCAGTATGGTGGCGCTTTTAGGCTGCGCCTTCTGAATTTCAGCCGCCAGCGCGAGAATCCGGTTATCCACCGAGTCTTTGGTAAAAATCGTTTCGCCGTGGCCGTTTTTGTGGAACGCGATTTTCAGTTTGCCGCCGTTTGGCAAATCCACACCCGCACTCAAGCTGCCTTCGCCGCGAAAACCATCAAGCATCCGCGAAACCGTGCGCGCATTGCGTCCGAGTTCGGTGGACTCGCGCTTGAACCGGTCAATCTCCTCGATGACCTCGATGGGCACGAGCACATTATTTTCCTTGAAATTAACGAGTGAATTCGGGTCGTGGAGCAGAACGTTGGTATCGAGAATATAGTTTTTCATGTTAGGAAAAAACGGACGCGGAAGTTTCCGCCGAGGAAGCGGCGGTGGTTTAAGTATTTGAACGGTGTTGTCAAAGTGTCCCTGAAACGTGCGCTGATTTTTTCAGGCAGAAAAATTGTGTCAACGATAATCATCGAATTCTCTGAAACATTTTTGTGACGCGGCAAAAATCCCGTGAGGGTTGCGGGATAATAATTATTTCCGGCCGTGCTCTGGTGCTGGCATAATTCCGGCGCATGGCAAAAAAAAATCCATTGATCCGTCAACTGGTTCACCACTTGCACGCCTATGTGCCGGGCGAGCAGCCGAAAATCAAAGGGCTGATTAAGCTCAACACCAACGAGAATCCGTATCCGCCTTCGCCTAAAGTGTTGGTCGCCGTCAAGGCGACTGTGGACGGCCGGCTGCGCCTGTATCCGAATCCGACGGCGGAAAAACTGCGCGCCAAACTAGCGAAACTCCACGGCTGCCAGCCAGAAAATATTATCATCGGCAACGGCTCGGATGAAGTTCTGGCGCTGGCGGTGCGGACATTTGTTGAGCCGAGTCCAAAGTCCAAAATTAAAAGCCCAAAGTCGGTTGTGCAATATTTCACACCGAGCTATTCGCTTTATCCCGTGCTGGCAGACACTCATGGCGCGGCGAAAAATGCCGTGCCGCTCCCGCTAGATTTTAGTCTGCCGAGCGTGGCGGAACTGAAGCGTGGCAAGCAATGGAGCTTCAACGCCGCACTCACTTTGGTCACGACTCCGAACGCGCCAAGCGGGCGCGGCTACAAAACTTCCGAGCTGGAAAAACTTTGCCGCGCACAGAAAGGCCTGATTGTTCTCGACGAGGCGTATGTGGATTTCGCCAATGAAAACGCGGCGAAACTCGCATTAAAATTTCCGCACGTTCTGGTGGCGCGGACTTTTTCCAAGGCATATTCGTTGTGCTTCCAGCGCGTCGGCTACTTTGTCGGCCCTGCGGAACTCATCGCGGCGCTGGACAAGATGCGCGACAGCTACAATGTGAATGGCCTCGGCCAGATTGCGGCGGAAGCGACGCTGGACGACCTGAAGTTTTACCGCGCCAATTTCAAAAAAATTATCGCCACCCGCGAATGGCTCGCGCGCGAACTCACCAAACTTGGTTTCCGCGTCTTGCCGAGCCAGACGAATTTTATTTTAGCCAAGCCGCCGTTGTTTCCGGCCAAAGAATGGTTGCAAAAATTGCGGGAACAAAAAATTCTTGTGCGCTGGTTCAGCGCGGCGGAAGTCAGCGAATTTTTGCGCATTACCATCGGCACACCGGCGGAAGCGGCGGCGCTAGTCAAAGCGGTGCGAACCATTTTGCGTTAAAATCTTAGCCTGAATCCTAATTTTCAACCTCGTTGCACGATGGTTGGGATTAAGAATGTGAATCCTCGGTAAAACCTTTGCTTTGCGCGGGTGGCGGTTATTTGCTAAAAGCTCAACGTGTATTTGGAGTTTTATGGATTAAAGCTATCGCCGTTCGACATCACGCCGAACCCGCGTTTTCTTTTTCATAGCAACAAACATCGCGAGGCGTTCAACCATCTGCTCTACGGCATTCGCGAACGCAAGGGCTTCGTGCAGCTCACCGGCGAGGTCGGCGCGGGCAAGACGACGTTGTGCCGCGCGCTGCTGGAAAGTCTCGATGCGCGATATTCAACGGCGCTGATTTTGAATCCGGTATTGAGCGGCGACGAATTGATGCGCGCCATCGCCACCGAATACGGCTTGGAGGTCAAAGGCAAAGACCGCATGGAAACCATTGCAACCATTAGCGATTTTTTGCTGAAGCAAACGCTGGCGGGCAAAGAGACGGTTTTAATCGTGGACGAGGCCCAGAATTTGACAGAGGATTTGCTGGAACAGGTGAGACTGATTTCCAACATCGAAACGGACGATCGTAAGCTGCTGCAAATAGTTTTGATGGGCCAGCCGGAATTGCGCGACCGGCTGAACAGTCCGCGCTTGAAGCAATTGCGCCAGCGCATCACGGTGCGCTACCATTTGAATGCGTTGACGTGCGCGGAGGTTGGTCAATATATTCATCACCGGCTCGCCTTGGCGGGCTCGCGCGGGATGCCGAACTTCACCACGCCGGCGGTCTGGCGGGTGTTCCGATATAGTCAGGGCATTCCGCGGCTGGTGAACGCGTTGTGCGATAAGGCGCTGTTGGCCGGATTTGTAGAGCGCAGCAATCGCATTAATTACTGGATGGTTGGCCGCGCCATCCGCGAATTGGAAGGACATATTCACGCATGAGCCTCATTAACGACGCCCTGAAACGCGCCCGGCACAATTATAATCAGCGCGAGCCGGGTGGCCCGTTGCCGCCGTTGCCGCCGGTTAAGGACTCCACGCCCGTTGCCGTTTGGCTGATGCCGGCACTCGGAATTTTTCTGATTTTTGCGGCAATTTTTTTGATTGGCTGGGCCGTCGCCCATCATTCCGTCCATACCATTGTTACCGCGCCAATTGATCCGGCGCTGGCCGCCCAACAATCCAACGAAGTGAACCTGCCCATCGTAGTGGCTCCGCCGCCACCCACGCCGCTCAACCCGCCGGACGCGCCCCGCTTGCAAGGAATTTTTTATTCGCCCACATCGCCCACGGCCATTCTGGATGGAAAAACCGTTTCGCGCGGCGATCATTTTGAACAATACCGCGTGACCGAAATCACCAAATATACCGTTACGCTCGTTGATGCTGATGGTAAATCCATCAAGCTCGGCATGGGTAATTGAGCCATGCGGGTTCTGGAAAAATATCGCGCTTCTCCGGCCGTCCTCCGCGTTGCCCCCTTTGTCATTTTCGTTCTGCTCACGGCCGCACAGGGTGAATTGGGAGCAGCCTCGGCCTACTGGTTTTACTTCGCCAAAACTCTCGTCGGTGCTTGGCTGATTTGGGAAATGCGCCCATTCGTTGCTGAAATGCGCTGGGCATTTTCATGGGAAGCAGCGCTAGTCGGCGTCGGGATTTTTGCGCTGTGGGTTGGCGTCAGCGGTGAGTGGACGACGCAAAATTCGCTCTGGGTGAAACTCGGCTTCTCGCATCCGCCGGAGAAGTTTGTCGCTGCGTGGAATCCAAATGAACAATTTGGCAACGGCTCCGCGCTCGCGTGGTTGTTCATCGTCACGCGCATTTTGGGTTCAACGTTTATCGTCCCGCCGCTGGAAGAAGTTTTTTACCGCTCGTTTTTATATCGCTACATCGCCAGCCAAAATTTTCTATCCGTGCCGTTAAATAAATTTCTGCCGCTCCCATTTTTTGTCACCGCGTTCGTCTTCGGTATTTCCCACAACGAATGGCTAGCTGGCATTTTGTGCGGCGCGGCATATCAATGGCTAGTGTTGCGCAAGAACCGACTCGGCGACGCGATGACCGCGCATGCCATCACCAATTTTCTGCTCGGTCTCTGGGTCGTCACGCGCGGTGCGTGGCAATTTTGGTGAACTGCTTTACGCGCGCAACGTGCGCACGTCCACGGCGTCCATCCCGGCCGAACGAATCGCCTGCAAACCCAGATCCGTGTCCTCGTAAGCGCGGCAAAATTGCGGTTCCACACCAATGCGGCGTGCGGCTTCCAGAAAAATATCCGGTGCCGGCTTTTGATTTTTCACCATCTCACTGGTCACAACAGCGTTGAAAAGATGCCGTATTTTCAAGTGTTCCAGCACGTCAATAATGATTGGCTGCGTGCCGCCGGACGCCACGGCCATCGGAATTTTTCCGAAATTAGCCTTCGCGATTTCCACGACCGCGTGGATCGGTTCGACCTGCGCCATGAGCGGCAGATACGCGTTTTCTTTTTCATGCGCCACAGCGAAGTGGTCGAGTGGACGACCTTGTTCCTCCGACAACATTTTTAAAATGTCGCGCGACGGCACGCCGCCGAGCGAATAAAAACGGTCTTCGGGAAAATGCA
>JBAXIY010000024.1:0-25292 GCA_037138135.1 Verrucomicrobiia bacterium
GGCGCGCCGCGCAGGCGCGCCGCGCAGGCGCGCCGCGCAGGCGCGCCGCGCAGGCAGGGGGCGCCGCGCCGCCCAGTTATCGTAGGCAGGGTCGCGTCCACGGCAGGGTCGCGGCGCGCACCGCCCGCCCATCCGTCTAGCGTATTGCTCGCTGGGTAGCCCCATCGTGCGCCAGCCCCGCGAGATGCCTGCGCCGCCCACCAAGCCATTGCACATAGGTATCCACGAGGACCACTTCTCAAATAACCCGTCCTAATGCCATAAAAAGGCTTTGAACGGCTTGCTATAAAAGCTCGTATGTGCTATAATTTGTATGAATTTACTGCTACTTTAGGAGGTTAATTATGAAGTCTTCTCAGGTGTATACTTCAATCTCTGCTCCGGTCGCTACGTTGCTGTCCAGCGCAGCGGCCCTGGGCATCTCCGGCTCGCGCCGCCCCCCGGCGGCGTCGCTGGCTGCGCTGTCCGCCGCCCTGTGCGCCGCCCCCACCGGCATCCCCGTGCTGGTCGGCGACGCGCAGGGCATCGACGCACGCGCCCGCCAGATCCGGCCCAGCGCACGGGTGTTCGTCGCCGCCGACCACGGCGACGGCCCGCAGTCCTTCGCCACCCGCTCGATCACCTGCGTGCGGGCGACGGTCGCCGCTGGCGGGATCTGGTGTGCTTTCCCCGCCTCGCCTTGCCCCGCTGGCCTCGCCCCGTCCGCCAGCTCGCGCCGCGCCTTCAGTGGCCACGGCTCCGGCACATGGGCCAGCCTTGCCCTGGCCCTCGGCCTCGGCCTGCCCACGCTGGTCTACCTGCCCCCCGGCGTGCCTGCGCCCTGGTCTGCCCTGTCCGCCATCGAGGGCGGCTGGTGGTCATCTGCCCCCGCTGCCGCCCAGCTCGCCCTTTTCTAGGCGGTGTGGCGACGCGCCTGCAACACCTCCGCGCTGCTCTCCCCAGAGCAGCGCGGTACCGCATCAGGAAGCCGAAAATCATTTCAAAATCGTCATCCAAACCCCTTGCAAGAGGCTCTTACATATGATATAATACTCTTACATTCGAGATGCGAATGTTCCACCCGCACCGGCCGGTCGCCGGATCTCAACAAGTGGGGCGGCGCTGATTACTGCAGCGCCGCCCCGAGAGGACAACCCATCATGGCCAGCAAGCCCCAACGGATCGCCCAGCCCGCCATTATAGCCCAGGCCGCCAGCGCCCTGTACGGCCAGATCGCCGCCAGCGCGAAGATCACCGACGCCGAGCGCCATCTGTGGGAGAACGCAGCCACCAAGGCTTTCAATCAGCTCATGGATGGTGTGCGCTTCACCCGCGAGGGCAAGGACTTTATCTTCCCCTCGCGCACCCGCAGCGGCATCTCCCACCGCGTCAACGGCACCTGCGATTGCGAGGCGTCCACCGAGCAGGGCCACCCCTGCTGGCACCGCGCCGCCAAGCGCCTCGTGCTGCTCATCGAGGACGCCACCGCGCCCGCCGCGCCCGTCGCGCCCGTCGCCCCGCCTGCGCCCGCCGCGCCCGCCGCGCCCGCCGCCCCGCCTGCGCCGCGTGGCCCCAGTCGCCCCGCCACCCCGCAGCGCGTCCGGCAGCTCATCACCCCGACCGGCACCGCCCAGGAGGAGGCCAACGCGCTCTTCCCGTCCCGCTAGTTACTCACTTAGGCGCGGCGGCTCACCCCCGCCGCGCCACCACCAGCAAGGAGACTCCCATGATTGGCCGAAACCAGCCCCGCCCGAACGTCCCCGATGCCGTCACCCTCCAGTGGGCCAACGGCAAGAGCAACGCCCGCGACGTGGGCAGCAGCGCCCGCTTCACGTCCTTTATCGGCTTCTACCTTGAGTTCGGCAAAGACCCCGCGCTCGACGATCTGCTCGCCGCCGCCCGCACGCCCCAGGTCGAGATCAGGCACCAGCGGCGCGAGGGCTACGAGGTCGTGCGCCACTGGAGCCTGGGCGAGACCCTTGACCTCCTGCCGATCACGTCCGGCCCGGTCGCCTCGACCGTCGCCGCCAGCCTCGCCAACGGCGCCGCCGCCGAGACCGCCGCCGCAGGCATCGGGGTGCGCTGGGGCCGAGGCGAGGGCGAGCGCTCGAAGCTGGCTATCCGTGGCTTCATCCAGTCGCTGTGGGCGACCGGCTACCACCGCCCGGTGCAGCTATCGACGCGCAGCCGCATGACGGATCACCTGCTCGCGGCGCTGCTCGACCACACCCGCGCCGCCGTGGCCGCCGACGCAGCGGTGGATCGCACGCGCCACCCCGAACCGGTTAGCCCGGCGGAGCTGTGGCTACCCCTTGGCCCTGGCGCCGAGACGGAGTTCGGCAGCCACACCACGGCGACCGTGACGCCGCTGGTGAGTCGCCACCCCGAGGATCTGACTATTGAGTACATCCGTTCGTGCTGGCGTCCGGCGGATGTCTGGGAGGCGGCCACGGTGGCATGGGCGGGCGTCCAGGCGTGGGCGAAGGAGTTCCAGATCACCGGCGACGATGGGCTGTCGCCGGATGCCAGCGCCGACGATGCCGCCCCCGAGCAGCCCGCCCGCCGCCGGAGCTAATCGCGCACGCAGGGGTGCCCAGGACTGGCCTGGGCACCCACCAACCAAATGGTGTCGATCCAAACCTGACATAGCTGGAGCAAACGTATGCCTACTATCGCATCGGTCAGTGTGAAGTACAGCCGCAAGTATCAGGTACGCAAGGATGACTGGGCTGGCTTTGAGGCTTTGATCACCTTGACCGTCAGTGAGGAAGAAGCCAACCTCACCGACCCGCACGAGGTTGCCGCAGAGGCGTTCGCCATCGCCCGTCAGGCAGTCGGCGAGCAGTTCGCGGATCTGCGCCGCCAGATCGCCGAGGCCGCTGAGCGCCGCGCCGAGCGCCGCGCCGCATCCAGCGCCCCCGCACCGGCACCCGTCGAGTCCATTCCCCCACCCCCACCTGTGGATCAGTTCCCAGCTCGCACCGACGGTTATGTGCCCCCCGCTGAGTTGCCTTCGCCCCGCACCAATGGTCACGCTCACGAGCCGTTGGCCACCGAAGACGATCTGCCCTTCTAGCCGCGAGACCACGCCGGGTGCCCCAGCAGTGGGGCACCCCCAGGAGCAACCAGCTATGCGTATCACTTCCGTCACCGTCACCTACAGCCGCGAGATCACCATCCCTAGGCACGGCACCGCCCGTCTGGATGTCAGCCTCACTGCCGAGGCCGAGCCCGGCGATGACATCCGCAGCACCGAGGAGATCCGCGCCGCGCTGGAGGCGCTTTGGGACGAGGCCCACGCTAGTGTCCGCACGCAGGGGCAGACCCTCCTAGGTCAGCCTGCTACGCTCTGATCGCCCCCCCGTATCGGCTATCGACTTATCGGCTATGGTACCGCGCCAGCGCGGGTGGCCCCGCCGCCCGCGATGGCCCAACGAGAATCCTATGCAGCCCACGATCACCGACGCGGATCTTCGCACGACCTTCCGCGCCTTCGTTATCGGCCAGGCCGAGCCCTGGCACCGCGCCCACCTCGGTCGCCTCTACGCCCGCTGGGACGAGTGGAACGCCGCGTTTTTCCAGGGGCGCCTCGCGCCGCCCTACATCCTGTTCAGCCCGCCCGAGAGCGCCCGCGCCTATGGCGATTGCTCGAACATCTCTAGCTTCGGCGGCCGCGCCCAGATCCGCATCCGCCCGTCCCTGCTGATGGGGACACACCGCCACATGCGCCAGGGCGAGTCGTTCGCCGAGGGCCGCGCCCGCTTCGTCGCCGACGTGCTGCTGCACGAGTGCGTCCACCAGTGGCACATCGAGATCACCGGACAGATCGAGGCGAGCTACCACGGCCACGGCCCGGCCTTCGCCGCGACCTGCACCCAGATCGGTGCCGCGCTGGGCCTGCCGCCCGTGCGCTCGATGAAGCGGCGCGGCAGCGGCGCGGCGATGCCCTCGTGCGCCCAGTGGCCGATCTGCGTGCGCCCCGCCGACTTCTACCTGGGCGCCTACACATACGCCCAGGCCGAGGACGCGCAGGCCCAGGCCGGGGAATCGCAGGCCCAGGCGCAGCCCGCCGCCGCCCTCGCGGCCCTGCTCGACCAGATCATCACCGACGTGGACGCCGGGCGACTTGCCGAGGCCCGCGCCGCCCTCGTTCGGATTCGCCGCCTTGTCTAAGGGCGCGGGGGCGACCGGGGCGCAGCGCCCTGGTCGTCCCCACGCTAGTTGACAGCGTGGTCTTACAGGCTCTATAATCCTCTTTAATTATGTACAACGAAGGCTCCTTGCTTCCGGCCCGCGCCACCGCGCTGCTCGGAGCGGCTGTGGAGGGACATGCGATGATCAGGCTTGCGCCGACCTTTATCACGACCGTTGCTCAGGCGGAGATCCCGATTGTGCAGCTTGCCCGCGAGGCTGGCGTGGCCGAGTCCACGATCCACGCCCTGCTCAACCCCGACCAGCACCCGCACCGCAAGGGCGGGATGCACCGCGCGACGGCCTGGAAGCTGGCCAACGCCTTCGCCCGCCGCGCCCAGGTCTCCCCCCAGGAGGCGTACCAGTCGCTCATTGTCGAGGAAGATCTGTGACCCGCGTCGGGCTGCGGTGGGGTCGCGGCGCGGCGGCGTGAGGGCGCGGCATATCAGCGAGTCAGAGGAGCGCCATGAGCACATACCCCGAGTACCATGAGACGGCGTCCGCCGTCGAGCGCATCGCCCGAACGGTCGGTGATGACCAGCCCCTCGCATGCGCGGCCCTCCACTTGGCGGCGCAGCTCCTGCGCCGCGACGAGCGCGCCGCCCACGAGCGGCTGACCCGGCTGCTCCACCTCGTGGACGTGGGCGATCTGCTGTCGTCCGCGAGCATCCGGCTGGAGCTGGAGTCGGCAGCGGGCAGCGTGGACGCCCGCCGCGCCGCCGGGCACGTCGCCGCCGCCGGGGTCATCCTCTACCCCGGCGAGAATGCCACGTGAGGGTGCCACGCTCACGCCAGCCCGACAGCCTGACCCAACCAGAATCCGCTACGGCGATCTGATCAAGGAATGTCACAATGAGCCCTGACGAGACGGCGCTTGTGCCCTTTGATGTGCGGGCCATCGACTTCTACGGCGACGCCGTCGAGGGCGTCCTCGTGCGCGTCGGCGGCGCGGCCCAGATCTATGTTCCCATCCGCCCGATCTGCGACTTCCTCGGCCTCACGTGGTCGGGGCAGTTCGAGCGCATCCGGCGCGATGAGGTGCTCGCGGAGATGATCCGGGGTGTTCGTGTTACACGAACACCCCAGGAGGGCGGCGAGCAGGAGATGCTCTGCCTGCCGCTGGAGTATCTGCCCGGCTGGCTGTTCGGCATCAGCGCCGCCCGCGTGCGCGAGGATCTGCGTGAGCGCATCATCCTCTATAAGCGCGAGTGCTACCGCCGACTGTGGGAGGCGTTCAAGCCCGAGATCCTGGCCGTCGGTGAGACGGACATCACCGCGCCGCCGCGCAGCGGTGCCGAGCTGGCCTACGAGATCGCCACCGCCGTCCAGCACCTCGCCCGCCAGCAGATGGAGATCGAGGCGCGGCTGACCAGGGCCAGCCAGTGGGCGAAGACGGTGGACGTGCGCCTGGGCGAGGTGGACGCCCACGTGGGCGAGGTGGACGCCCGCCTGAGCGCCCTGGAGATCCAGGTGAGTCCCCAGCAGCCGATCAGCGAGGCGCAGGCCGCCGATTTGGCCCTGGCGGTCAAGACGGTTGCCAGCGCCCTGGAGCAGCGCGGCGCTCGCAACGGCTACCAGCGCGTCTACGGCGAACTCTACCGCCGCTACGAGGTCACCAGCTACAAGAGCCTCCCCCGCAGCAGCATCGCCGCCGTGATGGACTGGCTTAAAGCGTGGCACGCCGATCTGACCGCAGGTGACGGCGCGCCAGCGTGAGCGAGGATCGCCCTACCAACCGAGGCTGAACTCCCAAGAACCGGTATTCTTTGGAGTTGAAACGACCGACCGTAGGCGGTCGCCCCGCCGCCGGGGCTGGGGGAACTCAGGTGTTCTCTGGAGTTGCGCCGGACGGTCGTGAGCCGTCGGTGCCGCTTGCCGCAATGCACAGCGCCGCCAGCAGTGGCCTATCGGCTATCGGCTATCGGCTATCGGCGATGAGATGACCGATCTGATCCCAACCGACGCCCCGCTCTCCCCCCGGCTCCAGTTGGCCCTCGTCGCCTGGCTCGACGCGCATCACGCCGCGCCGCTGACGGTGGCGGCGTACCGGGCGGGCATCCAGCGCTTCCGCGCCGCCCTCCAGCGTGCCGACCTTGACCTCGACGGCGCACCCGGCCTCGTGTCCATCGCCGCCCAGCGCTGGGCCGCTGAGGGCGAGGTCGCCGCCGTCACCTTCAACAAGCGCCTTGCTACCGTCTCTAGCTTCTACCGCTACGCCATCCAGCGCGAGCTGCTGTCGCCGCCCAACCCCATCGATCAGGTGCGCCGCCGCAAGACGCGCCGCTACCAGCAGGCCCAGCCGCTCGACATCGCTGAGGTGCGGCGGTGCCTCGCCGCCATCCCCCGCGCCGACACCGCCGGTCGCCGTGACTACGCCCTGCTCAGCGTCGCCCTCGCCACCGGACGCCGCCTCGCCGAACTCGCCGGCCTGCGCTGGGGCCACGTCCGTATGTGCAGCGATGGTCGCCTCACGCTGACCTGGATCCACTGCAAGGGCGGCAAGGTGCTTTACGACACTCTGCCCCCCGCGCTGAGCCGGGCGCTGCTCGCCTACCTGCACCAGCTCTACGGCACACAGATCGGTGCCCTGCCCAACGATGCCCCCGTGTGGGTCAGCGTCAGCAATCACCGGCGCGGCGGCCCGCTCAGTATGAGCGCCATTGCCGACATCTGTGGGCGGCACCTGGGCACCAGCAAGGTTCACCAGTTGCGCCACACCTTCGCTCGCCGGATGATCGCCCAGGGTGCCACGATCACCGATGTGCAGCGGCGCCTCGGCCACGAGAGCGCCGCCGCCACCGCGATCTATATTGAGACCCTCCAGAGCGACGAGAACCCCTTCGCTGAGGATCTAGTCAGAGAGCTGGGGCTGGAGGGATGAGCCAGCGCACCTCCCAGCCGCCGCCCCAGGTCGGCGACACCCTGCGCGTGCGACTCAGCGCCAGTCGCCGCGACGCGGGCGCCACGGGCGTCGTCACCCGCGTGCGCTTCAGTAGCGGGCGCTGGGCCGCCGCCGAGCTGGAGATCGCTGACCAGCGGCGCTGGTTCCTCAAAGGCGAGCTGGAGGTGCCCCCGCCACCCCCGCCGCCGCGCCGGGTCGCGCCGCCCGCCGACTTTCTCCGCATCGCCCGACGCCTGCGCCAGGGTCGCCCGCAGCCCACGCTGTTCCTCTACCTCGGGCGGGGCATTGCTCGCACGCTGGCAGGCGGCGGCAGGGCCGGTGGCCCGCGTCGATGTCGCCCTGGAAGATGGACGGCTCACCATCCGCGCCGCGCCGACCGGGCGCTATGTGCTCGACGCACGCGCTGGACGCCAGCCCAGCATCCACTGCGCCGGGGCACGCGACCTCGTCACCCTGCCCGATGGGCGCTATCATGCGTACGTCGAGGGCACCGCGCTCGTCGTGGGGGCGGCGCTGGCGAGGGAGGCAGCGGTGTGGTAATCGGTGCGTTTGCATCGGTAAGAAGCCAAGCGTAGGACATGGTCACCGTTCCACTACGGCTGCTATTCCGTGACCTAGACTCAAAGTACGGATAGAACCAGCTTGCCACCAGGCGCATTTGCGCACGCCCTCCTCCATACACTGGAGGAGACGACCAAATATTGCGCTGGGAGAAGCCTGATGAGCGACACCCCCCTGCCCACGACAACGCCCGCCACCGCGCCCCGCCGCCGACGCTGGCTTGCCCCGCTGTTTGTCGCCGCCCTGCTGTTACTGCTGTATACCCAGCTCGGCCTCTACAGCATTCAGCCCATCGGGGCGCTGCCGCAGGGTGACACCGTGCTGGTCTGGCGCCAAGGTGGCGAGCCATTCTTCAACTCGCCCGACGGCACCTGCCTGCGCGTGCAGGACGGCGTCTCGATCCTCTGCCGCCTAGCGGCGATGCGCCAGGCACCGGTGGATCGAGTCGTCCTGCGCCTGCCGTACCAGCACTGGGCCTACCTCGCCTCAACGGACGGGCAGACCTTTGATCGGTGAAGGCGCTGTAACGGCTGAGCGGGGCCTGCTAGGGCATACCCGGTAGGACTTACGCAGTTGCAGGCCCATGTCATGCTTCGCTGCACTCAGCATCTCGGCACAAGCCGTTCGTTCAGCATAACATGGCCCACATTGGTCACCTGCGTAAATCCTAAAGAGTGTGGAGACAGCACACCATCTCCACACTTCCGACGAGCCTCTCTATGACTTCGGTGGCCCCTCACGCTCCCATGTGCGCCCCGGCTTCTGCGTTGGCGGTAGCGGTCTATCGCCCGGCTCAATCGTAACCTCACGAGGATTCGGGACTCGTCCACCGCGCGGTCCACGCTCTACATACTCACCGGGCCTTGCAGGGGTCTGCCCCGGCTTCTGAAGTGGCGGCATTCTAACCTCCGTCGATAGGATTTCGGTCTAGCATCACAAATGACCATTGAACCCATTAGTACTCGCCATCGAACACCTAGCGAACATGGAGCAGCGCAGAACTGCGACGACAACTACGGCTCTCCAGGATTTCCTGGTATTTTACACGGTTTCGACGCAAATACGTGTACACTTAAAGCGGCTCTATCGCATTAGGAAGCCAAATACACCATCGTACAAATGTTTTACTTCGGAAAATCCTGGAGAGCCCCGTTTCGGTCATGGAGGGTCCCTTTGCCCAACGATCAAACCTCGTGTTCCAATCTTGATGAGACTTGATGAGAGGGAAGGTCGCTACTGACATGGATACACCCCTTCAACTGTGACATTGCAAAAGCACTACAGCCGACAACTTTACCGGTATTGGTACTCAACAACTGCCGTAATCGCTGCGGCGATTTCCTCCATAATGTCCGCAGGCATACGTCCGATACGGGTGACGAAACGCTCCAGTCCGACGGATCGGATCTGGAACACATCGGCGGTACATCGCTTATCGATGCCCGTCCCGAATCGCAGATCGACGGACACCAGCCAGAGTTTCCCCTCACAGGATGGGTGCCACCCCATTAACGGAACGATCAGCTTGATTGGAGGTATGCCGATGGCATCGGCGCTCACCACTACGGCGGGGCGCGTCTTCGGAATCTCAGCGCCTCTCGGCGAGTCAACTGCCACCAGCCAGATCTCACTGCGGCATGGCGTGCTACTCGTCGGGGGCATCGTCAACAATGTCATCCGAGAAGTCCTGCCAATTAGAGTCTGGTACGTAGTCTAAGGCCATCTGTGCGGCCTGCTCGGCCATGATGCGCCGACGCTCCTCCAACGGCAATGCGAGGAAAGATCGACGCTGGAGGAGGCTGAGCGATGGCGTCGCCTTGGCAAGACCAGGAACCAAGGCCGATGCCTCCTCGGTACTGATCAACTCCTCGGCCAGACCGCGCAGCACATGGCGGCGCAACCATGTAGACTCCTCGCGTGGGAGCCGGCCTGGCTCCTCGCGCCGCCAGCCCATGCGATTGATGTCAATACACCACTGCTTATAGTAGGAAGCGGTGATGATCTCGAGATCGCGTAACCGACGCACGAGGGCCTGGATGCTCATACCGAAGCGCTGTTTGAGCAGAAGCAACTCGTTGGCCGAGATGGAGCTACGCGTTGTCCCTACTTCTTGGCGGATCAAGGCCGCTGGGGCAAGCAGGGCCGCGCCGAAGCGAAAAGCGGCTAGCTCCACCTGGGTGTCTGCGAGAGCAGAGATGTCAAGAACGAGGTGCCCAAGCTCGTGGGCCAGGTTGAGGCGCTGGCGCTCGCCCACCACCTTCTCGTCACTGACGACCGCAGCAGCCGCTACATGCCCGTCGCGCATACGGACGACGGCAGAGATGCCGTCGAAACGCTCGTCAGCGTCGATCTCCAACACATGGACAAAGTGATCTTCCAGCGTAGCTGTGACACTTGCCAGGGGCGCAGTCCCGAGCTTCCACTGGGCGCGAACTTGGGCGGACGCTTCTTCGGCATCCTCAACACGGGCGATAGCGATGCTCTTCACAGCAAGATCGATAGTGTGACGAAGCTGGAGGCGATCCTGGAGTTGCACACGCCGTTCGAGGGCTTCGGCGATCTGGCTCTCGACACGCTCTTGCTCACGTTTCGGCAACGAGGCTCGCCGACGATAGCCGATGAATGAGACTTCCACATCAGGTGGGACGGCGAGGTCCATCGCCTTTACCCCCAAGGCTGCCGCGAGCAACACAAGAATGCGCGGCGAGGGCTCGGACTTACCCAGTTCATACTTGGAGAGCCCCTGCTTGGTAATTGCACCGCCAAGGGCCGCCGCAAGCGCGTCGAGGGACATCCCGCGAGCGAGGCGCATCTGCTTGAGTCGGCGTCCGATGACCATAGCGGGCCTTCTAGCGCTTAAATACCAGTACCAGTTGACAACTGTATCAGTTTATTCTAGACTTGTCAACAGGATCGGCACATCATACAGGGCAAACGCATCATACCCAAGGGGGCGGCTGAGGTAAGGGGCTGAATCGATCCGAGAAATGAGCCTACAGGTACCGTGATTTTCTAGTAAATTCAAGGCTTCTCAGAAGCATTGTAACCGTTGTTGTCCCGATGGTATGCCATGAGCAAGCAAACGGCAGCCGACAAGGTTAGGAGATCGCATGAGCGGCCCTCTTCGCTACACCGAGTTCTACACGCGCACCATTCAACAGCACAAGGTAGGGTTCAAGAATGTACCGGGCGGGACTGGCAACGGAAAGACAAGCGCTATCCCCGGCGTAGTTGCGACTGGTATGAGTGGACACCAATTCCTCTATGTCGCTAACCGTGTCCATCTCCTCACCGAAATGGCGACCAAACTCACGCACGAAAGCATCCCCTTCGTGCATCTCCAGCGTGACGCTGATCTCGTCATGCAACTGCTCCAGCAACCTCATCTACGGGCTGGTCTCGACGATCTGCTGCACCGACCCGCACTCGCCACGCCGTTGGCGACCATCGAACGGGCAAGCGATGGAGATTTAGGGGTAACAGCCATCCGACGGGCGATCACACAGATTGAGGAGTTGCAATCCCTCGCTCACCGCCCCACGGTGGCCGAGATGGTGGAGAGATGCGCCCGCGTCCTGATGCACAGCCTCCAGCGGCTCCTACGCGAAACGGCGCGTGGTGCAACAGGGGAGGAACGCCCCCGGATCCATCGTGACCTCACCGCGCACCCGGCCATCCGCCACCTCCTCCCCTACATCGAATTCCGCGAAGCGAGGAAGCCCGTGCTTCTGGTGACCCTCCACAAGCTTTTTCATGGCTTCTTTGACGGTCGGAAAATGGTCAACCTCTCTCAACTCAAAGAGGCTGACGGGGGCTACGTGGTCTTCCTAGACGAGTTCGACTTCCTGGAGAGCAATCTCATTGATCTCATCTGTAACGATGCCGAAATCGAAGCGCCCTTCGCTTTCGTTGAGAACTTTTACCAAGCGATGACCCGGCACAAGCTGCCGCTGCACAGTTACCCAACAGAGGACTCCGACGTCCGTAAGCGCATCGAGCAAATCATCGCCGAAATCGATGCCCTGCACAAGCGTGACCTCAACTTCCCCGCTATCAACCAGTTCACCTGTAGCTCCCCGCAGATCAAGGGTCATGCCATCTTCCAGACCACGCGAACGGTGACCAACCGACCCCTCTACCTTCGGCAGACCGAGCGATCATTCGCTGTCGTTCCTCGCGATGACCTAGCAGACAACGAGCAGGGCCTGTCGGCATTCGCGCTCTTTCAGGCAGTGACAGCCGCGATGCGCCGTAT
Source organism: Verrucomicrobiia bacterium (assembly GCA_037138135.1). Classification (GTDB taxonomy): domain Bacteria; phylum Verrucomicrobiota; class Verrucomicrobiia; order Limisphaerales; family UBA11358; genus UBA11358. The sequence goes on from JBAXIY010000024.1 coordinate 11,889, forward strand.
TCTCTATCTCTTCAAAGACCTGGAGCTGAGAAAGCCAATCCTCTACCGAGAGATGCTTAACCAATGCTACGCTCACACCATTTTCGCTACCGGCATGGGCCGTATCCGGCAGGTGCCGCCACGCTATCCGACCCAGGCTACACAGTTCGGTCGACTCCTCGACAACGGCTACAACCTCTATGAGATCCATGACCTCCAACAGACCTCGGATCGCGACGAGGTATCATTTCGCCACTTTTCCATCAATACGACTCCGGAGAAACTCATCTTCTCCCTCGCCACCCACAACTTAGTTTTCGGCCTCTCGGCCACAGCCGACATCCCCCGGTGTGTCCGCAGCTTCAGCGAGGAGTGGCTCCGCCAACAGGAGGGCTTCACCTTTATCCCCGTGGACAATGCAGATCACGCAATCATCGCTGAACTCAACACGGCGAAGCAGGCCATCCGCGCCAACCAAGTGGCGGTCGCCGTCGCAGAAGATCTCGACGAGCGCGAGCCACAAGGGCATCAGTTGCGCCAGTTCATTGACGCCGTCGCCGCCGATGAAGAGTTTGGTGGCGATGACGACGGCGGCTATCGGCGCGGGCGAGCCACCGCGTTCTTTGCCACCCTACAGTGGATCATCAAACGCGGCCCCTTGAGCGCGGGGGTACCCGACACGCACCTGCTCTTCTTCAACTCATTCCGGCAGATCCGGGCACTATTGACGCGACGGTCTCAGCGCAACAGCGGCTTCGAGGTGCGTCCACGCCCGCAACCCAGCCCGGGACGCATTGACGCCTACGAGGTAGTGTTCGCCGGCCAATGCTTCCTCATCCTGTTTTATGACGCCCGACAGGGCCAGACGATCAATGCCAACGAGGTAGTCGCACAGCATTACGCCGAACTCTTCTGGGAAGGGCTACCGGTGCTGATCGTGACCACCTACCCCTCAGCGGGCAACGGGGTCAACCTACAGTATCGCCCCACACCCGACGAGACACACCAGACCGATTTCACCCACGTCCATCTCATGGAGGCACCCTACTTCTACTTTGGCCCAGTCAGCGCGGAGCAGAGCGCTACCGAACAGACGGCGACGATCAAGCAGAACTTTTGGTACCTGGCCAAGCTCTTTGAGGGCAAGCTGCTCAGTCCCGAACGTTTCCGCCGTTACCTCGCTAACATCCGATACTCCGGCCTTAGCCAGGAGTATCGCGATAACGTCAGCACAGCCCGCGACGCACTCCTGAACCGGATCGCCACCTATATCCAGGCCCTCGGACGCGTCGAGCGGGCATGGGTGAAGATGCCGAACCAACTGCTACGCTGCAGTCGCGAGGTCTATGACGACCTCGCGACGTTCTGTACCGGCTCCGCCTACGCAGACGTGTTCGAAAGTCGCCAGAATCTCAACTCGCCCAACCTCCAGTGCGTCTGGGCATCCATCCACCATGCTGAGCAGCGACAAGCGGAAATCATTGAACGGACGTGCGACGAACGGTTGGAAGCAATCAATACCCGGTGCCGCGAGGCTCTTGACAAGCTCGTCAACCGCCTGGAGCGCTTCCGCCAGGGTCAGGACAGCGGGGCAAAGGAAGAGTGGATCAAGCTGCGCGAGGCCGTCCTCCGGCTCGACTTACATGCCCCCGTGCTTAAGCACTACCACTGCCTGTTCCAAACCAGCTACGCGTACCAGGGGACGATCTACCTTGACGACAACCGCACCATCCACCGTAAGGATGCCGCCCCGCTCGGGTGTCGACAATGGAAACTAGATGGCGTCTATCGCCGGTTGCGCCACAACCCGATCATCGAGCGCTTCTTTGCCAAACGCGGATATGAACTTGGGGTGACCAGCCTCGCCCAGACCTTCCTCACGCCCTACTGCTACCAAGCCATCCTCACGGGGGCGCTTGGGGAGACAGCCGTCTTCGCCCTGCTCCAGCATGAGCACATCTCCCTAGAGACGCCGCCCGACGCACTGTTTGAGATTGCGGATCTCCGTATCACCGGGCGACCGTGGTACATCGATGCGAAGTACTACAGCGAGCGAACATTGGATAGCTTCCAGATGTCGCCTGCCGACGCAGACTGGCTACCGAAGTTGAACGAAGATAACTTCATGCACAATGCGAAGGCAAAGCTCGCGTGCATCAAGGCCCACCATCGGGGCGAAGGCAACCCATGCAAGCTGATCTACCTCAACCTTGCGAGCCCGAACGACCGGGCACGACGCTACCTTAGTGCCGATGGACAGTTCGTCGCCACAGCCGCCGACGCCCAGATCATCATCGTCCAAGGCATGCTGAACAGCCAACAGCCGGACACCTACACGGACAACTTCCAGGGACTGCTTGACGAACTGCGCCCCCTGCTCAGCCTCTCCGAAGGAGCCTAGACAAAATGACTCTGATGCGTACTACCACCTTCGTAGTCAACGCCCCCATCGACCCACAACCGCTCGATGCTCACTTCACGCTCATTCGCTACGATCTCCCTGCGCGGCTGAAGTTCCTCATGGAAAGAAAGGCAGCGAAAGCATTTGAGCAAATTCATATCGAAATACGATCACAGCTTCGGCAGCCCTACTACTTCTACACGCATGATCGGCTTGGCTCCTCAGACTACGCAGTCTATGTGCTGTATAAGGGTACCGACTCGGTGTGCCAACTTGAACTGCGGCTGTTAGATAGTGCGCAACTCCCACAGCGAACCGTCTCGTTCCAGGATATTCCACATCACCTAACGCTCAAGCTCCTACAGGCGCAGTACTTTGGCGAAGAGGAAAGTACGCGATTCACGAGCCAAGGCAAGCACTTTCTGCTCGCACAATCCGGCACCAATCGTTTCATTGGACTAGAGATTGAGATCAAAGGTGCCAAGGAGAACAACACGCACGAAGGCTCCCAGGTCTACCGCCTCCTTGGGCGGGCTACCCGCTTTATCCGAGTCGATGATCCATCTGCGCTCAATAACCACCAGATCACCACATGGGAGTATGTCCAACGGCTCTCACCAAAGGACGGGCTGAACCTGTTAAGCGTCGTCCCCTCCAATCAGGTGCGCGACTGTCCTCATCCCATCTTCCGTATCTACCGCGAGCAAAACAGCAGACCCACCCTAGACTACCACGCCCAGCGCAACTACAAGCAGACCCGAGGCTACCTGCTCTCCAGCTTCATTACCGCGTTCATCAATTACCTCGCTCGGTTTGGCATTGACGCAACGCAGGAGTACCGCGAATTTACCCAACATCGTGCCGACAAGAAACAGATGAGCCTTCGCATACCTGCCGGTACCGTCATCTGCCTGCTCGACCAGCGCCTGAATCAACACGATGTCCCGTATGCCGCTTACCTCGCAGGGTTGACCGAGACGTTCCCACGCTTCGTCTTCGCACCCATCGCCGACATGCTTCAGGCAAACCAGCGACCAACCTTGATTATCCAGGACGTGACGGCTGATGCGTTCGATGCGGGGGGTATTCTTGCAGGCGAGCGTGACCCATACCAGGATCTCTACCGAACCTCGGAGACCGCCGACTGGCCCAAGCAATCGATCTGCGTGAACCCCAACGATGCAGAGACAATGCCTTCGCGAGAGGCGTATCTCTCATACCCCCTCTGCGATTTCGGCAAGCCCAACGGCTTCCTGCTCCGCTTTCAGGTGTGCCTCAACCAACTCGTCATCAAGGATCTCATCCTCAACCATACCCCTGTGGCCGAACAGATCCCGTTCATGACGCCGACCAGAGCGGACACCGCCTCGCTCCAGTCCTACTTTTTTGCTCGCCGCCAGACCTACAAAGGGGTCTCCTACCCGGTGCTCCTCTTCTTTCAGGAGGGGTACGCAACATTCCTCGACCTGCGATCACCGAGTGACAAGGAGCGCCGCGATACACTGCTTGCGGGCCTCGGCCTCGATTGGACACTGGATGTGCTTAACCCTTGGCGGGCCAAAAATCGGATCGACAAGGCTGAAGACGAGGTGAAGACGCCCTACCACTTCATCCTTGGACAGGGCCAAGTTATAGAGATTGAAGACTGCCAGGAGCATGTCCTCTACGAATATGACCGCATTGGTGTTCGGCAGGCGGCAGTTGAGGAGCCGCTCCTGATCACAGATTTAAAGCTTGCCCCGCACTATGATGTCCTACGAACACAGCACATGGTGCCGCTTGCGCGACTTGTCGGCACGACACCTTCTGGCTCCTCCAAGGTTGAGTCCCCAGATCGGCTCCATGCATCGGCAGCGTTCTATGACCAACTCATCCAAATTGACGCCTTCCTTGATGAACTGGGAACACACCATCGCCGCATCAGTTTCAATGCCCTGACCAGCGGCGAGAACGGCATCCGCCTTGATACAATCCTTTTTCCAGAAGGGAAGGGTTCACTAGGCCCGGAAGAGACCGATGAATCTTCCCGTGTACGCCCCCGACTGAAAAGGCTCTATCAGCGCCACGGCATGTTCCTGAGCGACAAGGCCACCGATGTGCAGTACTACCACGGCATATGGGTGAACCCCGATGGCCGCTTTATGGTCGGCAGTCCAAACCAGATCAAGTTCGACCAACCACGCGCCCACCTTATTCGGCGGTTCCACACCTATACCGGGCATGATCGCTTTCCTATCGAACTGTTCCTAAACACCCTTGGAGTTCTTTTCGTACGTCCTGAACAGTACACGGTCTACCCCTACCCCTTTCACCTCATCGACCAGTATGTCAAGGTCAAGCTGCATTGGAATCAATGATTCGTGCGTTTTCATCTCAAAAATTCTATGCGATTCCTAAGCTCGAATTTACCCATTGATGTAATCAAGGGTTCTACCGATGTCAGTGACATACTGGAGATACCATTGGATGCGCGGAACTACAAAGGCCCAAAAACGTAGACGGCTGTGCTATACTCAGGCTCAGTTTGCCCCAAGCCTTTCATCGAATGCGGAGCCGTCCATGCCCCCTCGTAAGCGCCCCGCCACCACGCCGACCAACGCCGCTGACTATCGCCACGATGAGACGCGGATCAATAACCCGCCCGCTGGGATTGCAGATATGAATCCGGTGTCCCCTGGCAGGAAACGCTATGCGTACGACCCCCGCCTCGATCCGCAACTCCAATGGGCGGGCAAGGCTGAACACCTGACCTTCGATGTGGAGACGGTGCCGCTGCATATCCACGAGCGCGTGGCCCCCGCCGCGATCATCGCGAGTATCCGCACCGGCCCCGTGCAGGCCAGCCTCTTCGCCGACCCCGAGTTCGATCTGAACCAGGCCGTCGAGTTCTACCAGCACCCCCAGCCCTGGGCCAACCGCCTGGTGCTTGGCGACTCGCTGCTGGTGATGAACTCCCTGCTGGAGCGCGAGCTGATGGCGGGCAAGGTGCAGTGTGTCTACTTTGACCCGCCCTACGGCATCAAGTACGGCTCCAACTTCCAGCCCTTCACCAACAAGCGCGATGTGAAAGACGGCGCGGACGGCGACCTGACCCGCGAGCCGGAGCAGATCCGCGCCTTCCGCGATACCTGGGAGCTAGGCATTCACTCCTACCTGACCTACATCCGTGACCGGCTGCTGCTGATGCGCGAGATGCTGAGTGAGACGGGCAGCATCTTTGTGCAGATTAGCGATGAGAATGTGCATCGCATCAGAGCGGTGATGGATGAGGTGTTTGGGGGAGAGAATTTCAACAACCTTATTTCTTTCAAAACATCTGACCCTCTTGGTCAGTCTGGACTACCAAAAGCATATGATTTTTTGATATGGTACGCAAAAGATAAGTCTCAAATGAAGTATCGGGACTTATATCAAGAGCGCGATCTTCTTGATGACAAAGAGTATCGCCTTATTGACTCGGATACTTCTTCAGTTAACTCAAAGAGAGTATCTGATGATGATTTCTTGAAGTTTCAGAACTGGGATAATATTTATCGAAGAAGAGCGCTTAACTCTTCCGGGTATACACCTAGTTGTACCTATGATTTTACTCTTTTCGGAGTTCAATGTAAGCCCTTTGGTGGGAAGAGTTGGGTTACACACAAAGAGGGAATGGATCGACTTGTTCGTGCCCAACGGCTGTTTTTGATCGGAAATACTCCATATCTAAAGTCTTATTACAAAGACTTCCCTGTTGGTCAGTATGATAACGGCTGGACTGATAAACCTGGAGCTACAGGTCAAATCTATGTAGTCCAAACAGCAACTAAGTTCATTGAGCGGTGTCTTTTAATGACAACAGACCCAGGAGATTTAATCTTCGATCCAACATGTGGAAGTGGGAGTACAGCCTATGTTGCTGAGCAATGGGGGCGGCGCTGGATTACTTGTGATACATCACGGGTTGCTTTGGCTCTCGCTCGCCAGCGACTAATGACTGCAACATTTCTTTACTACAAACTTGCTCAGCCGGACGATGGAGTACGGGGAGCGTTTGTATATCGAACTGTACCGCATATTACGCCAAGAACAATTGCCAACAACGATCAGATCGATGTCATCCATGCCCGCTATCAGGAGCAAATGGAGCCGATCCGCGCTCAATTCAACCAGCTACTTAGCCAGTCATGGGAGGAATGGCAGATTCCCCGCGAAGTGTCTACGGCGTGGCAGAAAGAGGTCGTAAAACTTCATGCCGAGTGGTGGCAACTGCGCCGCGAACGGCAACGCGAGATCGACGCCTCAATTGCCCGCAGTGCCGAGACCGAAACCCTCTACGACCAGCCCGAGATCGACCGCAGCGCCGTGCGTGTTGCTGGCCCCTTCACCGTCGAGGCGGTGCAACCCCCGCTGCTCGACCCCGACAGTGTGGATACCGCCGCGCCAGCCGCAGCCGATGCCGCAGGCGGATACCTTGACCGTATGATCGAAGCGCTGCGCCGTGGCGGTCTGACGGTACGTGGCCAGCACATGGTGATCACCAGGATCTCGCCGCTCGTCGGCGGTACACTACACGCCGAGGCTGACTACGACCAGGCCGGAAAGACCGTGCATGCCGCCGTCGTCTTTGGCCCACAGTATGGTCCCCTCACAAGTGTCCAGCTTCAGGATGCGCTCAACGAGGCGAGGGGCAGCTACGACTCTCTAATCGCCGCCGCATTCGTGTTCGACGACCAGGCCCACGGTCTGATGCAGAAGGCCACCCTGCGCCCGCCGGTGCTGGGCGTTGCCATCAATGCCGATTTACTAATGGGCAACCTCCTCAAGACGAGCAAAGCCAGCCAGGTCTTCAGCGTCTTCGGCAAGCCCGATGTCCAGATCAGCCCGCCCGGCCCCGACGGCTACACCGTCACGGTGAAGGGCGTGGACATCTACGACCCCAACACCGGCGAGTTCGACGCCAGCAGCGCTGAGCAGATCGCGGCCTGGTTCATCGACACCGACTACGACGGGGCGACGTTCCTGGTGCGCCAGGCGTACTTCCCGGCGCAGACGCCGAACCCCTGGGAGAAGATTGCGAAGGCGCTCAAAGGCAGCATCGACCCCGACCAGTTCGCGGCGCTCCAGCGCACCACCTCGCTGCCGTTCAAGGCGGGCAAGCACAAGCAGTGCGCGGTGAAGGTGATCGATATGCGCGGGAATGAGGTGATGACGGTGATCAGGGTGGCGTAGGACGTGTTCGATAGACGTAATGATGTCGTTACGCAATACGTTTCAGGAGTATCACACAATGGCCCCGCATTCAGAAAAATACAAACTCCTCCAGACTCTCAAAGAAGATGCGTTTCGTACCGAAGTCATCATTCCGCTCTTGACGAAGATGGGGTTTTCGCAGGTACGAGAACGTCATGGGACACAAGAGTATGGGAAAGATATTACCTATCGCAGCTCGAATCCATTAGGAGACGTTTTTGGTGCCGTCGTAGCAAAAGTTGGCCCTATTGCTGGTTCTGCATCTGGAAAGCAAACCCTCAGTACCGTGCTTGATCAAGTAAACATGGCATTTGATATGCCGTTGATAGATGCCGAGCAGCAACAAAGGCTCTCTATCTACGAAGTTATTGTGTGGACATCTGGCAACATTGCGAATAATGCAGAGAACAGAATCATTGAGTCCGCAGGAAAATACCGAAACATTCGCTTTTTTGATGGGCAGAAGACGATAGAGCTACTTGATAAACACTATCCCGCATTCTTCACGGTACGCGACCCATACATCGCAGAGTACTATGCCGCAGCGAAAGACCATTATGCTCGCTTGGAGGAGTTACGCACATTAGGAGGCGCAGCCGAACATCGCATGCTTCCTACCTTATTTGTCCCACCGACGCTCGTCGAATTTGATGGACGACGAAGAAACAATGTACGACCAAAGCTTCAAACGCAAAGTCGTGAGTACAGCTTTGAAGACATTGTACATGCACATGACGACATGATAATCCTTGGTGAATTTGGCTCAGGAAAGACAACGTTATTGCGGCAATTGCTGCGTAACATCATCATGCAAAACGAGCAAAAGTCACAAAAGTCGCCTATTCCTGTATTCATTCCGATTAAGAAGATAAATTTTTCGTTACCTCATAGCATAGAAGCAGCGGCTTCATCTGAATTTTTACGCTTTGTACATATTGAACAAGATAATAATCGTATCTTAGACTTCGATAATGGCTCTGTTGTCCTTTTGTTAGATAGCGTTGATGAATTGAAGTCGAATGAAAGTGTATTGCAAGCACTTCAAGTGATTGAGCAATTCAAAAAAACGCATAAAAAGACACGGATTATTCTTTCATCTCGCTTTATTGAAAGTGTCCAAAGACTAGATGCCGTCCCTGGATTTCGGATGCTTGAACTACGCAATCTTACACCTACGCAGATGGTGAAGTTTGTGCAAAATTGGTATGGTAATGATAGTCAATTTACTGCAAAAATGATGCAATTGCTCCAAAGCCCGCTTGCACTCCAAGGGTTGCCGACAACGCCGTTGACACTTGTTCTGGTTTCAGCACTCTATGAACAAGGCAACAAAGAAATGCCAGCCAATCTCACGGAACTCTTTCAAAAATATGTTGAATTAGCTCTTGGTCGTTGGGATATTAGTAAGGAGATTTCGCTTCAGTTCGAGTGGCGTGTGAAGGAGTTCCTCCTTCAAAAAGTGGGCTGGCATATGCATGACCAGGAGAGACTAGGAATTGCACAAGATGTGTTGTCTAGGTTATTAACAACAACCGCCCATGAGCGCGGATTACATGTGCATCCTGACGCCTTCTGTCAAGAAGTAGTCGCTCGTTCAGAATTACTTTTTCTCAATGAGGATGATGAGTATGAGTTCAAGCATCGTTCATTCAAGGATTTTTTCGCAGGCAAAGAACTTGATACCCTTCCAGATGCGATAGCGCGGGCAACACATCATGCCCATGACGTGTGGTGGACACAAACAATCTTTTTTGCGTCGAGCTTACGGCCATTCAGCCATGCATACATTGATGCAATGCAAACCGCAGCACATCCCCAAGGAGCAGGATATTTACGAAGTAGCTATCAGTTAGGACACCTTTTACAAGGGGCGTATTTAGCCCCTCGTGACGTAAAGCGACAAGCTATTCTCCATGTTCTTGATGACATGCTCAAAGCGTGGAATGTACTCTGTGCTGCAATACGAGAAGTCAACGTAGAAGATATAGATGGACGTCCCATCCGTCTCGTACACTTTAATCTTGTCTTCGTTTTTAGTGCGCTTGCGCAGATGTCTTTGGGATCGGTGACACTTTCGCCTATCATTACCATGATAACAGAAGACCTCTTGATTTCTTCTTCAAATGACAATGATAGCGTAAGAGTAAGACGTGAATGGATGGCCTTTCTTATTGCATCGGCATGCTTGCGTTCAGGAAATACGAATGACTTTTTACGTCTACTCAATTCGGACATCATAAAAGAGCCAAGTTTTCGGATGGTCGCAAGCATAGGGGCGCAGTATGTCATCTCCGAGTCTTGGTTTCCCAAACACGAGCAACAGCGTTTGGAGACGTTTGTGAATCATTGGCAAAAGCGATGGGATAAACTGACCGTGTATCAGAAGAGTATCATTGACACCCTACCTGTGCCAATTCCCATAGATGCGCTACAAAGCACACTTCCATTATTGCTTTCGTCAAGCGATGATCACACTATAGACTGTCAGATAAAGAATCTGGAAAGGCCACTCGGCGAGCGCATCTGGAAGCGGTAGATTTCACGACCTTCTAGATTCTTTATCTGACTGACTATAGTGATCAGATAGTCCAACAAGACGATTAACCTATGCCCATCTCCCATACCCAACATAGCATCGGGTGATGGTGTGGCGGATGGCACCCAATAACACGCGAGGTAGGCTCATGGACATGTTCACCAGCATCAGTTTCCAGATAATCATCGCCGCGATCCTGCTTGCGGTAGCCTTACTCATCATCACCGCCCCGCTTCGGTGGCTGTTTGATGCGCTGAACCTGAGCAATAAGGAACGCGACACCGCCGTTGGTGTGATGTGTCTCGCGCTGCTCATATGGTGGGGAAAGAGCTACCAACCTACCGCACCGATGTCTATCACAACCCCAATGCCCATGCCCGTCCTGGAAGTCGTGCAACCAATCTATTTGCCGCTCGTGATGCGGTGATCTGTGCAATGAGGCAGCTATGCCCCTCGCCAACGCCGTCGCCAATCCAATCATCAACGACCCCTTCGCCGAGCCGGGGCAGCACGACGATATCATTGGAGATACACAGAGGCATCTGGCTACGTGTCTGGTAAAGCTGAAGCTACCGTAGGGAGCATTCCATGTACATCCTGACAATCTTTGAGATCACCGACGACATCGAGATCATGTGGCAGCAGGCCGCACCGGATAAGCGCATCCTCCAGTCCGCAGCCGTCACGTGGGCCAAAGAGAACGGCTGGGAAGTGGAAGACGATGAGCAGTCGATTGACGAGCAGTTTGCCGATGTTCAGGGCTGGTTCGACAATATGGCCGAAGGAGACGACCCGCGCATGATTTTGCGGAAGGCGGATGGGTGAGTCTAGGTTGACGCGAGGTTGTACATGCAAGGGGTGAACAAAACGACGGCTATGATTCTGGCAATGCTGCTCATCGACGCTCTCCTTATCCAGATGATCAGTAGCCGCTCACTGAACCGCGCACCGATGGTGATGTGGCTGTGCCTCTTGCTCATGCTCGGCACATTCACCTACGCCGGACGCCGCGCACCTCGCAAGGCACTGGCAGCGTTGGGCTTCGCACTGGTGTGCGGGGTTATTGCCTGGAGCGAAAGTCTCTTGCACTAACGACGACGAATGGGATGCTACATAGGGGTGTCGTGTGCCAGATTTTACCGTTACTTCCGGCAACGCGCAGCTTGTTATCGCTGCATTGGAGCCATGTATCAACGATGACAGTCTCCCCGTGGGGCTTCGTACCTACTACTCGGAGTGGCTTCAGTCAGCGCGAGAACAAGAGGCGGTTGCGCCGCCGCCGGATCTTTATGTCCGATGCTGCGAACACACGGGGTTGCTCTTTGAGGGTACCTACAAGGGTCGGGGAGAAGGGAAACATTGTGTGTCCTTTGTCTCTGACATGCTAAGGATTGTGGGGTTTAATGATTCTAAGCTGAAATTGAATGGCGCTTGTAAGGAAGCTGCCATCGCATCGCTGGCAGCATGTCGGCGTGAGGGCGTTACCGATCCTGATCTGATTCAGAAGCGTGCATGGGCTGCGGTCAACCGGGTGAAACAGAAGAACAATACGATGAAAGCCGATATCCGTCCCCATCGTGAGATCGCAGGCACGATCATCGTAGATACACGGGAGACTCGAAGTCAGATTCACGAGCAGTTACAAAATCGCTATGGCTTGACGGTTGAGCTACGGGAACTTGACGCCGGGGACTATCGCTTTGTGGGGGAACATGCTACCTGGCTTGTCGAGCGCAAACAGGCTGATCAAGAGCTGATCGCGTGCATCAAAGATAACCGGCTCTTTGCGCAACTTCAGCGGATGCTGAATGACATGTCCGTCACCCACTGCTTCTTGCTCATTGAGGGAAATATACATCAGCGGAAGCTGGCGTTCTCTGACGAGGCACTGCATGGCGCGATGGCGCGCATTGCGCTCCTCGGCGTGTCAATTTTCTCCACACGTAACGCAGGTGATACGGCTGATATGCTGGCGGCACTCGTTCGGAAGGCACAGGAAGGGCAACACCCGATCCGAGCGCGAGCTAACAAAGAGGCCGACCCGCGATTACAACAAGCACAACTGTTAGAGGCATTGCCGGGCATAGGCCGTGAGCGGGCACAGACGCTTCTTGACCATTTCAAGACGCCGGGGAAGGTGTTTGCGGCATCAGTCGAGGAACTGTGCGGTGTAAAAGGCGTTGGGAAGGATCGGGCACAACGAATCTATGCCGTTATCCACAAGGAGATCTCCTAATGCTCCTCTCCAACGCTGTCGCCAACCCGATCATCAACGACCCCTCTCTCGTATGTAGGAGCCGGTTGGTCATCGTGATGAAGACGCCCTGAGACTAATCGAGGTTGGTCATGGAAGAACTCCAGCAGCAACAGAATCGCCTCGCTGCTCATCGCAACCGCCTCGCAGTACTCTTGGAACAGCAGGCAACCCTTGGTGTTGTCTATACACCTCCCGCAGTCGTAACCGACATCGACGCCGCACGCGCCGAGATCCGGCGCATCAAAGTCTACCTGCGGGGACGCGGCGTGGCCGTCGAGGATCTGCCTGACGATGATCCTCCGCCCCATAGACGGGTAACGGCTCCTCAGCCTCGCGGGTTCTCTGTTGAGCGCGTGCGAGTCGCTGTGATCGTCATCGCCGCCGCTGCACTGGTTTTTTTCAGTACCCCGCTCAAAAGCTTGCTCACTACCGGCGTGCCAGCCTTAGCGACAGCCGTGCCGTCTTCCGCCAGCGTACCAACCTCAGTGCCGCCAAGAGAGGTACCTACCGGTGTGCCAGTGCTCACGCAGACATTGCAATTAAGTGGCGAACCCCTATCTTCCGCCTCCCCTTATCCAGTGGCTCCGAGCGCAACCCTTGCTCCAACAACAGCAGGAGACTACAACGACCGTGGCTGGGGCTATCTTAACCAGAATCAACTGGACAAGGCGCTGGCTGACTTTACGCAGGCGATTGCCCTCGACCCCACGTATGCTAAACCCTATTACGGCCTTGGTTGGCTCTATTATCATCAGAATCAAGTAGAAAAATCGCTGGCTAACTTTACGCAGGCGATTATCCTCGACCCCAAGTATGCTATTGCCTATAACGACCGTGGCTGGGTCTATCGTGACCAGGGTCAACTGGACAAGGCGCTGAACGACTTCACACAGGCGATTATCCTTAACCCCACGTATAACTACGCCTACTACAACCGTGGCCTTGTCTATCGTGACCAGGGTCAACTGGACAAGGCGCTGAACGACTTCACACAGGCGA
>JBAXIY010000025.1:0-25043 GCA_037138135.1 Verrucomicrobiia bacterium
CAGGAGCCGAATCGCGGCTTGTGGAGTCCGTGCGGCGGCAAGTTGAAGATGGATATCGGCGAATCGCCTTACGCGTGCGCGTGCCGCGAGGCGCACGAGGAAATCGGGTTGGCACTCAAGCCTTCGGATTTGCACCTGGCCGGACTCATCAGCGAGCACGGTTTTCAAGGCCAGACGCATTGGCTGATGTTTCTGTTCGAGGTGAAGGTGAAATTGAAATCGTTGCCACCGCCAATGAGCGAAGGCCGGTTTGAATTTTTCCCGCGCGAAAAAATTTCCGCACTGAAAATTCCGCAGACCGACCGCGAGCAACTCTGGCCGTGGTTCTGGCAGTTTCGCGGCGGTTTCTTTGCGGCGCATTGTCATTGCCACGCGGATGGCCGGAATGATTGGACATTGGAGGAAACCAAATGAGCGATTCCATCATTGACCTGCACAGCGACGATTATTTCATGGGCGAAGCCTTGCGGCAGGCGGCGAAGGCTTATGAGCTAGGCGAAGTTCCCGTCGGTGCCGTCGTCGTGCGCGAAGGAAGAATTATTGCGCGCGCTTTCAATCAGGTGGAGACGCTCAAGGATGCCACCGCGCATGCGGAAATGCTCGTGCTCACGCAGGCGGAAAATGCCGTGGGCGACTGGCGGCTGACGGATTGCACGCTTTACGTCACCAAAGAGCCGTGCCCGATGTGCGCGGGTGCGGTCGTGCATACGCGGCTCGCGCGCGTGGTGTTCGGCGTGGTTGATTCCAAGGGCGGCGCGGCGGGCGGCGCGTTGAATCTGCTGCAATTTCCCACGCTCAATCATAAGTGCGAGATTACTTCCGGCGTGCGTTTGGAGGAATGCAGGGCATTGTTGAAAAGTTTTTTTGCCGAACAGCGGGCCGCGAAGAAGAACGGGGAAAGTCCCGAGACGGATTGATAGAGCGGTGGCGCTGCGCCGCCTTTCTGGCTGACCTGCCGGTCAGCCCTACCAGCTAATTCCAATGAAAAACGAGGCCGCCTGGTGGCGGCCTCGTTGCGAGAATTTATTCTAACAGTTACGGTTAGAAGTTGAATGACTGCGCCGTCGCCGCCACCGTGTTGGTGCTGTTAATCAACAGCGTCCGGAAGCCGGAGCTGCTCACGGATTGCACGCTGCCATCAGACATCGCGCAGTTGCCGGATCCTTGGTGCAGATCAGTCGTAGTAAAGGCTGCGGTTGTAATAAAGGTGGTCAGTGCTACGGCCTGTAGCGCGTATTTCTTTGCCGTGGAGTTTAATGCCACGTTACTGTCACCCGTCAAAACCATCTGCGGATCGGATTCCGAGGCGTCACCATTGACGAAGTAGCTGATGTTATTGGTGCCAAAGAAACCAGTGTTAAAGTTGGTCGCGGCCACTTTGGTGCCACTTTCCGAAGGGCACAGAAGAATCTTCGGGGTGCTCAACTGGTTAGACATGACTTGGAAGACGGCAACGCAATTGTTGGTGTTGTTGCAAGTAATCGTAATACTGCCACCCGTATTGATGGCGCCCTGAGCACCGCCATTGGCAGTAGAAACAGCCATGGGATATTTGTCATTATTATCACCTTCCCAGAGGCGGAAGGAGAGGCCGACCTGCTTGAGGCTGTTGACGCAGCTGATTTTCTGGGCCTTTTTCTTGGCGGCCGCGAGCGCGGGCAAGAGCATGGCAGCGAGAATCGCGATAATCGCGATGACGACGAGGAGTTCGATAAGCGTGAACGCTTTTTTCTGTTGTTGTTTCATAGTTGTTTTGTTGTTTTGTTCCGGGGACAGGGGCGCAAATCTAGGCATTTTCTCGCCACTGTCAACACGGATTGTTGATTTTATTTAGCAATGCCGATGCCAAGCGGAAATCTCACGAATCGCCAATGATTTTATGGTTTCAATTTTGAGAGATGCGGCCGACGGGCGAAAATTTCACGCACAATGCGTGAACTTCACGCAGCGCGGTAAAAGTTATTCCCAATAGTGGGGCGCGTCAGTCCGTGCGCGCCGTCGTGGTGAATCAGATCGCTTCGGTCGGCAAGGTGGCGGCGCGCAGAGAACTGCGCGCCCTACCGAGTCCCGCCTTCGAGATTGATTTTCCAGCGCAATTGGCGACACTGGCCAACCCTATGGCTGAATCAAAAGAAAATTTGCAGATGGAAAAAATCGTGTCGCTGTGCAAGCGCCGCGGGTTTGTATTTCAGTCGTCGGAAATCTACGGCGGCCTCAACGGCTTCTGGGATTACGGCCCGCTCGGCGCGGAACTCAAGCGGAACGTCAAGGAACTTTGGTGGAACGCCATGACCCGCCAGCGCGACGACGTCGCCGGCCTCGAAGCGACGATTATCATGTCGCCAAAAATCTGGGAGGCGTCCGGCCACGTGGCGACGTTCAGCGATCCGATGATTGATTGCAAGACGTGCAAGGGCCGTTTCCGCGCGGATCAGACGGATGAAATTCCCTGCCCGCAGAAACCGAGCAAGTGCGTCAATGAGTGTAACGGCGAGAAGACCGAGGCTCGGGCGTTCAATCTGATGTTTCAAACTTACGTCGGCCCGACGGCGACGGCGGCGGATATCGCGTATCTCCGCCCGGAAACCGCGCAGGCGATTTTCGCGCAGTTCAAGAATGTTTTGGAAACGTCGCGGCAGAAAGTGCCGTTCGGCATCGCGCAAGTTGGCAAAGCGTTCCGCAATGAAGTGACGCCGCGCAATTTTACTTTTCGTTCGCGCGAGTTCGAGCAGATGGAGCTGGAATTTTTCATCAAGCCGGATGAAGTCATTGAGGCCATTCATGGGAGTGTTTTCACCCCAACCACCAACTCCCAACTCCAATCTCCCGAACCGAACTGGGGCTGGCAGGCGTGGCATCAATATTGGGTGGAGGAACGAGTGCGCTTCTACGAGGGCATCGGGCTATCGCGCACGACGCTCGGCTTTCATCACCAGACGCCGGCGGAACTGGCGCATTACGCCCGCGCTTGCACGGATATTTTGTTCAAGTTCCCATTCAGCAAAAAGGACGCGGAGGGCAATGTGACCGGCGACGAGCTGGAAGGCATCGCCGCGCGCAGTGACTTTGATTTGTCGCAGCACCAAAGATTTTCCGGCAAGCCGATGGGCGTGTTCGACGACGAGTTGCGCGCCGCGTGGGCGAAGTTGCCGAAGGAAAAGCAGGATGACTTGTGGAAGCGCTATTACGAGAACCGCAAAAATTATCTGACAAAATCCGCCAAACCGGATGAAACGGCGGAGCAGATTTCGCAACAGGCAACCGAGGACACGAACGGTCTGGCGAAGGGTCAATACATCCCGCACGTCATCGAGCCGAGCGCGGGTGTGGATCGTTTGATTCTCGCGCTCATCGCGAATGCGTATTCCGAAGAAACCAAGACGGATGACAAGGGCAAAAGCGAAACGATTTACACGATGAAGTTTCATCCGCGCGTGGCGCCCATCAAGGCGGGCGTTTTCCCGTTGATGAAGAATAAGCCGGAACTCGTGAAGAAAGCGCAGGAAGTCCGCGATTTGCTGCGCCCGTGGATGAACGTTTATTACGACGAAGCCGGTTCCATCGGCAAACGCTATGCGCGTCAGGACGAGGCGGGCACGCCGTTCTGCGTGACGATCGATTTCGACACGCTCGGCGAGAAACCCGAGTTGCTCGACACAGTGACGCTGCGTTACCGCGACGACGGCAAGCAGGAGCGCTTGAAAATTTCTGAACTGCGGGACTGGTTGTTGTCAAAGATCCGTTGATGACCGAGAACACCAAAACCCCGGTGGCGAAGAAGCACGCACCAACGCTGTATTTCATCGTTGGCTTCAAGCTGCTGAAGGGCACGGTGGCTTTGCTGCTGGCGTTGAAAGTGCGCACGCTGAACGAGGACAACCTGCCGGAGCAATTCCAGAAGCTGCTGATGTTCCTGCACCTTGACCCGGAAAAGAAGTTCTTCGCCGACCTCGCCGACCGTGTGGCAGAAATCACCCCGACCAATCTGCATTGGGTGGTAATCTTTTCGGTGTTTTACAGTCTGTTCATGCTGCTGCAGGCGGGCGGACTGGTTTTGCGCGTGAGCTGGATTGTCTGGTTGGTCATCGGCGAATCGGCCTTCTTCGTGCCGATTGAATTGTTTGAACTGGTGCACCGGCCGAACTGGATTAAATTTTCCATTCTCGCCGTGAACGTCATCATCGTCTGGTATCTGTTTGCGAACCGGGCGCGGCTTATCCGGCATCATCACCACTGAATTTGGGGCAGAGCAGGACGAAGTTTTCCGCCATTTGTCATGAATTTGTTGCCATTATTAGCTTGCGGCAGGCGCGGGCATTGCTTAAAAAACCGTATCTTAAGAATTAGCCAGACGACCGTTTTGATGCACATCACAAATCAGCCCCAACCAGAGAGGGTCGCTTGAGTCGCCCTTTTTCCCCGCGTAATAACTCCGCCGCCTCGCAAATGCGCGTCAACGGCAAGATCCGCGCCCGCGAAGTGCGCGTGATCGGACCGGACGGCAATCAGCTCGGCGTGTTTCCGCTGAACGATGCGCTGAACCTTGCGCGTCAGCACGGCGTGGACTTGGTGGAAATTTCCGCGAACGCTGTTCCGCCCGTCTGCCGCATCATCGAGATCGGCAAATTTCGCTACGAACTTGCCAAGAAGGAAAAAGATTCTCGCAAACATCAGCACGCCTCCATCGTCAAGGAAGTGCAATTGAGCCCGCGTATTGATCCGCATGATCTCGGCATCAAATTGATGCACGCGATTGATTTTCTTTGCGAAGACATGAAGGTGAAAGTCGCTTTGAAATTTCGCGGGCGCGAAATGGCGCACACCGAAGTTGGCTTCGAAGTCATCAATAAATTCATCGCCGACATTGCTCCTTTTGGTCATCCCGATTTTCAGCCCAAGCTCGTTGGCCGCGCCATCAACTTGATGATCAGCCCGCATCCGCGTGGCAAACGCGCCAAAAATCCGCGTGAAGTGGAAAAAGGTGGAGCCGAACCCGCCGCCGCTGCGGAAGCGCCGAAAAAATCTCATCCGGAAAAATCAGCCGCGCCGCAGAAACCCAAAGTTCCCGTTGCCGAACAACCATCGTCCGGTGGCTTGCAAAATCCGTTTGCCGGTTTGGAAATTCAGTAAGTTCCAAGTTTCACGTTCAAAACCCAAAGTTCGCAATTTGCTGACTTTGGGTTTTGGCTTTCAGACATTCAACCAACTCCGGAAACCGGCAGTCCGTGCAAATCGCGTTCGAGTGTTCGCAAAAATCGCGGACGATTTGCATCAAACCCTGCTGCTGCGCCGCGCCTTGCAAAATGCGGGCGGCTGAAGTTCCCAGCAGACGCTGCCGCGCGAGTTTCAGAACCGAATTATCTTCCGCCGTCGGCCATGCAAAAAATCGGCGCTCAATTACCAACTGCAATTTTTCATTGCCGCCTTCGCGTGAACGAATCCATAACCACGGCAAAATGACATTCACTGCGAGATCGGTGACGCGCGCTTCGCCCAACAACGGTTGAGGTTTGGTCAGGCGCACGGATTTGAAAGTCCAATGCCACGACCAAAATTCATCCCGTTCGATTTGGAAAATCTCGTGTAGCGATTCCAAAAGCTTTTTGTCCGGGATTTCCGCCGCGCACCAGTTTTCAATTTTTGAAACCAGATTTTCTGACGCGAGCCAGTGCGCCGCCAGCGCGAGCCGACGTTGAGGATGATTCGCCGGGCGCAAACCGTGAAACTTCCAGACCGCGCGCGGTAAAATATAATTTTCAAACTCATCGCGGTCACGCCACCAAAAATCCCAGGCGTGTCGCAGAAACGTATCGGAACTTTTCTGCGCGCGCGTCAAATCATCGGGCAAAAGTCCGCTAACGCCAAGCAGTCTGGACTGAATCGCAAAAGCGGAAGTCGCGCCGCGCGACCAGTTCGATTTGGTCTCTGCAAGATTTTGCATCGGCCAGATGTTGTTTTTATAGCCGAGCGCCCGAAACAGATTTTCCCACAACGCCTGTTCCCAGCCGGAATTTTTTGCGCGCGCCAAAATCGCGTTGGCCTTGTTTTGGAAACGCACTTTTGCCGCTGCTTGCAACAATTCTGTGAGTTGGGTTGAATTAAGTTCGCGCAACGGCGCGGAACATTTACCGCGCAATTTTTCCGGCAAACCAGATTCGTTTTCGAGCGCGAGCGCGAGTTCCGCGAGAGGCGCGTCCAGAAAATCTTTTAACCCAAGCGTCGCAAACTGGCTTCGGACATTGGACTTTGGGCCTTGGACTTCTTCCCAAACGACGTGCAGAACCACATTTCTGAAGCTGAAATTTTTATCGTGTCCGTGCGCGCGCCAGCCGCTGGTTTGCAGGTCAATTTCAACATCGCCGGAAATCGGCTTTTCGTTTTCGAACTGCAAAACTGCGCCGCGAAAATCCGGGCCGCCTTCGACGCTCATGAAACCGGGATGCAACACGCGAATCGTCTTGCCGTCAGGCGTTTTTAATTGGTCGCGAAGGAGGCGCTGGTGGAGCCAGATGGCTTGCAGCAATTTTTCCGGTGGCGCGGAATCGCCTTCACGCAAGGCGGGCTGGGCGCGCTGGCGTTCCCGCCAGAGGGCGTAAAAGTTTTCCGCACCGTAATCCATGCCGCAGTTTTTTGCGCAGCGGACGGCGAGTCAATTTATTTTGCGCGCAACCAAAAGGATTTTCGCTGGTTTAACAAAGGAATCGTCAAAATTTTTGTTCGCCGTAGCTGGGTTTTTCCAGCTACACTGAAGCTAGATTTTTTGCGGTTCAAGCAGTGATGATTCAAGTTTCCAATTTGACGAAGCGCTACGCAGGTGGACGCACGGCGGTGGACGATATTTCGTTCACGGTTGCGCGTGGCGAAATCGTGGGTTTGCTCGGCCCAAACGGCGCTGGCAAAAGCACGACGATGCGGGTGCTGTCTGGCTTCATGCCGGCGACGAGCGGCACGGTCAAAGTGGCCGGCTTCGATGTGTTTCACGATGCGGATGAGACGCGGCGGCGCATCGGCTACATGCCGGAAAACAATCCGCTCTATCCCGAAATGCGCGTGCGTGAATACCTGAAATTTCGCGCGCGGCTGAAAGGTCTCGGCTGGAAAAAATCGCGCGAGCGCGTGACGACGGTGATGGAACAATGCGGTCTGACGGATGTCGGTCGTCGCGTCATCGGTCAACTCTCTAAAGGTTACAAACAGCGCGTCGGCTTGGCAGATGCGTTGGTGCACGAGCCGGAACTAATCATTTTGGACGAACCGACGATTGGCTTGGATCCGCAGCAGATTCGCTCGGTGCGCGCGTTGATAAAAAGTCTTGCGGGCAAACACACGGTTTTGATTTCCACCCACATTTTGCCGGAAGTGGAAATGATGTGCGGGCGCGTGCTGATAATGCTGGATGGACGCGTGCTGGCGTCGGACACGCCGGAAAATTTGCAGCGGCGGATGGCGGGCGGCAGCCAGATCATCGCGGAAATCGCCGCGCCGTTCGAGGCGTTGCGCGCGGTCTGGGAAAACCTGCCGGAGATCGCGCAGTTTGATATGGCGGCGGGCGAAGGTGAATTTTTCCGCTGCGCACTGACGCCGCGCGACGGTCAGGATTTGCGTCCGCTGATCTTCAACCTGGCGCGGGTCAATGGCTGGGCGTTGCGCGAGCTAACGCGCAGCCGGCATTCGTTGGAGGACATTTACATGCAGGTCACGCGACCCACGACGGAGGAATTCGAATGAGAATTTTCTGGACGCTGCTCCGGCGCGAACTAGGGACGTTTTTTCTTTCGCTGACGGGCTATGTCATCATCGCGGCGGTGGCGCTCATCGTGGGTTCGACCTTTGTGATGCTGATTCACAACATGGGGACGAAGCCGTTTGCCATGCCGGTCACGCAATTATTTTTCAACAGCTTCATCTACTGGCTGCTGGTGATTCTGGTGACGCCGGCAATCACGATGCGCCTATTCGCGCTAGAGAAAGCCAGCGGCACGTTTGAAACCTTGATGACGACGTCGGTGGGCGATTTGCAGGTGGTGGTGGCGAAATTCACGGCGGCCATCATTTTTTACATGGTGGCGTGGCTCCCGACGCTAGCGGGACTGGTGATAATCCAGCGCTTCACGAATCAGCCGAAGCTGGATGTGGGCGTGGTGGGCGGTATGTATCTGGGAATTTTTCTGAGCGGCGCGCTGTTTCTGGCCATCGGCTGTCTTGCTTCTTCAATGACGAAAAGCCAGATGGTGGCGGCGGTGGTGAGCCTCGCGGCGGGCGTGGTTTTATTCATCCTCGCCTACATGGCGCAGGCGTTGCCCGATGCGGCGGCATCCGCCGGTGATGCGCTGTATTATTTTAATCTGTTCAAACACATGGAGGATTTCACGCGTGGCGTGGTGGACACCCGCACGGTAATTTTTTATGCCAGCAGCACGTTTCTGTTTTTGTTCCTGACGCTGCGCGTGGTGGAAAGCCGCCGGTGGAAATGACATGAGCGACAACCAAAAATCCCTCCCTAGTTTCTCGTCCGCAAGCCGGTGGCAAATCGCCCTGGACGTGGCGCTGCGCACCGCGCTGGTGCTGGCGGTGGTGGTGATGGTGAATTACCTCGGCGGCAAATTTTACCACCGGTTTTTCCTCAGCTCGCAAACCAGCGTGAAGCTTTCCACCCGCACAATCACCGCGCTGCATTCCGTCACCAATGCGGTGAAGGTGACGCTGTTTTTTGACGCCGGCAAAGAGGAGTTTTTCCCCAACATCGTCGCGCTGCTGAACGAATACCGCGCGGTGAATAAAAATATTTCTATCCGCATCGTGGATTATGTGCAGGATCCCGGCGAGGCGGAAAAAGTGAAGGCGCAATACAAACTCGTCGGTGCCGATGCCAAAGACCTCGTCATCTTCGACAGCAACGATCGGGTGAAAATGGTTTCCGGCGCGGCCATCATGCAATACACGCTGGAACAGGTGCCGAACGAAAAGGAACGAGAGTTCCGCAAAAAACCGGTGGCGTTTTCCGGCGAAAGGATTTTTACGGCCATGCTGCTGGCATTGCAGAATTCGCAGCCGCTGCACACTTATTTTTTGCAGGGCCACGGCGAGCCATCGCTGACGGACAATGATGATTTTGGCTACCTAAAATTCGCCGCCGTGCTGCAACAAAATTATCTCACGGTGACCAACCTCGAGCTGACCGGTGCCAGTGAGATTCCCATGGATTGCAATCTGCTCGTTATCGCTGCGCCAGCGGCCGTGTTCAAGGACATGGAGCTGCAGAAAATTGACCGGTATCTCGCGCAAGGCGGCCGACTGCTTTTGCTGTTCAATTACACGTCCCTTAAACATCCCACCGGGTTGGAGGCGATTCTGCAACGCTGGGGCGTCAACGTTCTTCCCGACATCGCCCAAGATCCGAAAAACACCATCACCGGTCAGGACATCATTGTGCGGCAATTCGGCCAGCATCCGGTGGTGAACTCGCTTGTGGATTATTCGCTCCAGATGGTGCTGCCCCGCCCGGTGGAAAAAATCAATTTGCAAAACCCGCCCGCCACCGCGCCGGAAGTGACGGAGCTTGCCCGCACCAGTCCCACCGCCACGCTCGTGGGCGACCACAGCGATCCGCCGCGCAGTTATTCGTTGATGGTGGCCGTGGAACAGAAACCCGCCCCGGGCGTTGCCAATCTGCGTGGCAACACGCGTATCATTGTGGCCGGCGATTCGATTTTTTTGGCCAACCGCTGGATTGAAGCCGGCGGCGACCGCGATTTTCTGAATAGCGCCGCTAACTGGCTGCTCGACCGGCCGCAGTTAATCGATGGCATCAGCCCGCGACCCGTCACCGAATTCCGCCTGCTCATGACGAAACACCAGCAACAGCAGCTGCGCTGGCTGCTGCTCGGCGCGCTGCCCGGCGGCGTGCTGTTCCTCGGTTGGCTCGTCTGGCTCGTGCGCCGCCAATGAAATCCAAAACCACCACCATCTGGTTCGTGCTCGCCGCCGCGTTGTTCGCGGGCATCTGGTTGTGCCAGAAATTTCTCCAACCCGCCGCGCCGGTGACGGTGACACTGTTGTCTGGACTGCGCGCGACCGACCTGACCGCCTTGCAGATCAGCCCCGCCAACGCACTGGAAATCGCGGCCGTCCGCACTAATCACGCTTGGCGGTTGCAAAAACCGCTGGCGTATCCGGCCCAGACCGCCGCGATTGAAACGCTGGCGGGCGCGCTGGAAAAACTTACGCCGGTCACCCGCCTTTCCGCCGCTGAAATTCGCCGCCACAAAAATGCGGACGCGGAATTTGGTTTTGAAAATCCACAGTTCTCGCTCGTGGTCGTGGCGGGCGAACAGCGCTGGCAATTGCTCATCGGCAACAAAACGGCGCCCGGCGATCAGGTGTTTATCCGCGTCGTCGGTCTCGATGGTGCGTTCGTCACCGACGCTGGCTGGCTGCAATTGCTACCGCACGTGGCCGAGGAATGGCGCGACACATCACTTGTGGAAGCCGCTGGCACGATTGATTGGCTCGTAATCACCAACGGCACGAAGGCCATGGAATTCCGGCGCAATCCGACGAACCAACTCTGGCGCATGCTCCGGCCGCTGG
The DNA here is from genome assembly GCA_037138135.1 of Verrucomicrobiia bacterium. GTDB lineage: Bacteria > Verrucomicrobiota > Verrucomicrobiia > Limisphaerales > UBA11358 > UBA11358. The sequence goes on from JBAXIY010000025.1 coordinate 10,591, forward strand.
CGGCGCGGGCGGACGGCGCGCGTCTGGCTGCCGCGTTGCAACAGCTTCAGGCGGGTCATGTCACCCGCTTCGTCACGGATGATCCGCGCGCCGATTTGAGCGGCTACGGCTTGCAACCGGCCGATCTCGACGTGTGGCTGGGTCGTGGCAGTAATTTCATCAGCGCCGTTCACGCCGGCAAATTGGTTTCGGAAAATTCCCCGCTGCTCTATGCCCGGCGAGAAAGCTGGAACTCCGTCGTGACCGCCGCAAAAGACACCTTCGCTCCGTGGCGCGGCGCGGTGAACGACTTTCGCGATCCGCATCTGCTCACGCTCACCACACCGGTGACGGAAATCGAAGTGCGCGGCGAAAATAATTTTACACTCCAGCAACGCGGGACGAACGACTGGATGGTGGTGGGCGAAAAATATTCCGCCGACCCGGAAAATGTGCGCGCCTTCCTCAAAGTGCTCGCCAGTTTGCGCGCCGCCGATTTTGTGAAAGACATCGCCACCGCCACGGATTTAGCCGAACGCGGACTGGCCAATCCCGCGCGGCAAATCATCCTGCGCGGCCCGGTGGGCGAAACCAACAGCGTGCTGGGTCAGCTTCTGTTCGGCACGAACGAAACCAGCCGCGTGTTGGTGAAACGTGGCGACGAAGATTTTATTTACGCCATCAAGCCGGAAGATTTCGGCGCGCTTTTTGGTGACAGCAGCCTGTTCGCCGGCGGCTGGGAATTTCGCAATCGCCGTCTCTGGAATTTTTCCGAGGCGAACGTCGCCCAAGTCACGTTGCAACAGAATGGCAAGACCCGCGTGCTGCTCCGCACTGGCGATAACAAGTGGTCGCTTGGTCCCAATTCCCAGGGCATGATTAATCCGCCCGCCATCGAGGAATCCATCCATCGCCTCGGCGAACTCACCGCCGCCGGCTGGGTGGCGCACCATGCGACCGAGGCCGAAAAATACGGACTGAACCCAAACAATCTGGCCATCACCGTCGAACTCAAGACCGGCGAGAAACTGAATGTAGAATTCGGCAGCGAACTGCCCGCCGCCCAAACCGCGCTGGCCGCCGTGACCTACGACGGCGACCGTTGGGTGTTTGTTTTTCCGCCCGTGCTTTACCAGTTCGTCACCACCTATCTGACGGTTCCAGTCAACGTGCCGTAAAATAAAAAACCGCCCTCTTGCGAAGGCGGCTGGTGGAATAAAACTTTCCGTGGATTATTTCGCAGGAGGCGTTGGCGTTGGCGCGGGTGTGGACTTTGAATTATTCCGTTTCGGGTCGCGTTCAATGTGGCTGGCACTTGTCCATGCCGCCATTTTTTCCGGCTGCGCACTGTATTTGTTGTGCATGATGGCATCCAAAGTATTCAGTGCTTTCATTCCCTGTTGAATTAACGGGTTAATGACTGCGGTATTGCCAATCCGGTCTTCGCTGCCGCTTTCCATCGCCGCCTGTGTATCAACGATAGCCTTGCGGTCGGCTTGCAGATGGGTCACAAAGGCCGCATCCATTTCATGCGCGACAAATTTTGCGACCAACGCGGTTTTGGCAGTTTTGACGGCAGGGCTGTCCGTCGGTTGAATCGTCAGTTGAAGCAAAAACGCATCCGCCGTCGTGAGCAACGCCATCGGATTGTAAGCTTTCGGCGCGTGAAATTTGTCGGCAAAGCCCGGCTCATCCTGATCAATCGCCGCTGCCGTGCGCGTGATGTTCTGAATATCTAACCGCACCGCATTGAGCAGCGTGTCCATGCTGGTATTGGCATTTGCCACTTGTCCCGCCTTGGCCTCATCCAATCCGGTGATGACTTGATCAATCGTGTCGAAGCTGGCTTTCGCCACGCTGCCCGCCGCAAAGTCAGCGGCGTTGTCGCTTCCAAAAGTTTGGATGCGCTTGAATGCGTCATAACGACGTTTATCTCGGTCATTCATTTTATCTCCTTTGTGTTTTTGTTTTGTTGGTTTAAAAGAGGTCGCGTAAACAGACCCCAAGCGACTTGGCTATCCTTGCCAAAGCATCAACTGAAATGTTTTCCACGCCGCGTTCCACATGGCTGATGAATACCGTGCTCAATTCCGCTTTTTCCGCCAACTTCTCCTGACTCAAGCCGTGCTGTGTCCGGTAACGCCGGACAGCTTCGCCCAGTTTTTTGCGGTGTTTTGGAAGCGGCACACCTAGCAGCAAAGCAGGAGTTGCCCGATTGGACTATAAAGTATATTTTATGATTGCTTGCGCGCCAAATAAGACGATGGAAATGCCAAAATCGGTGTTGGGGGATTTTTATCCCCTGCGTAAGAATAAAACGGTTAATAAAAACATAGGAAACTTGAGGAGAAAATCATGCAATCAATCAGAGGGTTATTCTTGGGCGGGCTTGTTTTGGCCGCAGCACTTCAAATAGTTCACGCACAATTGGCGGTTTCACTTTCTGAAACTGCCCAACCGATTGCCGAAGCCACGGATGAAACTTCTGCTGTATTGCAAGCGTTGACGCAAATCACGCCGCAACCAGCCACGGGCACACCCGAAGCCGGTAACTTTTACACCTTTCAACATGGGCAAGACTGGCCGCCATTGCCGGGCAATGTTTTGAATCTCCCGTTCTGGTCGCTCGGCGACAACTTCTTTGTCTTGGATGATCGCAACGTGGATTATGCCGAACTCCAAGCCGAGGCCGAAGCGTTAGCGGCGTTGGAAACAGCCGCCGCGCCGATGATGCGGATGAGCATGATGAGCAGCTTGAGCAGCAGTTACGCCTATGGCAATCCGGTTTATCTCACCAACATGGCGGCAACCATCGCTTACGACGGCAGCACGACGGCCAGTTTTAGCATCGCGGGCGGCACGAACTTTGTGCCTTACGATATTTTAATGACGACGAATTTGTTAAGTCCGATTGACTGGACTTGGTTGGGCATCGGTTACACGTCGAACAACTACACGTTTTACAGCCAGCCTTCGGACTTGGCGTTTTACCGGCTGGCAAGCCCCCAACGGACGCTGGTGCTTGCGTGGGGTCTTAATTACAACGGCCAATGTAATGTCCCGCCGAGCTTGACCAATGCCGTGGCGGTGACGGGTGGATCTTATCATTCCATCGCTTTGCTCAATAACCGCAACCTCGTGGCTTGGGGGGATAATACTTATGGACAGACCAATGTTCCGGCGGACTTGACCAATGCGGTGGTGGTAACAGCGTGCGGCTATCACAATCTTGCGCTCCAAGCCGATGGCACGCCGGTTATTTGGGGAAATTGGTTTGTAGGCACAAATCCCATTGCCACGTTGCCCGCTAACTGGACGAACCTTGTGGCGGTCGCCGCTGGTTATGAACATGATTTGGCGGTTGGCAGCAACGGGACGGTGCTGGCTTGGGGATATAATACCAATGCGGCTTGGGTGATGGTGCCGAGCAATCTACCGCCCGCGCTGGATGTGGCGGCGGGGGCAAGCCATTCCGTGGCCTTGCTCACCAATGGCACGGTAATGTGTTGGGGCAACAATTACACTACGTTAGGCTGGGGTGTCACCAATCCACCGGCGGGCTTGTCCAATGTCGTGGCGATTGCCGCCGGAAATGTGCACACGCTTGCCTTGAAAGCTGACGGCACGGTGGTGGCTTGGGGTGCGGGCAACACGCCGGGCTACTATTATTTGGGCGAACTCGGCCAGTCCATTGTGCCCGCTGGCTTGTCGAACGTGGTGGCGATTGCTGCTGGCGGTTATCACAGCATGGCCCTAAAAAAAGACGGTTCGGTGGTGATGTGGGGCGACCTAGCCACGCCGGGATTCCCGTTAAATCAAATCGTCGGCATTGGCTTTGGGATGGATCACGCGCTGGTCATCCGCACGGGCAACAAAATTCCGTTAATCACCAGCCAACCCGCAAACCAGTATGCCATCGCTGGCCAGACGGTGAGTTTTAATGTCCAAGCCATCGGTCTTGCGGCGTTGGCCTACCAATGGCAGTTTAATGGCGTGGCTATTTCCGGCGCAACCAACTCGACGCTGACGCTGACTAACGTGCAAGCGACGAACGAAGGCGTTTACAACGCGGTGGTGACCGCGAGCGATACCGGCAGCAGCCTCGTCACTTCCAACGCGAATTTCTATCTGGTGGGGCCGCCGGTCATTAATTCGCAGTCACCCATGCCGACTAATCAGTTTTGCATTAACGGCAACTCCGTTTCCCTTTCCGTCACCGTGTCGGCTCCGTATCAGACCAACGGTTTTCCGCTTTCGTATCAATGGCGGTTTAACGGGACGAACCTTTACAGCGCGAACCCGACCAACTATGCCTTCACCGTCAATGCCAATAGTTCGGGAATCTATTCATTGAGTGTCAGCAATGCGGCAGGTGGCACAAATGTGAATTGGCAGGTGACGGTTATAAATCCGGGCAATGCTTGGGCGTGGGGTGATAATGTTTATGGTGAATCCACCGTGCCGTCGGGTATTACCAATATCGCCGCTCTTGCCGCCGGAACCTATCATTCGGTAGTGGTGCTGGATAATGGCACCATCTCCCAATGGGGCGATTATCAACCGGATGACTTTCAATCTCCGCAGACGCCCAGCCCCGTGGGCAGTCCGCCGACAAATTCCAACATTATTGCGGTGGCGGCGGGAAGCGCTCACGACCTGGCTTTGACGGCAGACGGGAAAGTGATTCAATGGGGTTTGGCGGGGGCGAGCGCGCTGCAAAATTTCCCGACTAATCTGACGGGCGTCAAAGCCATCAGTGCCGGCGTCGAACGCAGTCTGGCCTTGCTAACCAATGGCAGCCTTGTGGACTGGGGCAAGTTTGCCCCGATTTTTAACTTGAACCAAAGAGTGCCGGCGGATTTGACGAACGTAACGGCGATTTCCTGCGGGGCGTATCACTGGCTGGCGTTGCGGAGCAATGGCACGGTGGCCAGTTGGGGTTACAACACGACCTTTGGGGAGACGAACGTGCCAGCCGGACTTTCCAACGTCGTGGCGGTGGCCGGTGGCGGGCGACATAGCTTGGCATTGAAGGCGGACGGCACGGTGGTGGCGTGGGGTGATGACACCTACGGGCAATGTGATGTGCCAGCCGGATTAAGCAACGTGATGGCGATAGCGGCGGGAGATTTCCACAGTGTGGCGTTGAAGAACAACGGCACCGTGGTTTCTTGGGGCGACAACAGCGAAGGCCAGACCGAAACCCCGGGACTCTCCCAAGTAAAACTGCTGGCCGCCGGGGGCGACCATACCATGGCCGTAGTCTTTTCGCCGTTGGTCATGTATCCGGTGGACGTGACCAAGGATTTACTGCTGGTTTACAATTCAAATTCCTCGGACAGTTCCAACCTCTGTGCTTATTATCTGGCTCACCGCCCTATGATTGCTGGCGTGAATGTCTTGGGCGTAGCGTGTGACGTGGGCGAATTTACAACCTCGACCAACTGCAATAACCAAATCGTTGCCCCGATTCTAAATTGGCTGACTAATAATCCAACCAAGCGGCCGCAATACTTTATTTTGTTTTACGACATTCCAACGCGACTCACAGATTTGGCCTACCCATCTCCATATAACAGCTATGGAAGCGTTGATTACCACTTACATATTATTAGTTCAGATTGGCAGCCATTTGTGACCCATCTGAACGCCGGCACGTTGGCTGACTGCAAAGCCTATGTGGATAAAATTACTGCCTTTGGCTCAAATTACTCGCCCGGCCAACTCATCATCAGCGCCAGTGCTGGAAATTACGGAAATACAAATTATGTCATTGATAATGCCAGACACGGTCTTGGTTATGGTTATGTTGGTGGCACTAATTATGGCGATGGAGATTTTACAATTTATGGTTCCTATGTTTCCAATGCGATAACTGGTTTGACCGCCAGCGGCGTTTCACCAAGTGCCATAATCTATAACGACGGTTTGGATACCAATGGGGTTGCGGGTTTGACGGCTTATACCGCTCCCCAAATTTACAGTGCAACAAATGTTACTGGTTATATCTGCTGGGGCGAACACAGCGCTTTGGGCGGAGATTATCCCATCAACGGGGCGGTCAAGTGGACTGGTAATAGTGGCTGGTGGATCATTGAAACCATTGAATCCTTCAATGGTATGCGTGGTAATCCGGGGCAGGGCACGTTTACAAAATGGCTTTCAAGTAATGCGTTTGGTGGCACAAATTACTCTAATACACCAGTTGGAGCCGTGTCCCATACGGAAGAACCAGGATTAGGTGGTGTAGAAGACAGTTCAATTTATTTCGGCCTTTGGGCAGCCGGAAAAAACTTTGCCGTCTGTGCATGGAATTCAAGGCAGACGCCGTTTTTTCAAGCCGTTGGAGACCCATTTGTAACCCGCTAAAAACAATATGAAAACAACACTCTTAAAAAATACTCTCGCAGCAATTATTCTGGCCATCAGCCAACAATGTTATTCCCAAGGCTTCGTAAATCTGGATTTTGAAGCCGCAAATACTTCTGGGTATTCTCCTGGAGCAATCATTCCGACCACTGTTGCAATTCCGGGATGGTCTGCGTATTTTGGCAGTTCAACTACGCCATCATCAGGGATGTTTTATGATACGGTCAGTTTGGGTGGAGCAATGGTTGTGTTAGAAGACAATAACAATCCCAGTCCAAAACCAATTCAAGGTAACTATAGCATTCTTTTACAAGGCTCAACTGCGAGCACACCGACTTCGGTTGCAATTGGTCAAACTAAAACCATTCCAATCGGCACACAATCACTCACATTTTTTGGCGTTTTCGGCGGTGATTTCCGAGTCACTTTCAACGGTCAATCCCTTGCTTATATTGTCACTGGAAGCACCGCCAACTATAACATCCTTGCAGCAGATGTTTCCGCCTATGCCGGACAAGCTGGTCAGTTACTTTTCACGGCACCGGTAAATAGCTACGCCTTGCTCGACAACATCCAATTTTCCACCAACGCCGTTCCCGAACCCAGCACGTTTGCTTTGGTAGGTTTGGGCGGTTTAGCCTTCGGCCTGTTCAAAAAACGCCAAATTCGGCTGTTTTTACGCAAATAGCTCATTTTTAGATGGTTTTACCGTAGATTTTCATCGGCTGACACGTCCCGACGGTCAATTTACACGTCCCAACCATCGCCGCGCACCGTCCAACCATCAGCTTGCACGCACTTTTTATCAGCTTACACCTGCCAACCATCGTCTGACATCGGCCAACCATCGCTTTACCCCGGCTTTTCATCGCCACGCACCAACCCACGCTTGGCACGCACACGGTTTTCCGTCGCTGACACATCGCCACCAATCACCGGCACTCACCCACGGACGATTTTCACGCGCCTACCATCGGCTGAAAGTTGCCGACGCCACCCGCGCTGTGGCTTTTGTGGGCAATGATGGTTCAACTTGAATAGTTAGGGTATTCCGGCGAAAGTTTGCCAGTGCGTTTTAACCCCAGAATTTGGCGCCAATGCCGCATTGCCTTTCGCTGCGTCCGCTTCGCCGCGTGGCTGACGGTGCTGGCGGTGCTCGCCGCCGCTCTTTGGTGCAACCGCGTCGGCGTGCCGGATTTTTTGAAGGCGCGGCTGGTCGCCACCTTGGCGGAACGCGGGGTGAATCTGGAATTTTCGCGGATGCGCCTGAGTCTGGTCCACGGTTTCATCGCGGAAAATGTCCGCGCCGGTCAAACCCGGACGGCAACCAGCCCGGCGCTGACCGCGCGCTCGGTGCAACTGCAATTGAATTTTCCCGCACTCCTGCACCAGCAGTGGCAACTGGACGGACTCGTTCTCCGCGACGGCGAGTTCACGCTGCCGCTCTCGCCGACCAATGCGCTCATGCTCACCAACCTCCAGACCGCGCTACGGTTTCTCCCCGGCGACACTTGGGCGCTGGATTATTTCCGCGCCAATCTAGCTGGGGCGCAAATCGGCATCAGCGGCGAAATCGCCCACGCGCCAGCGGTGTTGGACTGGAAATTTTTTGACAGCCACGGCACCAACAGCGACGTCTTCTTGACCGCGATGCAGCAATTTTCCGGCGCGTTGCGGCAAATTCATTTTCAAGGCGAACCGCAGTTGCGACTCACGCTGGCGGGCGACGCGCGCGATCCACATTCCATCACCGTCTGGTTGCGGGCAACGGCGACGGGTGTGAATACGCCGTGGTTTGCCGCCCATGATTTTCTGGCCGACGCCACGCTCACTGCCCCCGCCGCCGCGCCCACCAACACCGCCGCCGACTGGGGTTTCTGGACGAACTTGCAGCCGTTCCGCCTCGCATGGAGCGCGCGGCTCGGCACGTTGCACTTACCATCGCTGGACGCCGGTGCCGTGCGCTGCGCGGGGGTTTGGGCCGCGCCCACGCTGGCGATTACGAATTTTTCGACGCAGCTTGACGGCGGGAATCTGACGGCAACGGCGACGCTGGACGTGCCGACGCGCGACGTGACCTTCACCAGCGCATCCCAGTTTGACTGGCACGCCCTCGCAAAATTGTTGCCGGAAAATTTACACGGACCGCTCGCAAAAATTTCCTGGCCGCAGCCACCCGCTCTGCGCATCACGGGAAATTTACATCTGCCTGCGTGGACCAACTCCGCCACCGGCCACGCCAAACGCGAGCCGGAACTGACGCTGAATGGCGACGTGGCGTTCACCAACGCGCTGGTCGGCAAGCTGCAACTGGACGAGGTGCGGACGCATTTTGCCTACGGCGATTTGCTTTGGGACGTGCCGGACTTGACGGTGGTGCAGGGGCGGACGCGGTTGCTCTTAAGCGGCGAGGAAAGCGAGGCGACGAAAAATTTCCGCTGCCGAGTCACCGGCCAATTGGATTCGGCCAGCGTGAGCGCGTTGCTGCCCTCGGCGGAGGCGGTGCACGGTTTGGCCGTGCTGACCTGCCGCGAACCGCTGACGCTGGCGGTGGATTTGGACGGCAATTTGCGCACACTGGAAACGTTGTGTGCCACCGGCAGAATTGCGCTGACGAATTTTGCGATTCGCAGTGAAACGATTGATTCCGTCGCGGGAACTTTTCTTTACTCGAATCTGGTGGCAACAATTCACGCGCCGGAAATCTGGCGGGCTGGACGCACGCAATGGCTCAAGGCGGACACGCTCTGGCTGGATTTTAAGCGGATGGGGATCTGGATTACCAACGGTCTGGTGCTGACGGAACCGCAGCCGATCGCACGTTGCATCGGGCCGAAGACGGCGCACATGCTCGCGCCGTATCAATTTCTGGCACCGACGCTGGCGCGGGTGAACGGCAGCGCGCCCATCTTGAATGTCCAGAGCGGTCGCGATCTGGAATATGCCGACCTGACCATGGAAATCATTCGCGGCGTGCCGTTCCGCTGGGCCAAGCTGGCGACGACGAACATCACCGGCATTATTCATTGGAAGCAACAGTCTTTAACGCTCACCAATCTGGTCGCGAAACTTTACGACGGCGACGGCACGGGCCACGGCTATCTGGATTTCCGGCCGCTGGATCACGACAGCGATTTCAATTTCGGCTTCGCGATAACGAACATTGATTTGCATCTGCTCGCCGCCGACTTGTCCACGAACAAAAATACGCTGGCTGGCCGGTTGAGCGGCGCGGTGCTGGTGACCAACGCCAGTTCGGCAACCTGGCGTTCGTGGAATGGCTACGGCCACGCGGAATTGCACCATGGTTTGCTGTGGGACGTGCCGATTTTTGCCTTCGTCTCGCCGCTGTTGAACCTCGTTTCGCCGGGGCTGGGCAACAACCGCGCCTCGGAAGCAGCCACGCCATTCGTCATCACCAACGGCGTGATTACCACCGACGCGCTGCTCATCCGCACGGAAATGATGCGACTGCAATACAGCGGCACGGTGGATCTGGAGCAGAACGTGAATGCGCGGGTAACGGCGCAGTTGCTGCGCAATCTCCCGGTGGTGGGTTCGCTGGTGAGCGCGGTGCTGATGCCGGTGGGCAAAGTGTTTGAATGCCACGTCACCGGCCAGTTGGGCGAACCGGTGGTGACACCGGTTTACATTCCCAACTTCATTCCCAAAATGCTGATGGTGCCGCTGCATCCCATCCGCAGTCTGGAAGAATTATTTTCGCCACCGAGCACCAACGCCCCGGCGGTTGAGAAATAATTTTTCTTCAATGCTGCGCCGGCGGCGGGACGGACTCACCGGCATTCGGAGCATCCAATTCCTTCATCTTTTCTTCCAACGCGGCGCGCGCCTTTTCTTGATCGGCAGTCTTCGGGGTGTTAGGCACGTCGGTGATTTCCGGGGCGGCACCAAAATCACCGGTCGGCACGTTGGTGCCCATGACGGAGGCCGGGTTCATGTTGAAGAAGCCGTCGCCGACGCCGTTGGTGGCGGCCCTCAGCTCCTTCTTACGTTCGACAGCAATCAGCTTGCGATTGTAGGCGGCCTCATCAGCCACGGCTTCGGACACCCCCGGCAGCCGCTGGCCTTCCCGAATAGTCTCGGCCGCTGCAAGCTGGGGCGTCTTCAGCACGGTGGGACGCATTAGCACCATCAGCTCGTTGTGATCTTTAGAGTCTTTAGTGCTGCGGAACAACCAGCCGAGCAATGGAATATCCATGAGCAGGGGGACGCCGGAGATACCGTGGTTCTTGTCCGAATAGACAAAGCCGCCGAGGATGACCGTATCCCGATCACGCACCGTGATGGTGCTGTTGAGGGTGCGCTTGACCGTGCTCGGTTGATAATTGTTCGACGGACTGGGTGGGTCGGAAATTTCATCAATTTCCTGATTAATTTGCATGGAAACCGCGCCTTCTGGATTGATGAAGGGGGTCACGTCCAGTTCCACACCGACCGACAACTGTGAATAGGATACCTGCGACCCGCCGGTGCCATAGGCGTAGTTGCCGGTTTGATAGGGCACGGTTTGGCCGACGAAAAACTGCGCGGGCACGGCCTGCGAGGTCTGGATGCGCGGGCGCTGGATGATGTGGGCCTTGCTATCCTTTTCCGCCGCCTGCACCGCGACATCCCACGACGGGCCGATGCTGCCGAAATAATTCAGGCCGCTCGATGCGCCGTTGGTGAAAGTGTTGAGGCCATTGGTGGCTGCACCCTTCAAGAAGTCCACAAAGGAGCCGGTGCCATTGGCCATGATACCACCGCCGCCAAGGTTGGAGTTGTATTGTTGCGGCTTTTGCACCGCCGAAACGCCAGCGTTCAGGGAGTTGCCAAGAGTGACTTCAACAATGATGGACTCAATCAGCACCTGCGCCAACGGCACGTCCAACTTCGCGATGATTCCCTTGATGACTTCCATGTCCGGCCGCGTGGCGTAAATCAAAAGCGAGCTGCTGCTCTCGTCGGGAATAATCTTGGTCTGGCCGAACAGCGTGATGGGCTGCTCCGAGCCGCTGCCGCCGCTGGGAGCACCGGAAGCTTTAGCGACGATGGATTTCAGACGTTCCTGAAAGCTTGATCCCGTGGTGGGCGTGCCATTAGGGGTAGCGCCACCGCCACCGACGCCCAGACCGGTGCGACTGCCAAATGCACTTGTCGTCGAGCCGCCGGGTTGATAGCCGCCGGTGCCGCCCCCGTTCATGCCACTGGAACTGGAACCGGAAATGCCATTGATGCGACTGGGACTGGGGGCGGTGCCAATGCTCACGGTCGTGCCGCCACTACCGCCGAGGGCGTTGAGCGCGCTGGCAATGTCGTCCACCTTCGCGTAGCGAATTGGGATGACCTCGGAGACGTATTCCGCTGGCGTGCTGATGTCCACCCGGTCAATCATCTCCATCATGCGCTTGACGTTTTCCGCGTTGTCGCGCAGCACGAGAATCCCGTTGCTATCAATGGACAGAATGGAGTTCGCCAGCTTCGCAAACGGCTGGATGATTGGCACCATCTCGCTTGGCTTCACATATTTCAATTGCACGATTCGCGTGACGTAGGAACCCATCGCCGGTAGGTTCGACACGCTGGTGTCATTGAACTCGGCACCGGCGGAATTGGCCTCGGCCACCGGGAGCACTTTCACAAACTTGTCGCCAATGTTCACCACGGCAATGCCATTCAGCGCCAGCACTGCCTGTAACGCCTGAATCACCTCGCTCTTGGTCAGCGGCGTCAGCGTCTTCAACACTATCTGCCCCGCCGGCAAACTGGTCGGCCGCAGCAACGTCCGGCCCACATACATCGAATAGACTTCCAGCACCTGATTCAGATCCGCGCTCTGGAAATTGATCGTGCCAGCGGGAATGATCTGTTCACCATCCGCAGGCGCGGTGGCATTCGCCGGTGTGAACGCAGGCAAGGCGGCCGACGGCTGACCAAGTGGCGAACGGCTGCGCGGCGTCGGGACAGGCGGCGATTGCGCCCAGAGTTCGAGGCCGGTGCTGGCCAGTAATAAGAATGCGAGCAGGATGGTTTTCATTTTGCCTTTACGGTTGATTTTTTTACGGCGGCAACGGGCGGGCTTTTCTGATAGCTCGCCACGAGCCGGATGTTGGCGTTCAGCCGCTGATGCGGCGGGTCAGGTTGCAATTCCAAGTCGCGCACGCGGATCATGGAGGCGCCGGAGCCGAGCTTGTAGAGAAAATCCACGAGCTGCTCCTCGGTCGCGAGGACGTTGATGTTTTCCACCTGCTCAATAAAAAAGGCGTCGTTCGTGCGCGTGAGCTGGCGTGACGTGTTCACGATGGCCACGCCGCTTTGCGCGGATTGCCCCTGAATGGTGCGCATGAAATTGATGCCCTGATCTTCTGGCGCGACGAATTCGCCCGCGCTCTCAAATTTCTTCACGTCCGCCGTCAACGTCGGAATCTGCGCCACCGCCGCCTGATACAGTTTCAGTTTGCGGTGTGCCTCGTCCAACCGGTTCCGCAGCTTGCCCCAGTCCGACAAATGCGGCCAGATGAACACGGCGTTCAGCACCAGCACCAGCACGACGGCCACGCCCACCACGAGGCGGCGTTCCATCGGTCGTAATTGGGCGAAATACTTTTTCATTCCGGTTCCGTCTCCGTGCGCAACAGCTCCAGGCCAAAATTCCAGTTGGCTTGATTGCCTTGGATGGTGCGATAGCTGAGCTGCTGGCTGCTCGCGGGCGTGGGGTTGAACACCTGCTGGTTGTTGACCTTCAGCTTGCGCAGCGCGTCGTTGAAATCAAAAATCTTCGTGATGTCGTCGGCGGGCACCTGTCCGCTCAACGTTACCGTCTGGCCGTTCGCAAAGCTGAAGCGTTGCAGAGAAATTCCCGGCGGCAATTGTTCCGCTATCAGTTGCCAGCAATCCAGCGCAGCGTATTTCAACTGCTGCCGTTCCTGCAAAACACCAAAGCGCGCCTTGAGCTGCAGCGCATTCGTGTAATCGTTGCTGATGGCCGCCACCTTCGCCTCCACGCCGGTCGTGTGAAAATTCAGCCCGGCCACCGCGCAAAAATAAATCACCAAAAACGCCGCATACGCCAGCCCGGTGTAGGCCAGCCCGCGCAACCAAAGCCGATCCACAAACTGCTGGTGATACTGCGCGGTAAATTCCGCCGGTAACAAATTGGATTTCTCGGCGGCGGCCGCGCGTTTGGCGGTGCTCGCCGCGAGTTCCGCCGGGGCGGGCGGGGCGGATACTTGCACCGGCTCGTTCAGCGCCGCGCGCAAAACACTTTCCCATTCCGTCGCGTTCACCAGATCGGCGACCAGATGCCATTTCGGCGTGGACGTCAGCCAGCCTTCGAGTTCGCCCGACCACGCGAGATGCGCAAGCTGGGCTTTCAATTCCGGGGCGCGCTCACCCACGGCGGGTAGCGTGACAAAACTCAAGTTCCGCAGCACGCCGCCAAACCACCACGCCACGAGCGCTGCGCTTTGGCCGCCGAGTGAGAGCGGGAAAAACCACGCGCCGTCATCCGTCGGCGTTATAGCCGCAAGCTGGTCGAGCATCGGCGTCTCCAGCCGGTCGGCCAGAAAACCTTCACGCTCCAATTGGCCCAGAAATTCCTCCACCACCTTGCGTTCGACGATTACCACGATGACCGTCTGCAAACTTTCCGGCGCGTTGTCGCCCTTGGCCGGCGCGGTGTGTGTGCCCATGACGTGCATCGTCCACACGATTTGCGTGACGGGCAGCGGCGAAAATTTTTCCAACTGCAATTCCACCATCGCCAGCGTTTCTTCAAACGTGCTGGCGGGCAATTCGACGTCGCGCAGAAAAACATTTTCCGCCGGCAGCCACGCGATGTTCAGTTTTGGCTGCCAGAGCGACGACCATTGTTTGGCGATGCCTTTAGCTGGTAATTTTTCCGTGTGCGGCACGCGCAACTCGCGGTTGAGCGCGAAGCCGCCACCCTTCGCGTCGAATTGCCAGACGCGTTTCGCGTCGGGGGCGACGTGGAGTATGTTGCAGGAGTTCCAGCGCGACATGAAATTAGCTTCGGGTGATGAACTGCGTTTTGTCGTCGCCGCCAGCGAGCGCATCCATGTGTTCCTCCATCTGCGTGACGCGCA
>JBAXIY010000026.1:0-24883 GCA_037138135.1 Verrucomicrobiia bacterium
TTTTCTTTGGGTTGCGTTGGCGGCGGTGGCGAATTAACTTGGCAGCGAATTTGCTGAAAATTCACCGATGCCGACGCCAACTTTAACTGCGGGTGAAGAAGCTCAATTGTTGCAAACGATTGAGATGTTTGAGGTGATTGTGCAGTCGCAATCGGGCGACACGCAGTCATTGGAAATTTTAAAGGAGGCTTACTCCAAACTGGGGCGTGAGGATGACGTCATCAATACGTCCAAGCGTATCGCGCAAGCTTATCTGCAGCAGGGACAACTTTCCTCGGCGATTCTGGAATACGAAACGGTATTGCAACGTCGGCCGGATGATGCTGATGTGCGCACGGCTTTGCGGCAGATTGAGGATAAGGCGAGTAGTGCGGTCGTGCAGCCAGCCAGCGAACCGGTGGCGCAGGCTTCAGTGTCCGAGAATCCCGCCGTGCGGCGCAAGGCGCGGACGGCGGTCAACGAGGATGTGGATGACGGTCGCAAGACGATGTATAAGATTTACGTCGAAAGCAAAATCATCACGGCGGGAGATTTTGATTTGTGCTGGAGGAATGTGGATATGACAATCGCTCCGACGGATCCGGTGGAGCCGTTCATTCAGATGCTCCACGAGAAGGGCATTATGACGCTCGATAAGTCCATGCGGCTGCTGTCGGATAAGTCCCGCGTGGCGTATCTTCCGCTGGATCGCTATGACGTGGAGATGGATTTGACCCGCGGCTTCCCCTCGGACGTCTGCCGACGTTGGTGTGTGCTGCCGTTTGACCGCATGAGTAAGGCGATTTTGGTGGCGACGGCTAATCCCTTCAACCAGCAGGCGGCTAAGGAGTTGGCCGAGGCGACCACGCACCGTTTGCTGTGGTATCTCGCGCCGCCGAACGACATCGTGGCCAACCTGCGCAAAGCCTTTCGCTGACCATGGCAAAAATTAAATCATTCGCCGAACGCATCGCTGACGTCCTCGTCGAGGACGGGCTATTGAGCGCGAACCAGATTGAAGAGTTGCTGGAGCGCCAGAAAAAAGAGGGCGCGCGGTTGGTGAAATTGCTGGTTGATAAAGACAAGCAATACGTCAGTCCGGACGATCTGGCCGTGAGCATGGGACGGGTGCTGGGCGTTTCGCCGATTAATTTGACGCGTATCAACATTGCACCGGAGGTGGTGGAATTGGTGCCGCGCGAAACAGCGCACAATCACAAGGTCGTTCCCGTCAGCCGTCTGGATAACCGGTTGTATCTGGCGATGGCTGATCCGCTCAACGTCATGGCGCTGGACGACGTCAAGCGCGTGACCAAGCTGGATATTTTCCCGCTCATCGCTTCTGAAAAGGCCATCACCGACAAACTTAATGCCATTGATGCGGCCAAGACCGGATCGATGGAAGACATCATCGAGGACGCGAAAAAACGCAGCGATGCCGAGTCCGGAGATGGCGATACCATCGAGTCGGTTCGTGAGTCCATGGAGGAGGTCAACCTCGACCAGTTGGCCGCGTCCAGCGAGGAAGCCCCGGTCATCAAGCTGGCAAACTTGATCGTGCTCCAAGCCATCAAAGACCGCGCGAGCGATATCCATCTGGAGCCGTTTGAAAAGGTGATGCGGTTGCGTTACCGCATTGACGGTGTGCTGTTGGACGCCACACCGCCGCCCAAACAGATGCAACTCGCGCTGGCGTCCCGTTTCAAAATCATGTCGAACCTCGACATCGCCGAGCGCCGGCTGCCGCAGGACGGACGCATGCGCGTGAAAGTGAGCGGACGCGATTTTGATTTGCGCGTTTCCGTTTTGCCCACGGTGCATGGCGAAAAAATCGTGCTGCGCGTTCTTGATAAATCTAATTTGTCGGCCAGTCTCGATAAACTTGGGCTGGATGACGGCACGTTCAGGCAATTCAAGAGCGCGATTGATGCGCCGCACGGATTAATTCTCGTCACCGGCCCGACCGGCTCCGGCAAAACCACCACGCTCTATTCCGCACTGAACGAGCTGAATAATCCGCAGTGGAATATCATCACCGTCGAAGACCCGGTCGAATTCCAGATTCCCGGCATCAATCAAGTGCCGACCAAAAAAGACATCGGCCTCTCCTTCGCCAATGCGCTACGTTCCATTTTGCGGCAGGATCCGGACATCATCATGATCGGGGAAATCCGCGATACGGAAACGGCGGAAATCGCCATCGAAGCCGCGCTCACCGGGCACCAAGTGTTATCCACGATGCACTGTAACGACGCGCCCGGCGCCATCGCGCGTCTGGACGACATGGGTATTGCGCCCTTTTTGATTTCCTCCTCCGTGATTTTGTCCTGCGCCCAACGCCTGATGCGCCGCATCTGTTCGCACTGCAAGGAACCGGTGACCTATCCGGCGAAAATGTATGAAGATCTTGGGATTGATCCCGTGGTATTCGATGGCGTCCAACTCTTTCGCGGGCGCGGCTGTGACCGTTGCAAAAATTCCGGTTACGTTGGACGTATGGCCATCATCGAGGCCATGACCATTACCGACCAGATTCGCAAACTTATCATCTCCCGCGCCAGCACGCGCGAAATGGCCAAGCTGGCCGTCAATCAGGGAATGCACACCTTGCGCATGGTCGCGCTTGATCGTGCCCGAGAAGGTATTTCCACGCTGGAGCAAGTCATGGTCGGCACTTCGGCCTACTGATAATTCCTCTTAAGGATTTCGGGTCGGCGCGCCGGACTGCATCCACGGCGGCAACTGCGCCTGCCATTTGGGGCGCGTCGCCACCGGCGTTGGTGGCAAGGTGCTGATGCCCGGCAAAGGCTGAATACCGGTGGGTCGGGAGAAAGCGTTTCCCAACGGCGAAATGCCATGGCCCGCTGGATTCACCGTCGGCATGGCCTGAAGAAACGGATTCGGTGTGGTTGCTGTCGGAACAGAAAAACGCGTCGGCGCCGACGCTTTATCCGGTGGCGTGCTTGGTTCCATCAAAGCCCGGAACCGTTCCATTGCGGCCAATTGATCGGCGTTCGCCTTGGGTGCCATCGGTTGTGAAAACCCTGAATTCCAGATGCTCTGCGAATTTTCATTCGGCCCGGCAACGGAACTGGGCGCATTAAAAAACTGGCTGAAGAAGGGGCTATGCGAATCGGTTTTTTGTGTCGCTTGCCGGAAGGAATTATCTGCGGCCACCCCGTTTGGCAGGTCAGCGGCATTCCCGCCATCAGGCATGTGTCCGAGAAAATTATTCAGCCGACCAATTGCGGCTGGCTTGCTTCCCGCCTGATCATCACGCAATAAAAACTGTTCTTCCAGCGACAACTTTTTGGCTTCCGGCTTATTTTTTGGTCCCAGAATATCCTCCGGCGTCTGAACGCCAAAAATCTGCTCCGGCGTCAGCAACGTCCAGTTTTTACGGCGATCCAAGGCTTCCCGCACCGAGGCGCTATTGTTCATCGCCTGCGGTCTTGGAGCCGGCAGATCCGGTGCGTCATTATTCGCTTCAGCCGTTGGGGCGTTGAAATCATCGGCATGGTAGCTGAAAAGCGAAGTATGAGATTTGTTTTTTTCCGCCGGTGCGTCCGCCGGCTTAGAAACAGCAATCGTTTGTTGCGCCGACGCGCCAAGCGTCGTCGCCACCGCCGCGCAACCCAGCAACCATTTTGACGATAAAAAATTCATCTGCTCAATACACGCTAGAACAATGGACAATACCCGTCAAAATGAATTCAAAATGAAAACTGGCTGGTGGCCGTTTATTGCCGTTCGTATTCGCCCTTGCCGAGGCGTTTATAAACTTGGAAGCCCGATTTTTTTGCATCCGAGATGGAGAGCGGCTTAAGTTTGTGCGGCGTGCTGAAACCAGAAATGATTTTCCGCACCGGCTTTTTGCAGGCCGGACATTTTGTGAGCGGCGCGGCGGACAGTGGACGGTTCAGCGTGAACGTCCCGCCGCATACTTTGCAATCTCCCTCGCACAGTTCGTATTCGTAAAGAGGCATGGCCTATTTTTTCAAAAACGCGCTGAATAAGTCAATCGGCAGCGGCAGGAAAGTCGTCGTGTTGTGCTCGCTCGCCATCTCGCGCATGGTCTGAAGATAACGCAGTTGCAGCGCAATCGGTTCCTTCGCAATCAAGCCCGCCGCTTGCACCATTTTTTCGGCGGCTTCAAATTCACCTTGCGCATTCACGATTTTTGCGCGGCGTTCGCGTTCTGCTTCAGCCTGTTTCGCCATTGCACGCTTCATGCTGTCGGGCAGCGAAACTTCGCGCGTCTCGACGCTCGTGACCTTGATGCCCCACGGTCCAGTTTGCTTATCAATAATCTCCTGCAATTTCAGATTGATGACGTCGCGCTGCGACAATAATTCATCCAGCGCAGATTGTCCGAGCACGCTACGCAACGTCGTCTGCGCAATGAGTGATGTGGCACGGAAATAATTTTCCACCTTCACCACGGCGGCAATCGGATCTTCGACGCGAAAATAAATCACCGCATCCACCGTCGCCGGCACGTTGTCTTTGGTCATGATTTCCTGTTTCGGCACATCAATCGTAACCACGCGCAAATCCATTTTGACCATGCGATCAACAAACGGAACAAGAAAAATCAACCCCGGCCCGCGCGCGCCGACGAGTTTGCCGAGCCGGAAAATCACGCCGCGCTCGTATTCGCGCGTGATGCGAACTGCCTGCGGCAGTAGCACGAACAGCACGATGAACACCGGCACGATCAACACTGCGCCCGCGCTGAGCAAGGAGTGAACGATGGGGGGAAGTTGTGATTGGTCCATAAAATTTCTTGTGGTTAAGGTTAATTGAAAGTCGGTCGGTTACTGGCTTTTTAATTCAATACCAACCTAACAAAAGCTTTTGCCGGCGCAAAGGAAACTTGTGGCTGTCGCGCGCGTCAATTTTACCTTTTCTTTCGCGTCCCGAAGTTTAATTTGCCGGACGCAAATGGCTCTGAAACTGTTCAACACACTCACGCGCTCCGTGCAGGAGTTCGCGCCGCTCGACCCAGCCGGAAAAAAAGTCGGGATGTATTGCTGCGGGCCGACCGTTTATGACTTTGCGCACATCGGCAACTGGCGCACGTTCGTCTTCGCCGACCTCGTCCGCCGCACGCTGGAATTTTCTGGCTACGACGTGAAGCACGTCATGAACATCACGGATATCGAGGACAAAATCATCAAGCGTGTCCGTGAGCAAAAAACTTCCTTGCGCGAGTTCACCGGCAAATACGAAGCCGCTTTCCTCGACGACTTAAAGGCGTTGAACTGCAAAGAGCCGCACGTCAAACCGCGCGCCACCGAATACATCGCCGAAATCATTTCGCTGATTGAGAAGCTCATCGCTCGCGGCATCGCTTACAAAGCCGCCGACGGCTCGGTTTATTTTTCCATCACCAAATATCAAGGTTGCGGATGCCACTACGGCCAGTTGCTGAAATTAAATTTTGACGAGATGCGCGCGGGCGAACGCGTTTCTAGCGACGAATACGAAAAGGAATCTGTCGCCGATTTTGCGCTCTGGAAGGCGCGTGTGCCGGACGACGGTGAAATTTTCTGGCCGAGTCCGTTCGGCGAAGGCCGCCCCGGCTGGCACGTCGAGTGCAGTGCGATGAGCATGAAAGTGCTCGGCGAAAGTTTCGATCTGCACCTCGGCGGCGAGGATTTGAAATTTCCGCATCACGAGGACGAAATCGCGCAGAGCGAAGGCGCGACCGGCAAACCGTTCGTGAAACACTGGCTCCACGGCGCGCATCTGCTCGTCGAAGGTAAGAAGATGAGTAAATCGATGGGGAATTTTTTCACGCTGCGCGACTTGTTGGAAAAGGGACACACCGGCCGCGAAGTGCGTTATCTGCTGCTAACGTCGCATTATCGCGAGACATTTAATTTCACGCTCGACGGTTTGTCGGGCGCGCGCACGGCGCTAGCGAGGATTGATGAATGCGTCGGCAAGCTACATGAGATTTCCGGTTCAGCTCAACCTCCAATTGCTCCGGCCATTCCAAAAGTTCTAACTCAATTTCAAAATGCGCTTGAGGATGATTTGAATATTTCTGCCGCTTGGGCTGCGGTGTTTGAATGGGTTCGAGAAACAAACAAACATATCTCTGCCAATCAAATAACGCCTCAAGAAGCGGCGCTTTTGGTGGCAACATGGCAGAAAATTAATTCTGTGCTTGGTTTGCACACACGCCAAGAAGATGAGCTTTCAGAAAAGCTGGATGAGAGTCTTCAAAAACTTATTGATGAGCGAACCGAAGCCAAAAAGGCGCGCGATTTCGAAAAAGCCGATGCCATCCGCGACGAGTTGAAAGCGCAAGGCTGGTTGATTGAAGACACGCCGAAAGGCATCAAGTGGAAAAAGATTTGAACCATCAAACGCAATGAAGGCATTTAATCACTTCATAAACTTAATCCATGAGACTGACGATGGCATCGTGAAATATTTTAACCAACAAGCGGACATTGCCCACGAAAAAGAATTTAAGTTAATATGGTTTATCATTTCGTTGGCTGGACTGATTTACGCCTTGGCTCGCTGCGTAATTGGATTTGCTTTGGTATGCATCTTTTTGAGTATCGTTGCGTGGCCTGTTTTATGGCTGATAGAACACTTTTTCATGAAACCGCAACAATAAATACGCGAAAGAAAAAATGAAATTTACATTTAATGTAATTTTCCTGTTCGCGGTTAGAATATAATGAGCAAAGGACTTTTCATCACGTTTGAAGGCACCGAAGGCTGCGGCAAGTCCACGCAGATCAAGCTGCTGGCGGAACATCTGCAGGGCATTGGCCATCGCGTGCGTCTGTTGCGCGAGCCGGGCGGCACGCCCATCGGCGAGGAGATCCGCTACACGCTCAAACACAGCGAACAAAATCACGCGATGACCGCCGAGGCGGAGTTGCTTCTTATGAATGCCAGCCGCGCGCAGATCGTCCGCGAAGTCATCCGCCCCGCGCTCGCCGCCGGCGAAATGATTTTGTGCGACCGCTTTTACGATTCCACGACGGCGTATCAAGGCTACGGGCGTGAACTAGATTTGGAAAAGGTGAAGTCGGTCGTAGAGTTTGCCATCGGCGGGACAAAACCGGATTTGACTTTGTTTCTCCACGTTCCCGCGGAGGTCAGCGCCGAGCGGTTGCGCTCGCGCCAGACCACCTTGCCGTTTGTCCGCGACCGCATCGAGGAGGCTGACCGTAAATTTTTTGAGCGCGTCGCCCATGGCTACGGCGTCATTGCCGCCAGCGAACCGCAGCGGGTCAAGTTTATCAATGGCGCGCTGCCTAAAGATTTAGTTTGCGCCGAGATCTGGAAAATCGTCCAGCCGCGTCTGCCCAAGGTCGGTCGGTGGTGATTTTGTTTGCCGGATGCCAAACGCAGGTTAAGTTCCTTTAGAACATGATTGAAAAAACCATCAGCGAGATTGAGGCGAAGATCGGTGGCGCGGATTCCGTAAGCGTCGAGCGCAAGGCGGAGTTGTTGCAATTGCTCGGCACGTTGAAGACGGAAGTCGCCGCGCTTTCCAAAACCCACGGCGAACAGGCGAACAGCATCGCCAATTTTGCCAGCCTTTCTGCGCACGAGGCGACGCGCGTTCAACCGAATCCGCAACTCCGCGACCTTTCCAATCAGGGGCTGATTTCTTCGGTGGATGGTTTCGAGCAATCGCACCCGCGCCTCGTCCAGATCGTCAATGCCATCAGCAAAACGCTGTCGGATTTGGGGATTTAAGAGAAACTCACGCAAAGACGCCAAGGCGCAAAGCATTTCTTTGGTTGAAATCGATTAAAATTCTTCGCGGCTTTGCGCCTTTGCGTGAACCTAGTCTTCGCGTGGTTCCAGTTTTGCAATCGCCGCCATGATTTCGTCCGCGACCTGCTGGTAGATTTCTTTCAACCGCGTCTTGTCGCACGTCTGCGCTTCGGCACGCAGCTTTTCAAAATTCATCGGCGAGCCGTATTTAACCATCACGCGATATGGACGGGGAAATGTGTGGTTGCGGCCATATGCTTCAAACGTTCCAAACACGCGCACCGGCACGACCGGCGCGGTGGATTTGATGACCGTTAGGCCGATGCCCGAACGCGCCGGCTGTAATTTGCCGTCCAGCGTGCGCGTGCCTTCGGGAAATAAAATAATGCCGTTGCCGTCGAGCAACCGGTTCAAAATAATTTTTAATCCCTTCGCGCCGCCGCCATCTCGGTCAACGGGAACCGCATTCCACGAACGCAGCAGCGCGCCGATGCCGGGGAAACGAAACAGCGATTCGCGGGCGAGATAATTGATGTCGCGCGGCAAGGCTGATCCGACCAGCGGCGGATCAATGAAACTCGCGTGGTTTGCTGCCAGAATCACCGGACCAGTGCGCGGCACGCGTTCGGGATTGAAAATGCGCCAGCGAAAATACGTCGCATATATCACACGGAAAAAACTCCAGCCGATGCGATAGGATAGATTCATTTTTCCACCAACATTAACTTGCGGATTTCCGCCAGCAGCCACGCGCTCGTCTCTGCCGAGGTCATGCTGGAATTGTTCAGGACTCTTGCGCCCAGTGCAATCATCAGAGGCGCGACCGCGCGCTGGCTGTCGCGCTGGTCGCGTGCGGCGAGATTTTCATTCACGCCGTCAGCCGTGCGCCGCGCCGTGCGTTCCGCCAGCGAAGCATCGAGATAAAATTTGAAATCCGTTTCTGGGAAAACATTCGTGCCGATGTCGCGACCTTCCATCACCAAATCGCCAAATTGAATGCAGTCGCGTTGCGTTTGCTTCATCCATTTGCGCACCGCCGGCACGGCAGCGACGTGCGAAACGGCGGCGGCGGTCTCCGGCGTGCGGATTTCCTTTTCTGGAAAATACGTTTCCACGAGCAGATGAACGCAGCGCAAACCATTTTTCTCCACACACTCCAATTTCGTTTTCCATTTGCGGCACGCGGTGCCGACGGCCTTGGCGTCGTTCACATCCACGCGTTTTTGCAGACAATACCACGCCAGTGTGCGATACATCGCGCCGGTATCCACATAGACGTAGCCGAGCGCCTTGGCGACGAGCTTGGCGTTGGTGCTCTTGCCGCTCGCACTCGTGCCGTCCAGAGCAATGACAATAGGATATTTTTTCAAAGCGTAATCCTGTTCTTAATCTTAATCAGCGAATAAATCTTCACCGCTCAATTTCCGTGTGCGCTGGCCGTCTTTAATTTCCCAAATTTCCGCGCCCAAACCATGCGGCGGTTGCGCGGCCAGCTTTTGGAAAAAATTGGGAAACGTTTTCTTCACGCAGGCGGGATTTTTAATTTTTATGCCGGGAACTTTCAATCCTAGAATCGCAAAACACATCGCCATGCGATGGTCGTTGTAGGTTTCTATCTCCGCACCGTGTAGTTCCGATGGCCAGACCGTCAGTGTGTCGCCTTCCTCGATGACTTTTGCGCCGCACTTGGTCAACTCCGTTCGCAACGCGACGACGCGCTCGCACTCTTGGACGCGCAGGCGGCCAAGACCCATAAATTTACAAGACTGCTTGGAAAATGGCGCGACCACAATTGCAGTCATTATACTATCGCCAAGCTGAATCATGCTTTCATCAATTTGTTGCGTGCGTGCGACAAAAGCTGGAAGCGGTAATACTCCAACAAAATTCGTATCAATTTGGAAACTGGAAATTGGCCATTCGGCAACGGTCACCGGCCAGCTTTCCCGATCTTCAAAAAGCCATCCAGTCGCTAAAAAGTAACTCCCACTTGAGGTATCCGGTTCTATGTGAAAACTTCCGCCACTCTTGGGAAATGCTTTAATCAATTTTGAAGTCATCGCCACATACGGCGATTCGTCCGCGTTCTCACCGGCAATTTCAATTTCCCAATTTCCAATTTTTGAGCTCAACAACAGCGCCGACGCGAACTGCGAACTTTCTTCAATGCTGACTTTGCAATTTCCTTTCTTTGCACCTTCACCAAAAATTTTCACGGGCAACTTGTCATTCCCGTTTTCCGATTCGACGCGATATACCAATTCGCGCAGCGCCGAAAACAAAGCCGCCTGCGGACGTTCGTGCATGCGCGGCACGCCGCTCAAGCGATACACGCCACGGCCCAAACAAACGAACGCCGACAAAAACCGCGCGGCGGTGCCCGCGTTGCCGACAAAAAGTTCCAGCGGCTTTTCCGCCGCGCCCGCATTTGGAATTTTCCCGCCCAGGCCTTTGACCGTTATCGTGCGATTGCAAGGTTCGTCAGAATCGTTTTGCTTGCTCACCGCGAAGCCGAGTTTTTGCAAGCAGTCGAACATGATTTCCGTGTCTTCGCTCCATAGCGCGCCTTTGAGCGTGACTTCGCCATCGGCCAGCGCCGCGAGAATCAGCGCGCGGTTCGTGATGCTCTTAGAGCCGGGCACTGTGATTTCCGCATGCACCGGCGCGGCGAGCGGAACAATTTCGATGAGGTCAGGCAGGGCCATTTTGTTCAACACCAGAGCATCACAGTAAAACTATTCCGGCAAGTCCACGCTGGCCACGGCCATGGCGGCGATGCCTTCTTGACGGCCGATGAAACCCATCAACTCGTTCGTCGTCGCCTTTACGCCGACGTGTTGCATATTGATGTTCAGGGCTTGAGCGATACAGAGCTTCATAGCCTTGATATGGGGGTAAATCTTTGGTTCCTGCGCGATTACAGTCGCATCCACGTTCACGATCTTGCCATTTCGCAGCGCCACGATACGCGCGGCTTCCTCCAAAAAGATTTTACTCGGCACGCCTTTCCAGCGCGGGTCGGTGTTTGGAAAAAAGTGACCGATGTCTTCCTCGCCGAGCGCGCCCAGCACGGCATCGCAGATGGCGTGCATCAGCGCGTCGGCGTCCGAATGACCGTCGAGACCTTTCGTGTGCGGGATTTCCACGCCGCCAAGGACGAGTTTGCGTCCCGCGACCAATTGATGAACGTCATAACCGATGCCTACATGAACCATGAGAAAACTGTAACATTTTTGTGGGCGGCAAAAAGAATTTTCCTAAGTTTTCACCAAAATAAAACGGCGGATTGAAAGTGGATTTCTCCGCCGACAATCCGCCGTTAAATTCGGCCAAACTTATTTAGTGGTCTTGGTCTTAATGCCGGAAATCATCAGGTCCTGCACGGCGGTGAGATATTTTACGGCGGCGGCTTGGTATTGCGCGGGGTTGGCCACGGCCTCGTAGGAGCGGGTTTTGTAGGTGTCGCCATGCCCGCCAAGAATGCCAATCAAATCGCCTGCGGCATCGCCCACTTTCTGACCGGTGGTGGTCACATCATTTAATTCCGTGACGTATTCATCCTTGCCGAAAGCGTTGTTCTTCATCTTCACATATTCCAGTCCGCCCGTCATGCCGCCGCCGAAAACGAAGAGGCAGCGGCTGATTTTGGCGATGCTAATCTGCGGCTTGGCATCCACCGAGGCGGTGTAGCTGAACACGCCGCCCTTGGCCTCCATCTGGCAGAAATCCACGACCAGATAGACATGAACCGCCGCCACGCCGGACTCCTTGGCGAGTTGCGGTTCCAGCGAATGTGGCGCGCTGCGGCCCATGCCGGACGACATCAACGCGCCGGAATTTACTGCCACTTCATCCCCAAAAAGGCAGACCGGCATTCCCGTCGGCGCGAATAAAAAGGACGGTTGGCCGCTCGAAAAGATTCCGCCCTCAATTTCTAACGGCGAAGTCTTCAAGTAGGATTTCATGTCTCCGTATTGCGGCAGCGCCATGTAATCGGCATACGGCCGGACTTCGACCCCGAGCGACGTGAGGCCATTGACGAAGTTCGTGTAGGCCTGATCGGTGATGGCCTGAAACGTTGCGTTATCGAGGCCCAGCAGTTTGATGTTGGAATTCACATGGGCCGCGCCATCCATACTGCCGCCTGATTGGGCGCTGGCTTTTTTCTGGGTGAGAAACTGCACGTTGAACTCCGTGATGATAACCTTCTTGCATTCTTTCAACTGCTTGAAAGAATCCACGCTCACCGACTTTTCCGGCATCGGCGCGGCATCCAGTTGAATCGGCGCCGGGCCGAATAACTTACCAAGGTTGATCAGACTGGCGTTGGTTGCAGGTTGGACCGCTAGCAAGGCGAAAGCGATTGCGGTGGTGACAAGGTTTTTTGAATTCATAGGGTTTATGATTTACAGGCGCGAAATGAGAACGCATATGAAAATGCCGCGCAAGCCAAAATCAGACCTGATAAAGCTGAAGATGAAATCACATCGCTGGCACCGTGAAGAAAAACGTCGCGCCTTGGCCGAGTTCGCTTTCACAGCGCACCTCGCCGCCATGCGCTTGCACGATGTGTTTCACTATCGAAAGCCCCAAGCCGGTGCCGCCTTGATCACGCGAACGGGCTTTATCCACACGGTAAAACCGTTCAAACACGCGGTCGAGTGCCTCCGGCGGAATGCCCGGTCCGTCGTCGCGCACGAAGATTTCCAGCTTGCCGTCCGGTAGTTCTTTTCCGCCAACCCGCACCGAACCGTTGGCGCCGCCGTATTTGATGGCGTTGTCCACAAGGTTCGCCAGCACCTGATCGAGCCGGTTGACATCGCCATTGGTCGTGAGTTCCGGCAACTCGTTGACGAGCTGCACATTTTTATTTTCCGCCTTGGCGTTCAAGTCCGTCAAAACTTTTTCCGCGAGCGCGTGGAGATTCACGGATTGGAAATTTAATTTTATTTGTTCGGATTCCAGCGCGGAAATGGTCAGCAAATCCTGGATCAGCAAATCTAGGCGGTTGGCGTTGCGCTCGATGATTTTCAGGAAACGCTCGGCCACCTCGGGATTATCGCGGGCGCCGTCGAGCAGCGTTTCCACGTAGCCTTTGATGAGCGAAAGCGGCGTGCGCAATTCGTGGCTGACGTTGGCCACAAATTCTTCGCGCGTGCGCTCCAGCTGCTTGAGCCGTGTCAGATCGCGGAAAACCAAAATCGTCCCGTCGCGTTCCCCGGTGGAGTTGGTGATGACGGCTGCGTTGACCTGCAACCAGCGCTCGTTCAAGTCCGGCAGCTTGATTTCGTAATCCAGCACCTGCTGTTCCGCCTCGACCCGCTGGATCAGTTCGTCCAGTTCGTGCAGGCGCAACGCCTCGACGATGGTTTTGCCCCGCAGCTCTGTCTTGAGGCCAAAGAGATTTTTGAACGCGCGGTTGACGAGGTAGATTTTCCGGTTGCGGTCGAGCAGCAGCAAGCCTTCCAGCATCGAGTCGAACAATACTTTCTGCTGTGCCTGCGCATCCAGCGAAGTCTGCTGCTGTTTGCGCTGGGAGGCTTCAATTTCCGCCGCGCGCCGTTCGGCCTGCGCCTTGAATTTCGCCCGCCACCACAGGTGCAAACCGGTGAGCGAGGCGAGTAAAATTATTGGCCAAATGAACCACATGGGGAGAGGATGAATAAAGAAGCCAGAATGCAGAAACGTTTTTTGTGACGCGATTTTGACCGAAGGTAATTCTTCATTCCACGAACCGATAGCCCACGCCGCGCACGGTGTCCAAATGCTTTGACGCGGCGCCGATTTTCTCGCGCAGGCGGCGCATATGCGTGTCCACCGTGCGGGTATCAATCAGGCTGTCATATTCCCACACGTCGCGCAAAAGCTGGTCACGCGACTGCACGCGGCCGGCGCGTTGCGCGAGGACAGTGATGAGTTTGAACTCCGTCGCCGTCATCTCGATGGGCTTATTTTTCCAAGTCACAATGTGGCGTGGCAGATCAATCAACAGGTCGCCAAAGCGCAGTTGTTCCTTGGGTTTTTCCTCGGATTGAAAACGGGCGAGAATTTTTTTCACGCGTAGCAACAGTTCACGCGGACTAAACGGTTTCGTAAGATAATCATCCGCGCCCAGTTCCAGGCCGAGCACGCGGTCGATTTCCGCCGCCTTGGCTGTGAGCATGATAATGGGAACCTTGGCCGTCACCGCGTCGAGACGCAGCGTCTTGCAGATTTCGAACCCATCCATTTCCGGCAGCATCACATCCAGCACAATCAGGTCGGGAGTCTGCGCGCGGGCTTTCTTCAACGCCTCCGCGCCGTCCACCGCCGTGGTGACGGCGTAACCGGCTTGCTTGAGATTAAACTCGACGAGTTCCACCGCTTCCGGCTCGTCATCTACAACTAAAATTCGCGGTTTCACGCCGCCAGTGTGTCACGCCGCAATTCGTCACACAATTTCAATCTGGTGACAACCGTGTGACGATACAGTGACAAAAATTTATGCTGGCAATAAAAGCTTCAACTCGAAACCACCTGACTTGCTTTCAACTCGGATTGGCCGCTAGCCAGAAGCGGATATCGCTCGTCTGCGGGTTTTTGGGATCAAGTTCCAGCACTTTGAGATAATGCTGCCGCGCCTGCGCTGGGTCGCGCAG
This sequence comes from Verrucomicrobiia bacterium, assembly GCA_037138135.1. Taxonomy (GTDB): domain Bacteria; phylum Verrucomicrobiota; class Verrucomicrobiia; order Limisphaerales; family UBA11358; genus UBA11358. Next base: position 14,373 of record JBAXIY010000026.1, read on the forward strand.
TGATTGTGCGCAAAGGTTGGCGAGGGCAAGATGGGCGCGGACTTCACCTGGATTGGCCGCGAGAATTTTCTTCAATTGCTCCGCTGCATCCGGCACATAGCCAGCCGCTTTGAGCGCCAGCGCAAAATTATAGCGCGCGTCCGCCGAATCCGGTTGCAGCGCCAGCGCCGTCTCGTAGCTGGCAAGTGCGGCGGAATAATTTCGCAGCCGGTGCGCGATGACGCCGGCGTTGTATTGTGCCTCGAACCAGGATGGATCCAATTCAATGGCCTGCCGATAGGCGGTCAGGGCTTGCGGCCATTTTTCATCTTGCTCGGCAATGCGCGCCTGCGTGAAAGCGCCGCTGGCCGCGCGCCGGTCGCCCGCTTGCGGGCGGCGCGGTAAAAGATAATTGTAGCGCGGAAATTCCACCGGCGCGGGCGGGATGATGACCACCGGCGGCGCTTTCTTTTCCGGCGCGGCAGCGACCGTTGGTGCAAGCGTTTCGCCCGGTAACGGCGTGACCCCTTTGGGAACAATTTTTAAGCCGTTCGTATTATCCGTATTCGACGATCCAAACATCCGGTGCCACAAACTCGGTTTCGGCGCGGGTTCCGGCACGGGCATTTCCACGGCTGGTTCGGTGCCGGGAGTAGTCACAATTTTTGGTGCCGGTTCAACCTGCACCACCTGCGTGGGGGCGACGGATGTGGGATGTGTCGGTGTTGAAATGACTATGACCGGTTTCGGGGCGTTCGCATTCCGTGGTGACTGCATCGGCCGCGAGCTGGTGGTTGGAGTGTTTTTCGATGCCGGTTTCGGTTCGGTAACAGCTGTGACCAGCGGTGGATTTGATTTTATGACCGGTGCGGGCAATGGAGCGGGCAAGGTGGCGGCAACGCTGGGTGGCGGCGTTTGTTCCAAGGCATTGGCGATGGCATTCACGTCGTCCCAATTCGCCGGCTTGGGTGTGAGTCCTAGGTAAACGCGGTAATTTACCAGCGCCGTTTTGTTATCGTGCAAGAACTGCTGGTTCACCGTGGCGAGATTCAGAATTGCCGCTGGATAATCAGGGCGCGCCTGTGTGGCGGCGGTAAAAAATTGCGTTGCGTCGCGTGGTTTGCCGCGCTTGAGTCGGGCGAGACCCAGTCCATTATAGGCTTCCGCCTCGCAGGTCTTGAGTGCCAGCACGGTGCTAAAGCTGCGCTCTGCTGGGACAATTTCGCCGAGATTCAACTGCGCGGCGCCGAGCTTGAGCCAGCCAGAAGGATCATTTGGGCGGCGCAAAGTGCAGGCGGTGAATTCCGTTTTCGCCGCGTCCGGTTTGTTCTGTTCAAGAAACACAGTCCCGAGGTTCAAGCGCGCTTCAAACAGATCGCGATCCAGATCCAGCGCGCGGTGATAGGCATTCGCGGCGTCTTCCGGTTGACCGGCGCGTTGCAACGCCACGCCGTAGTAATTCCACGCGGCGGCATTCGTCGCGAGCAGGTCGGTGGCGATTTTCAATTGAGCCACCGCGCCGGTGTAATCGCCTCGGTCGAGGTATTTCTTGCCTTTGAGCAACGCGCGCGGCCCGGCCGGCGTGCAGCCGGAAATGGCCAGCACCAGCGCAAGCAATATAGTTGCGCTCCAAACTGAATTTATTTTTGCGGACATCCGACGAGGTGGTAACATTCACGCTCGAAAGTGTCAAGAAACGCACAGCTACAAATTCTATTTTGCCTGCTGCTCGGGGGATTAATTTCCGCCCGCGCGGCCGATTTTTTCCCGTTGCATGCCATCAACAGCACCGTGCGCGTGGTCGAGGTGGATGGCAATGCCCTGCAATCCGCGTTTCTCGCGGACGATTTGCGGGTGGCCGACGCTTTTAATCTCGGGCTGTTTACGTTGACGCGAACCGCCGAAGTTTCCGATGCGTGGCACAGTCTCGTCCACACCAACGACATCGTCGGCATAAAGGTTTTTTCCCAGCCCGGCCCGCTGTCCGGCACGCGGCCTGCCGTCGTCGCGGCCATTGTGCACGGGTTGCTCGCTGCTGGATTGCCCGTAGATAAGATTATTATTTGGGACAAGCACGCGGATGATTTGCGCGCCGCCGGATTTTTCAAGCTCGGCGCGCAACTGGGCGTGCGCGTCGCAGGTGCGGTCGAGGCGGGCTACGATACCAACACTTTTTACCTGCCCGACTCACCCATCGTTGGTTCGCTTGTTTGGGGCGATTCAGAATTTGGGAAGAAAGGTGTTGGGGTCGGTCGGAAATCCTTCGTCTCCAAACTCGTCAGTCGGCAAATCACCAAAATCATTTCCGTCTCGCCATTGTTGAATGAAAATGATGCCGGTTTGTGCGGACACTTTTTCAGCCTGTGCCTCGGCAGCCTTGACAACACACGGCGGTTTGAAGGCGATGCCGACCGTTTGGCTGTGGCGTTGCCGGAAATCTACGCGTTGCCCAGCGTCGGCGACCGCGTGGTGCTGAATGTCACCGACGCGTTACTCGGCCAGTATCAGGGCGGGCCGGCCAGCTATCTGCAATACGCCACCGTGCTCGACCAGATTTGGTTAAGCCGCGATCCCGTGGCGCTCGACACGCTTGCACTCAAGGAGCTTGCACATCAGCGGAAGCGGCTTGACATCCCACCGCCGAAGCTGAACTTCCAGCTTTATACCAACGCCGTTCTGCTCCAGCTCGGCGTCAACGATCCGTCGCGGATTCAGATTGAAAGAGTGAAGTAAGAAAACCCGTCGGCGTCACCGGGCATTGCCGATTTCCGCCGCCAAATCTTCCACCGTCCAATTGCTGCGCCGGATTGAAAGTTTATCCGCCGCCGCGCCGTGCTGCCAAACCGCGTAACGCAAGGTTGTTTCCACATCTGCGGCCAGCACCGGTTGCGCTAGCAGACCGGCGATGAAACCCGCGAGCAGATCCCCGCTGCCGCCCTGCGCGAGCTGCGGATTGCCGGAGCAGTTCACAAAAATATTTCCGGTGCGACGCCCGATCAGCGTTTCGTGCCCTTTCAACACAATCCAGCCGTCGCCAAATCTTTTGGAAAGTTCGCGCAGCGCCGCCACGCGATCCGCCTGCACCTGCGCCGTTGTGACCTGAAGCAAACGCGCCGCTTCGCCTGGATGCGGCGTCAGCACGCGGATGGAATTTTTCGCCGGCAATTCGGCGTCCAAAAAATCCAGTGCGCTCGCATCGACGATCAGCGGAAAGGCCGCCGTGCGCCAGAGTTCGCGCGTGAATTTCTTCATCGCTTCAGAAATTTCCGGTGCGGCCAGTCCCGGGCCGATGAGCAGTGCGGAAGTTTTTTCTGGGAGCTTCATTTCCGGTTTCCAAATTTTAACCATTGCGGATTGCAACTGCGCGGCGACCGGTATCAAAATATTTTCCGGCGTGAACACCGTTGCCAAACCCGGCTGTGCGCGTTGGGCGCCGCGCGTGGTCAGCACCGCCGCGCCGTGATAACCCAAACTGCCCGCAATAATCGTAACGTGGCCGAAATCGCCTTTGTTTCCAGCCACATTTCGCGCGGGTGGAAAATGTTCAAAATCTCCCGGCTGTGTCCAGTTCAGTTCCGACGCGAGCGAGCAAGGGATGAGGCCGACATCTTCCGCCACTTCCAGCCGCCCGACGAACGGCCACGCTGCGGGGGCAAGCAATCCGGTTTTGGGCGCGCCAATCGTGACGGTGATCGTCGCGGCGACCGCCGCGCCAAAAGTGCCGCCGGTGTCCGCGTTCAGGCCGGAAGGCACGTCAATCGCCAGCACGGGAACTTTTGAACCGTTGATGACCGAAATAATTTTCTGCCATGCGTCGGAAAGCGGCCGGTTCAAACCAATGCCGAACAGTCCGTCCACAATGAGCGCCGGTTTTTCCTGCAAAGCCTGTTCGAGCGGCAGCAGATCGGTGTCCGGCAAAAACATTTCCAGCGTCTCGGCGCGGCGGCCTTCTAGCTGTTTGGCGGCGGCGCGGGCGTCGTCGCCGTTGTGGCCTTTGCCGATGAGAAAAAGAATCGTGTCGCCGGCGCGGGTGAGCTTGCGGGCGCGGCGGGCGATGCGTTTTCCGACGCGGCGGATGACCTCGGCTTCGGTCTGGCCGGCGGCCCACGTGGTGCGTTCCCATTCGCGCATCTGCGCGGTGCTGATGACAGGAATCGGCATGATTGCCAAGCGTGGCAGAATTTTTTTCCCGGCAAAAGCAGAATGTCATTCGGAAACCTGGCGACGAATGAGCTTGCTCCGAATGCGAATTCGTGAGAAATAAACGCCCGTCAGCACTTGACGAGTGGCGAAAGCTTTCGCTCCAGCGGTATCCGTGTGTTTTAACACTTCGTTGGGCTCGTAAAATAAACGCGTGGAGAGGTGGCAGAGTGGTTTAACGCGCACGCCTGGAAAGCGTGAATAGTCAAAAGCTATCGGGGGTTCGAATCCCCCCCTCTCCGCCATCCTTCATCGAGCCATTGAAAATGGATTTTCTTCCCAACAGCCTGGATTTTTTCAGCAAGTGACTTGTCTGGTAGCTGCGGGCACACACACTCGCACCACGTCATTCACTGTGAACGACTGCGGCTTGTTAAATCTTCACCTTAAATGACTCGTCCTTCTTCAGGGATTGCACGAATGCCGCCAGCAGTTGGGGAATTTGTTCCAAATCTTTCAGGCTCACGACTTCCACTGGCGAGTGCATGTAGCGGTTCGGCAAACTGATGAGCGCGCTGGCAATGCCGCCGCGCGTCCAGAATATCACGTCGGTATCGGTGCCGCTCGTGGCTGACATGGCTTCGTGCTGCAAGGGGATTTTTTTCTTCGCCGCGACTTCTTCCAACCGTTTTACTACTTCCGGATGATTGCAGCCGCCGTGCGTGATGGCCGGGCCGCTGCCGATGCGCGTATCGCCGTGCTGGGTCTTGCTGACGGTCGGATAATCCGTGGCATGGGTCACGTCGACGACGAGGGCGATGTCCGGCTTGAGCGAATAGGCAATCTGCCGCGCGCCCAGCAAGCCGACTTCCTCCTGCACGTTGGCGACGGCGCAGACTTCGCAATTCAATTTTATTTTGGATTCCTTCAACAAGCGCAACGCTTCGGCCACGGCAAAAGTTCCGATGCGGTTATCAAAAGCACGCGCCACCGCGAGGTCGCCGCGCAAAATATCAAACTCATCCGCCAGCGTGATCGGGTCGCCGATGCGGACAATTTTCTCCGCTTCCTTGCGGCTGGCGACGCCGATGTCGATAAACAGATCATGAATCTTCGGCGGCTTGGCGTCACCTTCCTTGCTGGTCAAATGCGGCGCGACGTTGCCGACCACGCCCTTGACCGCGCCGCCGCGTGTGTGGATAAAAATGCGCTGGGCTTTGGTGATTGCCGCATCAATGCCGCCCATCTTGCGGACGTAAATAAAACCATTGTCATCGATATAGTTCACCGCCATCGCGATTTCGTCCGCGTGCGCCGCAAGCATGATGCGCGGGCCGCCGCCCTTGTTCAGCACCGCGACGCAGTTGCCGTAGGCGTCGGAAAAAGTTTCGTTCGCGAACTGGCCGGCGTAATCCAGCCAGACGCGCTGGCCGCGGGTTTCGTGGCCGGTGGGACTGGGTGTGTTAACTAGCGTTCGGAGAAAATCGAGTGAGGCTTCGCGCATCCGCAGAAAGTATGCGGCAGAACGAAAAACTGAAAGCGCATTTTATCGGTTATGCCCTACGATAAAAAATTTTGCCGGACTGTTAATCCATACAATCCAGTCTCAAGCCGGATTTACCGGGAGTTATTTCACCCTTTGATAATGGTCGCACCGGCGGCGGGGCGCGAAGCGAAGATCGCGGCGTCAATGCCGGCTTTGATTTTGTAATCCGCCGCGATTTTTTTCGTGATGGCGTCCACGCAATCGGCTTTCACCAACGCCACGCAGCAACCACCGAAACCGCCGCCGGTCATGCGGCAGCCGTAAACACCGCCTTTGTAGCCGATGTCTTCGGCGATTTCTACGACGTCGTCGAGTTCCTTGCAGCTCACTTCGTAATCATCGCGCAGCGAGGCGTGGCTGGCATACATGAGATTGCCAACGCTCGGCCAGTTGGAAGCGCGAATGCCTTCCGCCGCGTGAACCGTGCGCTCAATCTCGCCGATGACGTGACGTGCGCGGCGATAAACGAGTTCGGACAACTTGCTTTTTCCTTTTTCGAGTTGGTCGGGCGTCACGTCGCGCAGCGATTTTACACCAAGATTTTTCGCGGCTTCCTCGCATTGCGCGCGACGTTCGGCGTATTCGCCGCCGGATAATTCGTGTTTCACGTTCGTGTTGATGACGAGTAACGCTACGGATGGATCGCTCATCGGCACCAATTCAGTTTTGCGTGTGCGGCAGTCCAGCAATAGCAAATGGCCTTCGCGGCCGAGCGCGGAAATGAATTGATCCATGATGCCGCAGGGCACGCCGGCAAAATCATGTTCGGCTTTCTGCGCCAGCAGCGCTTTTTCAATCGGGTCAATGGCTTTGCCGGTCGCGGCTTCCATGAGTGTCGCGGTGCAGACTTCGAGTGCGGCACTGCTGCTCAAACCGCCACCCAGCGGCACAGTGGACATGAACGCAACATCGAGCGCGGGAATGGTCACGCCGCGATTCTGAAAACCGCACAGCACCCCGCGAATGTAATTTGACCATTTCGGCGAGCCTTTGGTCACGGGCGCGGAAACGTCAATCGTGGCGTTCTCTTTGAAAGCCGCGTCGTAAATGGAAATTGTTCCGGCCGTCGCGGAAGTGTCCGCCGCCATGATAGCGTAGCGTTCAATGGCCATCGGCAAAACGAAACCGTCGTTGTAATCGGTATGTTCGCCGATGACGTTGACGCGGCCAGGCGCGGCCACAATCCAACGCGGCGCGCGGCCGTAATGCTTTTGAAATTCAGCGGCGATGTGGGTGGATAATTCTTTGAGGTTCATAAAATAAAAGTGCGCCGGAGAAAAATAATTCTCCGGCGCGGTGAAAGCAATTCAGCAGTTCAGGCCGACGGCGGAGTTTTGCCACCTTTGATGGCGCCGAGCAACATCAGCACGCCGAACACGAGGAGCACCGCGCCCCAGACGAGGTTGATGTTGATGCCGAGCGAAACAGATTCAGCGCCCTTAGCGAGGCCGAACACGGCGAGCAGCGCGCCAATGAGTGTGAACATGAGGCCAATCGGCCAGCGGATATCGAGTCCCATAAATTTATTTTAGTTTAGGTTGTTGGTTTGGTTCACCAGAAAATCAGGTTCAAGATGATGCACACGATCAGCAGCACCACGCCGACAACGGCTGGGCGTTGATAGATTGGCGCATTGTTGTCCACGATCTTGGGCGTGAGTGAATAAACGAGGCCTTTCAAGTCGGCGTCCGACTTCGTGCGTGCAGTCGCCAGCGAAATCACCAGCGTCAGTGCGAAGCACGCGATAAATGCAAACGCGGCGAGCCAGAAGTTCTGCGCCATTTCGCTCGGGAACGTCGAGACGACTTTGAGATAACCTCCCTTGATGCCAGGCATGTTTCCCTGCGCGATGGTCAGCGCATGGAACAGTGCTGAACTGCCGATGCCGCAGAATAAACCGACGAAAGCACCCGTGGCTGTGGTGCGTTTCCAGAACATGCCGAGCAGGAACGTTGCGAAGAGCGGCGCGTTCACGAAGCCGAACACGAGTTGGATGATGTCCATGCAGTTGTTATACATCGAAGCGAAATACGCCGCGCCGATGCTCAACAAAATGCCGACGACGGTGATGACTTTGCCCATCCACATGTAATGAGCGTCGCTCTTGCCTTTCGCAAAGTAGGCTTGATAAATGTCGTAAGTGAACACAGTGTTGAACGCGGTGACGTTACCCGCCATGCCGGACATGAAGGACGCCAGCAATGCTGTCAGCGCTAGACCGAGCAGACCAGCTGGGCAGTATTTTTTCACGAGCGAAAGAATCACGCCGTCGTAATCATTTTCCGCAACGCTGTTGTAAAGTCCTTGTTGGATTTGCGTGTCGGTAAGTTTGCTTGCAGCGTTGGCGGCAACGAGCGAAGTGATTTTTCCAGCGTCAACTTTAATGCCGAGATCGTCGCTGATGATTTTAATGGCATCAGCACTGTTGGCATTTTTCACATCCGCAATGGCCTTGTCATAATTCGCCTGCGCGATGACCGGCGGCGGAATGCGATAACCTTTGTCCGGCAACGTGGTCAGCGCGGCGGCAATCATGCCGGGCACGATGACGAGGAGCGGAAAGAACATTTTCGGCACGGCGGCCACGAGCGGCGTGTTGCGCGCGGCGGTCATGTTTTTCGCGGCCATCGCGCGCTGCACGACGAGGAAGTTGGTGCACCAGTAGCCAAAGCTTAAAACGAAGCCGAGGCCGAAGATCATTGCGAACCAATCCACGCCCATCGGGTTGTGTGTCGGGCCGGCGAGCACGGGTTGCCACGCGCTTGTCCACGCGTTCGGCGCGTAGGTTGTGCCCGCGTCCTTGAGATAAATCGCGGCGGGATTCGTCGCGACGGTTTGCAGGGAAGTGGTCATCGTGTGCCAGCCGCCGACATCTTTTAGGCCGAGATAAACAACGGGCGCAAAGCCGAGCACGATCATGAAGAACTGCAGCACTTCCGTGTAAATCGCCGAGGTAAGTCCGCCTTTCAAAACGTAAAGCAGCACCACGCCGGAACTGACAAACAAAGCGAAGTTGTAATCCCAGCCGAGCAGTGCGTGGAGCAATTTCGCCAGCGCGTTCATCGAAATGCCGGACGCAAAAATGGTCATTACCGCGAAGGCGATGGAGTTCAACGCGCGGACGCGTTCATCAAAACGCATTTTTAAATATTCGGGAACCGAGCGCGCCTTGGAGCCGTAATAAAACGGCATCATGAACACGGCGAGAAAGATCATCGCCGGGATCGCGCCCACCCAGTAGAAGTGGGCGGTGCTGATGCCGTATTTCGCGCCGCTCGCGGCCATGCCGACGAGTTCCAGCGCGCCAAGATTTGCCGATATAAACGCGAGGCCTGTGACCCAGGTGGGAATCGAGCGGGCGGACGTGAGGAAGTCCGCTGAGGTTTTCATGTAGCGCGAGAGCGCCAAACCGATGCCAATGACAAAGGCGACGTAAGCGATGAGGATGGTGTAATCGATCCACTGAAGTTGGATGGCTTGCATAGAGTGTGGCTCAGGATTTACTGATTTTCGCAAGCCGTGTCAACTTTTTGCCGCGTGGAAACGGAAATAATTTTAATCGTCTGTGCCCTCGTCTCAATTGGAAAATCTGAAGTGATGCACGCCTTGGCAATTGCTTTTGGCCGGTGAATGTGGTTTATTTTCAGCGCAAAATTTATGCCTACAAAAATTGAAACGAAAACGAACGAACTGTGCGAAGCCATTCTTGAACAAATCCAGACCGGCGGCATCAAGCAGCGCATTGATACTTTTCTGGCCGATGCCTCCGCGCGCGGCGCGTATGAAAGCCTGATGAGCAAAGGCCAGGCGCTTCAGGAAAAACAACACGGCGGTCAAGTGCTCGAACCGGCGGAAATCGCCGCGTTTGAAAAAGACCGCGACGCGTTGTTGAAAAATCCCGTCGCCTCCGGCTTTCTCGATGCACAGGAAGAAATGCACGAACTCCAAAGCTCCGTCAAAAAAGTCGTCGCCAAGACGATTGAACTAGGTCGCATCCCGACCTCGGACGAATTGGCCGAAGGCGGTTCCTGCGGCTCCGGCTGCGGCTGCCACTGAAAAAAACTTTAACCAAACGCGTCGCTGATTAAAACCGGCGGCGCGTTTTTGTTTTATGCCGCTTGCAATTTTCTGTGCATCGGAAAAAATCGCAGCGTGAACGAAAAGTTTAAGTCTGCCATCGCGCGCTTCGATGCCGAAAATTCCCGCGACCCGAATCTGGAAAATGGTCGTCCGCGCGAACTGCTTTACGCCGAACGCCTGACGCAATGGGTTTTGAAACTTGCTCCTGACGCGTCCGAAGTTTTGCAACTTGCCGCGCGTTGCCAGCACATTTGCCGTTGGGAAAGTCCGCGCGAAAATTATCCGATGACGCGCCCCGGCTATTTGAAATGGCGCGCCGACTTAAAAAAAATCCACGCCGAAAAATCTGGCGCGATTCTGCGTGCGGTTGGCTACGACGACGAAACTATCCGCCGCGTGCAGGATTTGAATCTCAAGAAAAATTTCCCTGCCGAGGCCGAAGTCCGCGTGCTTGAAGACGCGCTGTGTCTAGTCTTTCTGGAGTTTCAATTCGCCGCGCTTGCCGCGAAAAGCGACGACGCTAAAATGGTCAATGCAATCCGCAAATCATGGGAGAAAATGACCGAGGCTGCGCGCGCCGAGGCGCTGAAATTAAAATTTTCGGTTCGCGAACAGCAATTGATTGCCGGCGCTTTGCAATAAATCGCCCCAACATTCATTCAGCTGCGGATTTTTTTATCCGCTTTGAAAGAAAATCGCCAGTCCTTCAGTTGTATAATTCAAATTCATCACAAAAATGAGTTGATTGTCTTTGGCACCACCCTTG
>JBAXIY010000027.1:0-24809 GCA_037138135.1 Verrucomicrobiia bacterium
CGCTTGTAAGTATTCAAGCTGCCCGGCCCGGCACTGGGTATGGAATTGGAAACGTCCCCCTGCCCGCTGTCATCGTAAACAAAGGTATAGATGCCGGGATCGTTCGGCGCGTTGTGCGACATGAGATTGACCGTTTCATTGGCGTTGGCCGTGGTGGAATGATTCAAAGACACCGTGATGTCACCGGCGTTTTGCACGGCCAGAATGTTAGTGACAATGACGCGACGCAGATCCATCGGATAGATGGCAACGCCAATCGTATTCGTGTAGCCCGGCAATGAGGCGGGGCCGTCCGGAATTTCCACTTGGAAAAATTGCACCACTTCGCCGTTCGTGGTCATCTGGCTGAATGGGATGTTGCTGAACTCCGAGAGGAAAGAGTATTCGGACGCCATCTGATCTTCCGACTGCACGCCGATGTAATAAACCTGGCCGGGCGCGGAATTGGTCGAGACGATAAACTTCGTGCCGCCGCGACTCAACGCGGAGGAATAAAACGTGCCCGCCCCACCCGCCGCCGAGTTGCTCATGCAATTGGCGATGACCGTCGCATCCAGATTCGTCAACGCTTCCGCGCCCGGGCCACTGGCGACAAACAAATCAATGTTCGCCTCCGGCAACGTGGAGTTGGCATCGGAACCGGCAAACACGCCTTGGCGCGGAATCGCCAGCGTCTGCGGCAGGAACGTAATGAACGCGGCGTTGGTGTAATCCGGCGTATTGCTCGGCGAATTGGTCACGACGTAGAAATGCCACTGGTTCGTCTGGCCGATGGTCAGCAAGGCATTCGTGACATACGGCGAACCAGCCGAGAACGCGAGCGTGTTGGTGGAAATCACCGGTGAACTCGCGCCGACAATCTGATTCATCAACGGCGAATTGGTGGCAACGATCACCGTGATGCGCTGGTCGCTGTTCGGATTGGACGTCGCTGACGTGGACTTGATGCTGAAACCGTTGGTGCTGGAACCGTCGCCGCAGGAAACGACGAGCACGAAATCCTGCGCAATGTTCGGCCCGTAAATACCCGCCGCGTTATTGGTCTGCGTGGTGACAGCGTTCACATTTACCGCCGCACCGGAAACCACAACCGCAAAGTTCGTGCCGGCGTGCGGCGGCAGGAAGACATTCTGCACGTTGTTGATGTTGTCCAAAGCCGCCGTGGAGTTGGTGGGGTTTTGCGGCGTGTTGTAAACCTGATTGGTCTCGATGTCGTTGCCGTAATAAACCACGGGGTTGGTCGCGCTATCCAGATTCGTAACGGTCAAACTCAAGTTGTTGACGAGCTTGATGGCGGCGGCGGGATTGCCCGGCGGATCCGTCCACGCAAGCGTGACCCGCAGCGGCTGCGACTGTGAAGTCGGCGGAATGGAAATCTGATACGTGCGCGTGTCGCCCGTGGTCAGCGCATTCGTTGGACTTTGATCGATGAAGAAAACCGAGTTGTTCGTGCCCGCAGCGGTGTTGGTCAGCGTGGGCGGAACCGAGTTGGGCAAGTTGACGAGGCCCCAGCCTTCATAGTTGATGGTGTTGTTCACCTGCAAATTGTAGAAGCCCGTCAGACGCGCGCCGTTGATGAGCATCGCCTTGAGCAACGCCGGGCTGGGCGTGGTGTGCAGCGTGTTGGTGAAATAATCCTGCATCAACGCCAGCACGCCGGAAACATCTGCCGCCGCCATGCTCGTGCCGCTCTCGTAGCGGTAATAATAGGGCGACGTGCCAATCGAATTATTCAGGTTGCTGAGCACTTCGTAGTAGTTGCCCATGTCATTGGTCGTGACCACTTCCAAAAACAGGTTGTATTTCACCGGCACGTTGGTGGGGTTGCCGACGCTGAAATTAAAGTCGCCACCATTGTTCACGATTTGCGACAAATAGTTGGCCGGACTGTCCAACGGAATGTTCACGCTGTTCTTGGCCGTGGAGAAATCATTTGTGCCCGCATTGGGGAAAGTCGTCGTTGACACATAGATCGGCATGTTCGTCACGTTCGGCACCGTGTTGAAAATCTGGATGGTGAGGCTGACAATATTGCTCTTCGCGGTGAAACCAAAATCGCTCAGGCTATAATAATTCAACGAGTTCGTGTCCACGGTCTCGCCGTTGATCTGCTTGTAGTAAAAATTGGTCGGGTTGTAATACGTCACCTCGTCCCATGTCGTCGAGCGCGTCGAAATCACAAAGGTTCCCGGCGCGACCACGTCCGGCTTGAACCGCCCGTAAGTGCCTTCGGTGCCGATGCCCACATTGCCACGCGCAGAAAAGCCCGCCACCTGGGAGCTATCATCCGTGTCGCCATACCACGCCTCAACTGGATTAGTGGAGCCGAACGGCAGATAGGTGTTCGTGATGCCCCGTTGCTGCTCCAGCGCACCGACGGTGATGACATTCTTGGCCGTAGCGGGCGAGGCAATCGTGTCCGGCGTGCCGCCGCCGCCATCATTCGCGCCCGCGCTGCCGTTATTGCCCGCCGCAAACACGAACAGCACCGGCTGCGGTCCGGTTTTTTCCGGCAACGCATCGCGCACCGCCGCGTCGTAGCTGGCCGCCGCGAGGTCATATTCATTGGCACCTTCGTTGCCCCAACTGTTGTTTGAAATCAGCGCGTTCGTCACCGCCGGCGCTTCCTGCAAATACCAATCAGGATACTGCACGTAGAAATAATTAGTCTCGCCCGCCGGCCCGAGCACGTAATTGGCTGCGCCCGGAAGCAAGAAATTCGTCTGGCCGATAACGAAGAAATTATCGTCGTTGCCGCTTTCAAACAAACCGCCGCGATAATAGCCATTGATGGCGCCGACAGAAAATAGCGACGCGGCTGGAGCCTTGCCGCGAAATTGTCCGTTCGTCCCCGGCATGATTGAGCCTTGCGCGTTCGTCACCGTCAACGACTCGAAGCCGCTGCCCGCGATTTGACCGGCGACAAATGTCCCGTGACCGTCCGTATCATTACCGCTGCCCGACGCATCCAGAAACACACGTCCCAACAAATCTGGATGGTTCGTGGAAATACCCGTGTCATTCACCTCCACGATCACGTTGGAGCCGGTGAGGTTCAGATAATTCGTCAGCGCCACGGAAGTCGCGGCCACACCCATCGTGGAGCGCGAAAGATCATTGGCCGCCACGCGCCGATGCGCCGGTTCCAGCAATTGCACGCCGGGCAATTGCGCCAGCGCCAGCCAGTTCGCCGGCGGCTGCACGCGGACGATCGGGCCGAACGGCGAGCGATCCGTCGCCATCACGATACCGCCGAGTTTTTGAATTTGTTCCGCCGTCGCCGTCGCGCCGCCGCTGAACAGTCCGAGTGTCAGAAAAGTTCCCTTGGCCAGCGGTTGCTGTTTCACCGCCAGACCGAGCAACGACGATTGCACCTTGAAATAAGGATCGTAGGGCAGCACCGCTTGGACGAGAGAATTGCCTTTCAACGCCGCCGCGCTCGCCGCCGTCAACTGCACGAGCAACGCATTGTTCGGAATGTAAGAAACTGTCTTCGCGCCCACTTCTGCCAGCGCCGCGCGGAACGCCCCGTCAATCACGCCGTGCGACTGCACGATGTAAGCGCCCGGCTCGCCCGTTGCGCGCAGGTGCGCGGGAATTTTCAAATCCATTTTCGCGTCCGTTTGAATCAGCGCGTTATCCAGCAAAATGGCGTGGCGATCTGACGCGAGTTGGCCGATGGACTTGGTCGTGTTCGAGAGCCGATAGGCGAGACGGTTCGTTTTGGCAAAAAGACTGTTGGTGGCAGCCGCCGCCAAAGCCGCTTTGCGCGCGGCAATCTGCGCCGCCGGCGACAGCGTGGCGGGCGCGGTGACAACCGCAGTTTTGGTCGCCGACAACGACGACTGATGACCGGACGGCCACAGCAGCCAAGCGCCCGCCGCGACGAGCAGGCACAACAAAATTAAAAAACGACTTTTCATAACTTAAATTTTCAAATTTAGGAGATGGGAGATAGCAGTTGGGAGTTAGCATTTAACTCAGCCAGCTTCTATCCACCAACTACCATCTACTATCTCCCAACTTCCAACTTCCCGCTCTGCAAATTTCAGTTCGGCGGCAACGGCGTGTAACTTTCGATGACCACCCGTGGCGCATTGGTCGTGGCGTTGTCCACGCGGATGACCGCGCGCGCCGCACTTTCCGCCGTGACCTGATAATTCGTGACCAGCCCGAACGTCGTATTGCCGCCGGTGGTCACCACGCCGTTGGGCGCGGGGCGCAGCGTCTGACCGTAGCAATAAACCACATAACGTGGCGTGCTGCTCGCGCGCAGCAATTCCAGCGTCTGCTGGGGCAACCATTCATAAAGCGCGTCGCTGATTTGCGTCGTCTTGTCCAGACCCGTCAGGAACGGCGATTGTTCCGTCAGCGCGGGCGTGCGCACGATGTCGCCCACGTGTTCAAACGCGCCGATCACGCCGTCCGTGTTGGTGAAATTGGCGCGCGTGGCGTTGATGCCCAGCGTGCCATTCAAAATCAGGCCGACGGCGGAATTGCCCGCGTCCGCTCCGGCGGGCGGAATGTTGGTGTAACCGCCGGTGAGATTATTCGGCACCGTGAGACCGCTCAACACCGCCGACCACGCAGCCAGATGCGTTTGGTTGACGGATAACGTGCCGTGCGTGGCGTTGGCATTGGGCGCGGTCGAAAACAAATCAAACAGCCGCGCGTCCTGCACCGGCGCGGCGTTGGTGGCGTCAAACGTATTGCCGTTGCCCATCCAATCTTTCCAAACCGCCACGCCGTCGTTGGTCAGGATGTCGGTGGACTTGAGATAGACGGTCTGCCACGGCGTGCCGCGATGCACGCGCCCGAGCCAGCCGATGCTGGGCAATTTGCCCGCCGGAAAATCCCAGTTGTCCGACTGCTGCACCAACGGATCGCGCTCGGTCAGATTGAAACGGTTGGTGTCCATTGTGGCCAACTGATTGCGATGATTCCCGCTCCACGGCATATAACGGTCGTTCACATAGCCAAGATTCAGCCCGGATAACGGCGTTAAAACATTGGGAGGGTCGAAACGACCAACGCCGAGATTAGGATATTTGGTGTTATCAGAATTGGGCGGAATGGAACTGATGTCGCTGGCCAAATAATGCACCAACGGATCGTTGGCCTGCCACGAAAAATACTGCGACACCGTGCGGGTCGGCGAATAAGGCGCTTGCATAGCCAAAGGTAAACCGCCGGACGTTTTTAAAAACGATCTGAAAGCAGCAGTTTGATCCGTCGTGGCGGTTCCAAACACTTTTGCTTCGGGATCGGAAACCCAACCCCTCTTGCCACCTTCATCCGCTGGCGCACTGGCATCTACACTTTTGGACGCCGTGATCTGACTGAGGATGCCCCATGTCGCTCCGTTCGGCGGCGAACTGTTGTTGGGATAATTGGTATTCCACACGCCATATGTAGCCGCGCCATTATTGCCCAAATCCGGATCGGCCAGATTGGAGTTCACATTGAAGCCACCTTCGGGTCCGGCAAAGCTGACGTAATCAATGATGCGATTAGACGTGGTATCAATCATGAACACCTGCAACCGGTTCGTCACCAGCACGCCAAACTGCGGGAAGTGAAAGCCGTTCGGCGAGTTGGTTTCAAAGTTGTTGAGCGTTCCAGGATTGTAATAATTAAGATAATTCGTCGGCTCGAAACCCGGAACAAACAGACCCGACCCAGACGGCATCGCCCCATAAGGCGAGCGATAGACGGAATAAGGCATCGTCGGCCCGGTGAAAATCACCGTCTTGATCGCCCCGGTCGCCGGGTTGCCGGTGGATTGCGCCCAATACGGCTGCGAACCCTGCGAACCCGTCCACGCCGCCAATGGAACGGTTGTGTGGTTTGTCGAGAAAGTTTGCTGGAACAGATACGGATACGGCGACGCCGGGTTCTGCTCGTCATTGGTGATTGTGATTGTAGCCGATTCGTGGATGCCCACCACGATGGTGCCGGGGTATTTGTTATCGTAGGAATTCCACAGCTCCACGCCAATGGAACTGCTCAAATTCATCAGATACATCTGGTTCGTGCCGGTTATGGTCGGTGGCGTAGTATTAGTTGTGCGCGTGAGCTGCAGCCGCCGCGTGACGGTCAGCGCATTTTCCATCGCAAATTCATTGAAGTTCGGCAGCCCTTTCTTCGCGCCAATGATCCACGGCACGCCGTAGGCATTTCCGTTTGTGGTTGTGAGATCGGCGTCCAGTGCCAACGAAGTGCTATAAATATTTGTCGGTGTATCAAGCGGTGCCGTTCCAGCCGTGAACGTAGTCAACGACAATACTTCGCGGTAGCCGTCAATATAAACATTCCTAAAACCGTTCTGATTGACCACCGTGAACGTTGGCCGGAAGACGGACGGATAAAAATTCGTAGTCGTGGCGTCATACAGATTCGCCGCGAGTTGCAGGATGCGGTTGACGGCGGGCGAATAGACAAACTGGCCGTCGATATAAACCGGAATGTTCGCCACGCCAAACGCATTCGTGACCGACGCGCCGAAAGTGTTGGTGTATTGCCGGCGATTGGCCGCGAGCCAGTTCGTGGTGTAAGTGCGCAGCATCCGGTCAGCGGCCGCAGTGAAAAAGTCCAGCGGCGCCCACGGCACCACATTCGTCTCCGCGCCGGGAACGATGGTGATATTCGTCACCTCGCCGCTGGCATTGTAGCGGACGACCGCATTGGAATAATTCACATTCATCCGCCCGTCATCGGCGGCGGTATCCGTGCCCAACTCGTCCAGCATCCGGTAAAACGTGTAGCGGTCGTAGGTGGGAATGGTGGTGCCACTAAAAGTATTCGTGCCCGCCGCCGTGAGGCGGTCTGTAAAGCCAATCAGCGGAGCCACGACACTGGGCTGAGTTTTGCTGGTATCAAACACATCGGACACCAGATTAAAGAAACGGTTGGTGTTATCCGAGCCAGCCCACGGCGCATTGGCTCCGTTGAGCGGAGCCGCCACCAACGGCAACGCGGTGTTCGTCATTAGAATACCCAGCGTGTAGCCGTCCACGCCAGCGCCGACAAGGGCGTTGTAAAGATTCGCCGGCGGCACGGCGAGCGTGTTGTAATTGTAGTTGTAGCGCCAAGCCAAAAGTGAAAACGCGTCCTGAAAGGCTACTCCAGAGTTCGGAAAAGCAACCGGGATACCGGCTTGATTATATTGGTAAAAGGAGGTTGTCAAACCAACGTCTTGCCCCCAAGTGTTCGTATTCAAATCCGCGAGGAACGCCGCCAAATTTAATTCCCATGAGCCGACACTTTCGTTGCGAAAAAATCCGTCGCCGGAACTCATGGTGGCTGGATTCGCATTGCGCGTCTGATTGTGAATGTAATTCAAATCGAGCGTATTGCCGACGGGCTGGGCGAGAAAGGCATAGCGCGCTAGAAATTTATTATTCGGCCCGTGCGGTTGGTCGGGACGTTCCAGCACGCCCACCCATTCGGGATCGCCCGTCAGACTGGTCACCACCGGATTGTTGCTGGCATCTAAAATAGCAATGCCCAGATTATCCACATTGGTCACTCGGCCATTCGCCTCAAACCGCGCGTTGCGGTTCAAGTCGAGGTAATAGCGGAAGTCATTCGTGGCGCCGTTGCGATTATAGACATACACCGGCGGGCGCGGCAGCAGATACAGGTTGGCAATGTTCTGAATTAGATCGTTGCCGCTGATGGGACCAACTCCCGAGCTGTTGTAAAAATCGTAATTGACGTTGGTCGGATTCACCACGCCGGTGAAATAACCAGCGCCATTCTGATAATTCGTCGAGACGAGCAGGCTGTAGTTGTAGGGATTGGTGGTGGCGAGAATATTCGCCACGACTTGCGCCTGGACAGCGGCCAGCGCGGTATCGGCGGCGAGACGGGCGGTGGCGGTGTCCGTGCTGGTGGTCACGGCATTGCGCTCGCGGCGCGCCACGGCTAGAAACGCCACGGCCATCACCAGCGTCACCGCCAGCATGATGAGCGTGATGACGAGAGCGATGCCCGAGGTGGATTTACGATTTGCGATTGATGATTGACGATTTGACACGGCAGACGACTTCTTCCCAATCGTAAATCGTAAATCGTAAATCGTAAATTTGGATGGTGGTTTCATGGGTAGGCCGTGGTATCGACGTTGGGAATGTTCACGCGCTGGCGGAACACATGCACCGCGCCCGACTGTTCCTTGAGATACTTGAGTTGGGCGGTGGAGTTGAATGGCAACGATTCGGCCCGCGCGAGCGACCGATCTTCCAGCACGCCAATCTCCAGCTCCACGGCGGCGGGAACGGTGTTGCTGAACATGTAAAGCTGCGGCTCGCCGTGCGCGTTGGCAAAAAACAAGGTGTCTCGCGGCAGATTGGTGTAAGTCAGGCTGGCCGGGTTGATCCAAGTGCCGTTGGTGTCGTAGGCATGGAGGGTGAGATGCACCACGCCATCCACGAGATGGCTCAAGTTCGTCCACTGCGCACTGTTCACGATGGTCGAAAAATTGTTGAACAACACCAGAGGATTGGCCGTGGAGTTCGTCTCGCCATAAAACCGGTAAAGCGGATACAGCGGGCTGCTGTTGGTATTATCCACCACGTAGCCGACGCCCAGCCATTTGGTATTTTGACGGCTCAACACAAAGAAATAATTCAGCAAGTTGGTGCGCGTCACCGTGCTGCCCGGCAGGTTTTGCACCAGCGGTTGATAGCCAGTGTTGTAACTGGCATTGCCGAGCACGCTGAAATTCACCGCGCCATTGCTCACGCCAGCGGACGGCGTTAATCCGCGCAGATCGGATGAAATCAAATCCATCGCCGCGCGGCTGCCTTCCAGCACATCCGTCTGCGTGACGGCGGAACGGAACGCGCGCTGCGTGCTGTTGAACACCGCCATCAACGCCAGCACGATGAGCGACATCAGCGCCACCACCACCATCACTTCGATGAGCGAGAAAGCGGAGCGGAGGGTGGCAAATGACGCGCCAGTCATTCGCCGTTTAAAATTTGAAATTGGAAATTTCATGGCGCGTTGGTAAACGACTGCGATTGGTAAAAAAACAGGAATCCGTTGTTGGGATCCTGCGCCAATTGGCCGGCGATGGCCGTGCGAAAGGTTTGTCGCCCGCTGCCGACATTGCCGTTGGGTAGTTGCGGCCAGAGAAACGTCAGGCGCAGTTCGTGGAGATTGCCATTGAGCTGCTTGCTAAATCCGGCGAGCGAATTGTTGGGGTCAAACGCCACGGCGGCGTTCACGCAATACACGCGGTAGGTAAAAGCGTCGGTCACCATGATGGCGTTATCCTGCGGCGGCTTTTCTGCCGCCAGCCCGCTGAGGGAACGAACGTAGGCGACGATGTGGTTGCTGTAACCATTCAGTGGCGGAAACGCCAATGGCACACCGCCGTTATCCGTGAACTGCGGTGTGCTTAAAATGCCGATGATGCGCGCGCCGTTGGTCAGGTATGAATCATTGGCCCAGCCGATGGTGTCGGAACTGGGCGCACCGGCATTAAATCTGACCCGGTAATTGGTGATAGCATAGACATTGTTCGTCAGGTTATCCGCGCCGCGCGCCGCGCCGCGAATGGCTTCCAGCAAGACGGTGGCGTCTTGGTTAATGACGGTTTCTTCGCGGTTGTCGCGCTGGGCATTCATCCCCAGGGGCAGCACGCCGATGATCGCGATGAGCGCAAAGCTGATGATGGCCAGGCACAGCGCAATTTCAATCATCGTGAAGGCGGAGGAATTACGAATTACGAATTGCGAATTGTGAATGGAAACCTCACCCACCGCGCGGGAGCGTGTCGCGATTCGCAATTTGAAATTGGAAATTGGAAATTTCATTGAATCTTTTGCGTCAACTGGGTGGCGCGTCCCGTGAGCCGGTCAATCCGCACAATGCTGAACATGGAGTTGGTGCTGTTGCCGGGCGGATTTTCGGTAAAATCCGCCGGCCCTGCCGTTAGCGCCTTGTTGCTGTCCGTCGCATAAACAACCGTGCCTTGCGCGATGGGAACGTATTCATCCTGTGTCGCGAGATTGACGCCATCGACCGTAAGCTGACCGAGATAATTGAAGGCAATGTAAGGCAAGGATAATCCCGCCGCGGTAAAAGTGGTGTTGGTCTCGACCGGGAATGGAAGTTTATTGGGTGAATTGTTGGTCAAGTAATTAAATGAGTTGATGGGATAGATGGCACCGGAGGCGTAATCGTTGATCCGATAGAAATTGTATCCGGGATAATAGGCCTTGTTAAATTTGTTCGTGGCAATGAATGCCCCGTCCGGTAAAGACTTCCATTCGCCAATATACCGCGAAACCGGCTGGCCCGGCTGGTCACCTACGGAACGTAAGGACATGAATGTGTAACCAGTGCATTGCTTATCCAGTAGATTCGTGCCGGCGGCCAGTTGCGACGCAGGCAGATAGCTCCACCAGTTTTTTTGCTCCGGCACAAACACCATATAGACTGTGGTGTGCTGGCTGATAGCGAGTTGCCGCGCGTGGCCGATATCGTCAAGCAACTGGCGCGCAGCGCTGATCTGGACATTGGTCTTGCCGATGTTTTTGAGCGCCGGCACGGTCAACGCCGCCAATATACCGAGGATCGAGATGACGACGAGCAACTCGATCAGCGTAAAGGCGGAATGTTGGCGGGCGCGGTTCACAAAAATTATTGCCAGCTTAGGACGTTGTCTTTGTTCACGCCTTGATTGGCTTTGACGGTGCTGTCCACTTTCCGATCCGAGCCGGCGGACCAGACCATGACTTTGCTGCGGCTGCCGTAATTGCCATTGGCTTGCTGAATCAGGCCATTCAGGCCGCCACCGGAAACCGCGGGCAATTTGTAGAACGCATCTTCACACGCGTCGTCGTAATTCAAATCCATCGAGATGACGTAGGGATTGCCCCACGGATCGCGATAGACCAAATCCGTCCCGACGCCGGGTAGCGTGTTGTCGGAAACCTGCGTGGCATTGAGGTATTTCACCTGCTTGGGATTTTTCTGGTGGTTGGCGTTGACAGCGGTGACGGTGGTGTCCGCGATGTCCATCAGAATGGCTATCACCTCGGCATTGTTCGTCTGATTAATCGCGGGAAACGCGGGCGTGGTGTTGGCCAACAGACTGCCGCCGTAGGTAAAATCTCCGCTGGCCGCCGTCGCTGCCGTTTGCACCGCGGTCGAAACGGGGAAGCGGCTGTAATCCTGATCGTAAGCATTGATGGCGGTAACGATGGAACCCATTTCGGTTTTGGCCTTGGCTTTCTTGGCTAATTCTTTGGCATACGCCAGCGCGGGCAGCAGCATCGCCGCGAGAATACCGATGATGGCGATGACGACGAGCAGTTCCACCAGCGTGAAGGCGCGGAAATTGGCCATGGTCGATTTACGATTTACGAGTGTTTTCATAAGTGGCAGGTGAATTAAAAAGTTTCAAGGCAGCGGGCTATTGATCTGCACTTGGCGGCTCCAATTGCAGATGAGGTTGGTCTTACCGCTGATGACGAGTTGCACCCAGAGGTCGTAGCCGCTGGGATTGTTGACGCCGGGATAAACGTAACGGAACGGATTCAACCCGGAGATGCCAAGCGGCTGATAGGCGAGATCCGGCCCACCGATAGAGGTGGCGAGCAAGGCGGTATTGGCCACAGAATTATTGGAGACCGCGCCAATCTGTTTGGAACTCAAGCTCGGCAGAAAATTTTTGGCGATAGATCCATCCTCGCCACTGCCTTTGGTGCAATTGACAAATCCACCCACGCCGTAGGCGGTGTTCACCGAGGCGACGGGAATAGAGGCGCTGCCGTCCAACGTCACGAAATTGGCACCGTTGATGGTGGTGCCGGCCAGTTCGTAGTAAAGCTGGCTCAACATGGAACCGTAAATCGGCGCGGTGTAAACGCTGCCCGCATTTTGGTTGCCCGGCGGATACGCACCGTATTTGGCCTTGTAATTTTCCAGCGCGGTCTGGAGGTGTTCAAGCTCCGCCCGCGCGACTTTTTTCTGCTGCGCGGCCTTGACGGTTTTTAAAACGGGGATGGTGAAGCCGGCCAGCACCGCCATGATGGAAATTACCACGAGCAGTTCCACCAGAGTGAAAGCCCGGAAATTTGCGATTTGCGATTTGCGATTTGCGATTGTTTTCATCGTTACTTTAATTCTTGTTCCATCCGTTCGCTCAACCATTGTTTGATCATGCTCTGGTAATTCAAAAAACGCATGCGCGCGATACGCTTGATACGCGCCAGCATGCGCGGATCCATCCGTAGCGTAATCGTGACCGACTCGGACGATTCCGCACTGCCCGCGACCGCTGCTTCCATGAGCCGCACCGCCGGACGATTCTCCGCCCAAAACGTCGCCTCGGCCGCTTCGCTATCGAACAACGGCACGTCTTCCCAGTTGGCAAAAGTTTGCACGGCAAAAATTATTAATTCACTACGCGAGGGTTTGATCCATTTTTTTCTGATAGAAGAAGCGTTCCTCCGGCGCGAATGGCCGCGCCTGCAAGACCCGCACCTGCCGTCCGTTCGTCCGATAAACGCTATAAATCCCGACGCCACCGGCGGACATGCCAAGGTTAAAAAACCGCGCCTGCACTCCAAATCGCGGCGTGTCCGGCATCAGCCGGACGGCAAACGGATCTTCAAACGACTCTTCTATTTCCCGTTGGGTCAAAGAACCAAGTTCAAACGGCGGATTATTCCAATCGAACTCCATAATGGGTTAGTTGTAAATAATTCGCCTACGCCATGTGAATACAATGTATTTACGCGCGGGCGGGGGTTTTGTCAAGTTTTTGACCGTTTAATTGGTAAACTGACGTTTTGGGCTATTCGCCCTTGTGTCCGCCACCTTCGTCGCCACCGCTCATGAGGGTGATCATCTTAATCAGCGGCAAAAACATCGCGATGACGATGCTGCCGACGATGACCGCCAGAAAGACGATCATAATTGGTTCCAACAATGAGGTCATGGCCGAAACGGCGTTATCCACCTCTTCGTCATAGTTGTCGGCGATTTTCAGCAACATTTCCGGCAGAGCACCGGTCTGTTCGCCGACGTCCACCATGCTGATAACCATCGGCGGAAACACACCCGAAGCTTCGAGCGGTGCGGTGATGGTTTCGCCCTCCTTCACGCTTTCGTGAACTTTAACAACCGCGTTGGCGATGATGACGTTGCCAGCGGTTTCTTTGACGATGTTCAACGCCTGCAAAATCGGCACGCCGCTACTCACGAGCGTGCCGAGCGTGCGGCAAAAACGCGAGATGGCGACCTTACTAACCACCTGACCCACAGGCGGCATGACCAACTTGGTTTTATCCCAAATGTGCCGGCCAAACTTGGTCTTGATGAACAGCAAAAATAAAACCACCACAACGGCCATCGCGCCCATCGTGGCTAGAATGTTGTCTTTGATCGTGGCGCTCACCCACAGCACGAACACGGTGAATCCGGGCAATTCAAAACCCATGCCGGCAAATACGTCCTTGAATTTCGGCACCACGAAACACATCAGCAACACCATGATGCCCACGGCCACGATCAAAACCGCGACGGGATAAAACAACGCGGCTTTGACCTTGCCTTTGATTTTGGCGGCCTTTTCGGAAAACTCCGCGAGTCGTTTCAAGACCACTTCCAGCACACCGCCGAGTTCGCCGGCTTTGACCATGTTGACGAACAGGCGGTTGAAAACTTTGGGATGCTGAGCGAGTGCCTCAGAGAAAGTGCTGCCGCCTTCAATGGAAGTGGAGAGCTCGCCCAAAATTCTTTTCAGGGTCGGGCTGCGCTCCTGTTTCTCCAACACGCGCAGGCCGCGCAACAGCGGCAGGCCGGCATCAACAAGCGTGGCCAATTGCCGCGTAAAAGTGGTCAGCACCTTCGGCTTCACGCCACCGCCCAAGCCGGGAATCTTGATGTTGATGTTCATCGCCCCGCCCTTCTTACCACCGGCTTTGGGCTTGGCAGCGGGCTTGGCTTTGGATTTTTTACCGCCGGATTTATCTTCCTGAGAGGCCTCGGTGATTTTGGTCGGGAACAACCCCATCTCCTTCACGCGGCCGATAGCCTCGTTCTGGCTGCCCACTTCGATGGTGCCCTTGGTTTCAGATCCCCGGGCGTCAAGGGCCACATAGTTATACTTTGGCATGGCAGGTCAGATTTAAATCAGGTGTATTTGACAACTTCGTCAATGGTGGTGTCGCCGTCGAATATGCCGCGCAATCCGTCTTCGCGCAAGGTCACCATGCCCAGCTCGACCGCTTTCTGGCGCACCACCACTGTCGGCGCGCGTTCGTTTACGAGGTTGCGAATGGCATCGCTCACAATCAAAAGCTCGTAAATGCCTTTGCGCCCCTTGTAGCCGGTGTCGTTGCAGTTGGAGCAACCACGACCGTAATGAAACACCTTGTCACCCAAGTCATGCGGCGATAGTCCGAGCAGCGACAACTGCTGTTCCGTCGGCTCGAACGGCGTCCGGCAATTTTTGCAAATCGTGCGCACGAGCCGCTGGCCCAACACAGCCATCAGCGTCGAGGAAATCAGAAACGGTTCCACACCCATGTCCACCAAGCGCGTCACGGCGCCGGGTGAATCATTCGTATGTAGCGAACTCAAAACCAAGTGACCCGTCAGCGAGGCTTGAATGGAAATTTGCGCCGTCACCAAGTCGCGGATTTCGCCGACCATGATGATGTCGGGATCCTGACGCAAAAAGGATTTAAGCGCCTTAGCGAAAGTCATGCCCTGCGCCTCATTGATGGCCACCTGCATGATGCCCTCGATATCAAATTCCACCGGATCTTCCGCCGTCAGCAGTTTGGAATCAATCGTGTTGACGCGGCGCAGACAGGAGTAAAGCGTCGTCGTCTTGCCACAGCCCGTAGGGCCGGTCACCACGAAAATACCGTTGGGCCGTTGAATTACTTCCGTGACGAAATCGTAAACGTATTTTGGAAAACCGAGAGATTCCACTTCCAGATTCACCGAGCCGCGATCCAGCACGCGTAGCACGATGGATTCGCCGAAGGCCGTCGGCAGCGTGCTCACGCGCAAATCAATCTGCCGGCCACCGAGTTGCAAATTGATACGACCGTCCTGCGGCAGGCGCATTTCTGAAATATTCAGATTTGCCATGATCTTGATACGCGAGGCGACCGGCAGCGCCAGATGTTTCGGCGGCGGAGCCATTTCGTAGAGCGCGCCGTCCACGCGGTAGCGGATGCGAAACTCCGTTTCAAACGGCTCGAAGTGAATATCCGAAGCCCGGTCGATCACCGCCTGCTGCAGCACGAGATTAACGAACTTGACGATGGGCACTTGATTCGCGAGATCTTCCGCCGCCTTGACGTCGTCCCCCGCCGCTTTGGCGTCGCGCTCCAGCTTTTCATCGCCGAGTTCCTTGAGGATTTCCGCAAAACTTTCGTTCTCCTCCTCACCGTAAAGCCGCTCGATGGCACGGCCGATTTCCGCCGGGTCCGCAACCACGATTTGCACGTCGCGTTTGGCGATAAAATTGATTTCATCCGCTTTGGCCGGATCCAGCGGCTCGGCCAGCGCGACCTGCAACATGCCGTTGGCAAAACCCACCGGTAGGCATTTATACATCTGGGCGACCTTGGCCGGAATCAGACTCAACACTTCCGCCGGAATCTGCCGGTCTTTCAACTGGATCACTTCCGTGCCGAGCGCCGTCGCTTCGACGTGGAGAATGTCGTCCAGCTTCATGATCCCGAAGTCCTGTAAAACCTGGATGGCCGGCGCGGCGTTGCGCTGCAATTCGCCGGCGACTTCCTCATATTGCAAGTCGTCGAGCATCCCCTGACCGTGGAGCAAGGCGAGCAATGGATTGTTGATGTCTTCAGCCATGAAACGAAATTATTTTTTACCTTTGTCCACCGCCTGCGCCAGATCCAGCTCTTGTAGTTTCGACATGATTGTAGTGGGGTCCTGCGACTTGTTGATGACTTCTTCGCGCGCGATCATACCCTTTACGTATTTGTCCATCAGCCACGAGTCGAGCGTCACCATGCCGTATTTCGCACCGGTCTGAATGTCGGAATTGATGCGGAATGTTTTGTTGTCACGAATGAGCGCGGCGATGGACGGCGTATTCACCATGATCTCGAACGCGGCGACGCGGCCCGGCTTGTCTACGCGCGGCAGCAGAATCTGCGAAATTACCGCCTGTAATACCGTCGAAAGCTGGATGCGCACCATTTCCTGCTGCTGCGTCGGAAACGCATTCGTCAGACGGTCAATCGTCTTCGCCGCGCCCGTCGTATGCAAGGTGCCGAAGACCAAGTGACCCGTTTCCGCCGCCGTGATCGCCGCTTCAATCGTTTCCAAGTCGCGCATTTCACCGACCAAAATCATGTCCGGGTCCTGCCGCAGCGCGCGGCGCAACGCTTCCGCAAAGTTCGGCACATCCACATGCACTTCACGCTGCGTAATGAGCGCCTTCTTGTGCTTGTGATAATACTCAATCGGATCTTCAATCGTGATGAGATGCACTTCCTCGCGCGTCTCGTTCACGATGTTCAGGAGCGACGCGAGCGTCGTGGATTTACCAGAGCCCGTCGGGCCCGTCACCAGAATCAACCCGCGCGGCTTGAACAAAAGTTCCTTCACCGATTCCGGCAAACCGATTTGCTCGAACGTGAGCATCTTGCTGGGAATCTGTCGCAGCACCATGCCGAAATTGCCTTTTTCCTTGAACACGCTGACGCGGAAACGCGCCGCTTCACCAAACGCAAACGCGAAGTCCGCGCCGCCGCGCTCGCGCACCTGCTGAATGTGTTCTTCCGAGGTGAGGCTGCGCATCAATTCTTCGGAAGTTTCCGGCGTAAGCGCCGGTCCTTCTACGCGGTGCAACGTGCCATGCACACGGATGGTCGGCGACGTGCCGACGCGAATGTGCAAGTCGGACGCACCTTCTGACACCACCAACTGCAGCAAATCTGACATTGAGTAGGACATAATTAAAATTGCGAATTTCTTTCGCGCACTGTTGGTTTTGAATTCGTCATTTGAAATTTGTAATTCAAAATTTATCAGGTGTCATCGCCGACGGTGGCGCGGATAACTTCCTCCGCCGTCGTCAAACCGGCCAACACTTTGCGGATGCCGTCCTCGCGCAACGTCCGCATCCCCATCTCGCGGGCGCGCTGGCGCAACACCGTCGTCGGCACGCGGTCGTAAATCAATTTCCGCGCCTCGTCTTCCACGACAAAAATTTCAAAGATGCCAAAACGCCCACGGTTGCCGGAGTTGTTACAATTCTGACAGCCGCGACCCTTTTGGATATTCGCGCTTTTCACCTGATCCATCGTCAGGCCGAGCGAACGCATTTCCTGTTCCGTCGGCACGTAAGGGGCGGCGCACTTTTTACAGATTTTCCGAACAAGCCGTTGCGCCATCAGGCAGCGCGTGGACGAGGCAACCAAGAAAGGTTTCACTCCGATGTCCACGAGACGCGTGACCGCTCCGGGCGCGTCGTTCGTGTGTAATGTGGAGAAAACCAAGTGACCGGTGAGCGACGCGTTGATGGCGATGGAGCCGGTCTCGATGTCGCGAATTTCCCCGATCATCACGATGTTCGGCGCTTGGCGCAAAATCGCGCGCAACGCCGCCGCGAACGTGAAACCCACAATGTCGTTCACCTGCACCTGATTGATGCCGGACAAAACATATTCCACCGGGTCTTCCACGGTGATGATCTTGCGGTCAGGCCGGTTGATGAAATTCAGACAGGAATAAAGTGTCGTCGTCTTGCCGGAACCCGTCGGGCCGGTCACGAGCAAAATTCCGTCCGGCAAACCGATGATGCGCTCGAAGGTCGCTTGGTCATCGCTCAAAAACCCGAGTTCCGGCAGACCGAGGCGCAGGCCTTCCTTATCCAAGATACGCATCACGATGCTTTCGCCGTGATTCGTCGGCAGGCACGAAACGCGCAAGTCAATGAGCTTGCTGCCAATTTTGGTTTGAATACGGCCGTCCTGCGGAATGCGATGTTCCGAGATGACCATGCCCGCCTGAATTTTCAAGCGCGCGATGACCGGCGCCTGCAAGCGTTTCGGGGGCGACTTCATCTCCTGCATCATGCCGTCAATGCGGTAGCGCAGGCGAAAGCGTTTCTCCAACGGCTCAAGATGAATGTCCGACGCGCGCAGCTTGAAAGCGTCCACGATGATTTGATTCACCAAGCGGATGAGCGGCGCGTCGGCCTCGACTTCACCGACTTCCTCCACCTTGGCGATGTGGACATTTTCCTCCGTCAATTCCTGCATGACATCCTTGAAGATGCCCGCGTCCATGGATTTTTTCTCGCCGCCGTAATATTTATTCAGCGCCGCCTCAAGATCCGGCTCCGAAGCCACACGCAGTTCAATCTCCGCGTTGAGCAAATGCGTCAGCGAATCAATCGTGTTTAGGTCGGACGGATCGGCGATGGCCACGGCCACTTTGCCTTCGTTTTTAAAAACGGGGATGACGCGGTATTTCTTGGCAATGTCGCGGGGAACAATAGCGATGACGTCATCATCAATCTTCATGTTCGCGAGGTGAACCACTTCCGCGCCGAATTGGGCGGCTTTGGCCTGCGTCACGTCGCCCGGGCGGATGACCTTATTTGCCACCAATAAATCCACCACGCCCACGCCGGCGGCGTTGGCTTCCTCGCGGGACTTGGCGACAACGTCGGCGGTGGTGAAGCCGAGGTCAACCAGCAGGTCCAGCAAATAATCGTCTTTTTCTGCCACGAGATTTTTTCCGCCGCCCTACTATTTAATTCGAGCTTCGCGGGACGGAAAGTTTTCATTTGCAGGCGCAAAAGTCAATGCCGACCCGCAACTTTTGCAACGCAAAACTCGCCTTCCGCTGGTCCTAAGCATGCTGCAATGAGGTTAAACCCGCGCTCGCCTGCCAGCTCAAAGCCGCAGTTGAAGTTGTCTTCCGCCTCAGCTATGCTCTTGGACTTATGACGTTGACGGAAAAAATTCTCGCGCGTGCCGCCGGCAAAACTTCGGTCCAGGCCGGCGACAACATCTGGGTGAATGCCGACGTGCTCATGACGCACGACGTTTGCGGGCCGGGCACCATCGGCGTGTTCAAACGTGAATTCGGCAAGGACGCGAAAGTCTGGGACAAAAAGAAAATTGTCATCATCCCCGACCATTACATTTTCACCGCCGATTCCAAGTCCAACCGCAACGTGGACATTCTCCGCGATTTCTCGCGCGAACAGGGCATTGAATATTTCTACGACGTGATCGATGATCAAAACGGTCATTGGGTTTTCGACGCGGTCAAAGGCAACATGAAACGCCAATACGGTTCGCGCTACGCGGGCGTTTGCCACACGGCGTTGCCGCAGAAGGGCCACACGCGTCCCGGCGAAATTCTTTTCGGCACGGATTCGCACACCTGCATGGCAGGCGCGTTCAACCAATTCGCCACCGGCATCGGCAATACCGACGCGGGTTTTGTCATGGGCACGGGCAAGTTGCTCATCAAGGTTCCTGAGACGATGCACTTCCGCCTCGAAGGCAAGCTCCAGCCCGGCGTGATGGCGAAGGACATCATCCTCCATTGCATCGGTGAAATCGGTTTCGACGGCGCGACGTATCGCGCGATGCAGTTCGATGGCGAAGGCGCCAGCAATCTTTCCATCGACGACCGCATGACGATCGCGAACATGGCGATTGAAGCGGGTGGCAAGAACGGCATCTTTGAATTTGATTCGCGCACGGCGGAATACGTGGATGCGCGTGTGAAATTGAATGGAACGAAATCCACTTACGAACCCGTGGCGCGCGACAAGAATGAAAAATTTGTTTACGAACTCGTCGTGGATCTGAGCAAGCTCGAACCTACCGTCGCATGTCACCCTGATCCGGGCCAGCGCAAGAAGGCCAAGGAAATGAACCAGCCGCTTGACCGCGCGTATGTCGGCAGTTGCACTGGCGGCAAGACAAGCGACTTCGTGGAATTCGCCCGCGTGCTGCGCGGCAAGAAAGTCGTCATTGATACCTTCGGCGTGCCCGCGACGCCAGAGATTGTGCGCGATCTGCAGTCCACTTATTGGGGCAATACCACCATCTGGGACGTGCTTGTGAACGCAGGCGTGCAGATGACCGAAAACGCCGGTTGTGCTGCGTGCCTCGGCGGTCCCGTGGATACGTTTGGCCGCATCAACAAATCCGGCATCAACTGCATCAGCGCGACGAACCGTAATTTCCCCGGCCGCATGGGCGACAAGGAATCGAAAGTGTTTCTGGCGTCGCCGATGACGGTGGCGGCAAGCGCGTTGACCGGCAAAGTCACCGACCCGCGCGAGTATTTGGGAAATTAATTTATCCGCAGAAACAAAATCACTGTTTGGGCATTAGCTCAAACGGTGATTTTTTTTGGAGAAGAAAATTATTTCACCAGATTCGCTCCCGGCAGATAAACCGTGAAGGTCGTGCCTTCACCGGCGACGGTGTGGACGTGCAGCGCGCCATGGGCGGCTTTGATTAGGCGCTGGACGATGTTCAACCCCAGTCCGGTTCCCTGACGCGGACCTTTGGTGGTGAAATACGGATCGAAAATTTTTGGCAGCACCACCGCCGGAATGCCGGGGCCGGTGTCGCGCACCCAGAGTTTCACCATGGGCACGGTGTTCTCCATGCTCTCCACATTAAGCAACCGATCGTTCGGGCCGTCCTTGAACTGGGTGAGATCCAGCGGCGTGCCCAAAACTTCGCCGCCGATTTCCACGCGATGCGGCACTGGCGTGCATTGAAATGCGTTCACCGTGAGGTTTAGCAAAATCTGGATGATGTCCGTGCCGTTAATTTTGACACCGATTTCGCCAACAAGTGGCGTGAGGCGAAATTCGTTTTCCTGCATGCTCGGATGCACGCGCACGAGCTGTTCGAGATCGTGCAACAGATGGTTCACGCCCGCCGACATGGCGTCGCCGCTCTGGCGTCGGAGAAAACCCAGGTAGCGCCGCTGAATCTCGATGCAATTGCTCATCTGCCGCTCGACGGAGCGCAAGCGTTCCTTGATAAATTCCAAATCCTCGACTTCGAGCTTCAGATTCTTGCTCAACTTCTGGTTCAGCAACTGCACGAAGCCGAAACTCACCGAGAGCGGGCCGTTGATGTCATGGATGATGCTCGCGTAGATGTCGCCGCGCGTCTGCGCAATTTGTTCCTCAACGCGCTGATTTTGCAATTCGGCCAACAGCTCATGGACTTTTTCGGCGCTGTTGTGGATTTCGCTTTCGAGCACGCGGCGCTGCATCGCCTGACTCACCGCACTGCGAATGGTCGCAAGATCAAAAGGCTTGTTGATGTAGTCGCACGCGCGTAAGCGCAGCGCCTGCCGCATCGTGTCCGTCGTCTCAAACGCTGTAATCATGATGGCTTCTAGATTCGGCCGCACGAACCGGAGCCGTTCCAACACTTCAATGCCCGACATGCCAGCCATGCGGATGTCGAGTATCGCCACGTCGATATCATTATTCTGCGCGAGTTCAATCGCCGTCGGCCCGTCATTGGCCATCAGCAAATCGTAGTTATCCTTGAAGATGAGTTTCAGCGACATCCGCGGCCCCTCCTCGTCATCCACGATCAGCAACGTTCCGCGCCGCTTGGGCGAGGGCGTGGCAGCGATCAATTCAGAAATTGTCGCACTGGCTTCAGCCAAAGGATCAACGGGCGCAGACATAATCTTCCGAAACTAGCGCAAAAAAATCGCGCCTCAAGCAGAAACCGCCCGCCGCAGCCATTCCAACGCCTGCGTCGCGGTGACCTGTTTAAAAGTTGCTCGGTCCCACACGTTCAAAAACTTTTTTACTTCCACGCCCTGCGCTGTCGCCAGCGCGATGAAGACCGTGCCAACGGGTTTTTCCGCCGTGCCGCCCGTTGGGCCGGCGATGCCCGTGACTGCCAGCGCAAAATCTGAACCAAACTTTTGGCGTGCGCCCACGGCCATTTCGCGCGCCACCGCCTCGCTCACCGCGCCATGCGCTGCCAACGTTTCCGCGCGCACGCCGAGAAATTTTTCCTTCGCCGAATTCGCGTAACTCACCACGCCGCCGAGAAAAACCGCCGACGCGCCCGGCACGTCCGTGAGCCGGCTGGCAATCAAGCCGCCTGTGCAAGATTCCGCCAGCGCCAGCGTCTTTTTGCGCTGCGCCAGCAACTTCACGACGACTTGCTCAATCTCCTCGTCGTCAGCACCAAAAATATTTTCGCCCAGATTTTTTTGCACCACCGCTTCAGCCTCGCTCACGAGCTTTTCCGCCGCCACCCCGCTGGCGACCAACCGCACATCCACCGCACCCGGCCGCGCACAGTAGCCGACCTCCAAACCGCGCGCGACCAGCGGCTGCAAGTCCGCCTCGACCATTTCCTGCACGCGCGATTCGCCGATACCGGTCGTCAGCAGCGTGCGACAAATAAAAATTTCTCCCGCAAATTCCCGCTTCAACAACGGCACAACCGACGTGTCGAACATCGGTCGCAACTCGCGCGGCGGGCCGGGCAACATGACGAGCCACTTCACGGGAGCAGATGGCAGATGGCAGATGGCAGATGGGGAGTTTCCTACCCCAACTCCCATATCCCAACCCCTATCTGCTACTCGCATGGCGAGTCCCGGTGCCGTTCCCGTCGCGTTGAGAAAAACCAGCGCACCTTCTGGAACCAACGTTTCCACGGTGGTTTTCGCCGGACGCTGACGGCCACGTTTAAGGAAAAAGTTTTCGATATGCGCCAGAACGTCATTGTTCGCGACTAGTTTTTTGCCGAGCAATTCCGCGATGAGTTCGCGGGTGATGTCATCGGAGGTCGGGCCGAGGCCGCCGGTGGTGATGACGAGGTCGGCGCGGCCCAAGGCTTCGCGCACGGCGTTTTGGATGGCGCTGCCGGTGTCAGCGATGGCGACCTGACGCGTGACGACGTGACCAAGATCCGCGAGCCGACGACAAAGCCATTGCTGGTGCGTGTTCAGGACGCGCCCCAGCATTAGCTCGCTGCCCGTATTGACGATTTCAATGTTCATAACGGACTGAATAAAGAAAGCAGGAATCCATGAAAAGAAATTCCTGCCTTCCTGCTTTCCTTGTTGGAAATTAAAAATTACTTCTTCGGCTGCTTCGACTTCGGCTTGCGCGTGTCGGCGCTAAAAGTTCCCAGCAGATAACTTTTTTCCGCGTCCGGCAGGCACAAATAAATTTTCCCGGGCAGATGGTTGTTTGCCAGTGCGCCGAACTCCAATCGCAGCGCGTAGCCGGCGTCATAATTATCCTTTTGCACCTCGCCTGTCGGCGACTTCCAGCGCAGTTGCACATGGGCTGCCTTTTCCGCGTTGGTGCTGACGTCAATTGACTGACCCGTAAGCGATTCAGCCGGCGCGCCGCTGAAATTAATTTGCGCGCCAAATTCGAGCGGGCCTTTCGTGCCGTTGCGCAATGTCAAAACTCCGTTCTGAAACGAGGCGCGCTCAACGATGAGGCTCTGTCCGTGAATCCGTCCAGCCACCGTTGCCTCGGGAATCACCGCGTCGGCCAACGTCAAAACCCAATTCGTATCGCTCGCCGGCGGCGCGACCGGCGCTGGTTTTTCCAAAGGCCGCGAAGGGGTTGGCGTCACGGCGACGGAATTATCCTTCGCGTTATGCCCGCCCGACTTGAAGAGTTTTCCGCGAAACGCGAATAGCAGCGCGCCGACTACGACCAAAACGACGGCGGCGCTGATTAGCAAGGCGGTGGGGAAACTTTTTTCTTCCGCGACTGCGTTACCAGTCGTATCAAAACCACGCACCGAAATCTTTTTCTCCGAAACTTTCGTGCCGGTGAGGATGAACTTGGCGTCCGGCGCAGGCGCCTGCGGCGCGGTGATTTTCTGGAAGCACGTCGGACACTCCATGACGGAACCGCCTTGCGACGAGTCACACATCATGTGCTGACCGCACACGGGACAGGCAAATTTAAATTCGCTCATGCTGCAGTCGCAACATTTCACATTCGCGCGCCGACGCCAAACAAAAAAACTCTTTGCCGCTTGGCGACCCGCCGGCTTTGCGTTAAAAACAAGCCAGCGTATGAACAAAAAATCTCCCGTCTCCCGCAGTGGACGCTTCACCGGCGGCCCAGCTGCCGATGTTGCCAAGTTCACCGAATCCATCTCCTTCGATTGGCGACTGTGGAAGCACGACATCCTTGGCTCCATGGCGCACGCCGCAATGTTGCGCAAGATCGGCGTGTTGACTCAGGCGGAACAGGTCGCCATCACGCGCGGACTGAATAAGATTGGCCTAGAAATCCGCAGCGGAAAATTTCCGTGGAAACCCGAACTCGAAGACGTCCACATGAACATCGAGGCGGAACTGACCAAGCGCGTTCCCGCTGGCGCCAAACTGCACACCGCCCGCTCGCGCAATGATCAGGTCTCCCTCGACATGCGGCTCTGGTTGCGCGACGAAATCACTGCGTTGCTCAAGGAAATTGCCGATCTGCAACGCGCCCTCGTTTCGCTCGGCGAAAAAAATGCCGACGTCATCATCCCCGGCTACACGCACATGCAACGCGCCCAGCCGGTTTATTTCGCGCACCATCTGCTCGCCTATGTCGAGATGCTCGAACGCGATTGCGAACGCCTTTGGGACTGCCATTCACGCGTGAACGTCTGTCCGCTCGGCAGCGGCGCGATCGCTGGCAGCACGCTGCCGCTCGACCGCAAACATGTCGCCAAGCTGCTAGATTTTGTGAATGCCAGCGGCGAAGTTCAGCTCACGCAAAATTCCATGGACGCCGTGAGCGACCGCGATTT